>NZ_JALXWY010000001.1:0-442214 GCF_025144155.1 Corynebacterium sp. p3-SID1194
TGACCGGCACGCCCCGCTCGGTCATCATTTCCTCCAGATCGCGGTAGCTCACCCCGTAGCGGCAGTACCACCGCACTGCCTACAGAATGATGTCACGGGGGAAATGACGACCGGAGAAGATACCCATGGCTGTGATTATTTCACGTCGCTCATCCTACTGCCCCAACTTTGCAACAGCACCTTAACTGAAATATCTGTAACGGATCTTCAATCCAGCACCCTAACTGTAATAACTGCAATTGCGACTCGGTTACGCGCGTTGCCAAGCGGTCGTCGCGGAGATCGGTTGCGCGCGCGCAACATCGCTTATCGACGGATATGAGCTGTACCCTGTCTCCACCTCCGCCCAGCGGCTCTTTGCGGCGCTCAATGCGGATTCCACCAACGCGGTGCCGACACCCGCACCGCGGTAGGCGGGCAGGACAAAGACGAGGCCGAGCTCGATGAGCGAGTCGTCGTCGGCATCGTAGTGGACGGCTTCGGCGAGCCCGACTGCCAGACGCACGCCGTCGGGTGCAGTGCTGAATGCGATCGCGGTGAACTGGTTGCCGCCGCGGTCGAGCAGTCGTGCTCGGGCGTCGCGAAGACGCTGCTCGGTCCATTCCACCGTGTCGAG
The DNA here is from genome assembly GCF_025144155.1 of Corynebacterium sp. p3-SID1194. Taxonomy (NCBI): domain Bacteria; kingdom Bacillati; phylum Actinomycetota; class Actinomycetes; order Mycobacteriales; family Corynebacteriaceae; genus Corynebacterium; species Corynebacterium sp. p3-SID1194. Next base: position 617 of record NZ_JALXWY010000001.1, read on the forward strand.
CTTCAAGTCCCCGCGCGGGTACCCCTCGGATGCGGTGGTGAGAAGTGCACGGAACAAGGTCAGATTGTCGGCGGAAATCTCGTTATTGAACACCACGTCAATGGAGTCGACGGGGAGTCGGTCGGCTGCTGCGGGGTGGACAATTGTGTCGATCGAGAAGGTGGCTTGGTCCTCGCGGTAAGCGGGGGTGTAGCCGGCGGCGGTCAGGATTTCGGCAGCAGGGGAGCCGGTGGCAGGGGCATGGGTCTCCCAGATGTGGCGGGTGGGGCGGTGGTGGGTGTGGGATAGGGCGTCGATAAGCGATAAAGCGGCGACCCACGGCTCTTCCGGGACGGGCTCGCCGGGCAGCGGCGCGATGGCGGCGTCGAGCGTGACGGAGGCTTCAATGACGCTGGTGTCTTCCAGAAGCGGCAGGGAGATGAAGACCCAGGCGTCGATATCGGCGAGGTCGTCGACCGTGATCTCCGGGTACCCGTGCGCGCCGAGCGGACGCGGCGCCCGAACACTGGTCAGCGCGAACAGGTACGACTCGGACTCCGCGGAACCCTCGAGCCGTTTCGCGATGTGAGATGCCGTGATCCCCGAATGCGCGTCGCCGGTGATGTCCTGAATCGCGAGCGTCGCCGAAAACGCGTACGCGCCGACGACCTCTTCGGCATCGGCGCCAGCGGAAAAGAGAAGCGGCTGCAAGTTAGTCGTCGAGAGCCTTCGCCGCGACGTCCGCGAACTCCTGCCACTGCTCAGCCTGCGCGCGCAGCTCCGCTGCCTTCGCGGCGTTGCCCTTGGCCTCGGCGGCCTCAGCCTTCGCGCGGAAGTCGTCGGCCTTGACCTGGAACTGGTTCGCCTTGTCCTGCTGGACCGGGTTCGACTTGCGCCACTGGCGCTCCTCGGCGTCGGAAACGCGCTTTTCGATCTCGCCGATCTTGTCCTCGTACTCGCGGATCTTGCCGCGCGGAACGAAACCGATCTCCTCCCACTTCTCCTGCAGCTCGCGCAACTTCGACTTCGCCGCGCCCAGGCCCTTCTCCGGGTCGATAAGCGGGCCGTATTCGGCGATGAGGTCGTCCTTCGCCTTCGCGTTGGCCTCGAACTCGCGGTCGCGCTCCTCATTGACGGCGTTGCGCGCGGCGAAGAAGTGGTCCTGCGCGGAGCGGAAGCGCTCCCACAGCTTGTCGTCCACGTCGCGGGGTGCGCGGCCAGCAGCTTTCCATTCCTTCATCAGGTCGCTGAACGCACGGGCCGTTTCGTTCCACTCTGTGGAGTCCTTGATCTTCTCGGCGCGCTCGATGATGTCTTCCTTGGCGGCCTTCGCAGCTGCGCGACCACGGTCGAGCTCGGCGAAGTGGGCACCGCGACGGCGGTTGAACGAGTCGCGGGCCTTGGAGTAGCGCTTCCACAGCGCGTCGTCGGTCTTGCGGTCGATGCCACGGATCGTCTTCCACTCGTCGAGGATCGCGCGGATACGGTCGCCGGCGGCTTTCCACTCGGTGGAATTCGCGGCGATGTCCTCGGCCTCGGCTGCGAGGGTCTCCTTGCGCTCGATCGCTTCGGCGCGGCGGGTTTCCTTGGCTTCCTTGGCCTTCTCGCCGGCGATATCCGCCTGGCCGAGGAGCTCCTTCAAGCGCTTTTCGACGGCGTCGAGGTCACCGACCACCGCCTGCTCGTCAAGCGAATCGATGAGCTGCTGTGCCTGCGTGCGCACAGAGTTGGCGTCCTCCGGGCGTGCAGCGAGGCGGTTTTCTAGCAGACCGACCTCAGTGGTCAGGTCGCCGAAACGCTGGGCGAAGTGCTCCAGGCCCTCTTCCGCGGTGCCGGCCTGCCACGAGCCGACGGCGCGCTCGGTGCCGCCGCGGGCGACGTAAACGGTGCCTTCTTCGTCGACGCGGCCGAATTTCTTCGCTGCGGCGGTGTCGACGGCGGGTGCGGCCGGCATCGCAGGAACCGGCGACGGAGTAGACGACCCCACCTTCGCCGGGCTGGCCCCCGGGCGCGGTCCGGGCTTGGGCGCCTTCGTCGGCATCGATCCGGGCGAAGGTGCCGCAGGCTTCGGAGTCGGCTTCTGTCCGTCGGTAGGGGGCTGCGTCATGGTGGGGGCCAGTCCTTTCATCTTTGTGCCGCGCGACACGGCTGCCGTAACGCTTTGAGACTTTACCGGCCCCCGCGCCTCAATGTCAGGCTCTTGGAACCGTTTGCCCGCGGATCGGGAGGCACTGGATAGGGTGGTGGGCGTGAATCAGTTCAATGTGTGCGTCGTGCCGGGGTCTCCGGCGCTGGTGGCAGAGCTCGCGCCGGGGGATGAGGCCGGGCGCGACATTGTGCGCACCATCCGTGAGCTGACCGCTAACGACGCGCGCGACATCCACATTGTGGGCTCGCGCGACGCTCAGTGGCGCACGGAACGTACGGGTTCGTTCGCGGCGTGGGGCGCGCCGCAGATCACCGTCGGCGAGGGGAATTTCATGGCAGAGCTCGTCGCGCGGTACGTGCTGGGGGACGCGGCCACACGCGTGACGGATTCGCGTGGCACGATCGCCCCGCTCGACCCGGAGGTGCTCACGGTGGTCGTCGTCGATGGGTCGGCAGGCCTGACGCAGCGCGCGCCGCTCGCGTTCATCGACGGTGCGCTGGACACACACGAGCAGATGGCGCGCTTTTTGGACGGCCGCGGCGCGTTGCCGGACGAGCTTACGGCACGCGGTGTCGTCGAGCCCGCCCTGTGGCACGAGCTCGCGGCACTCGATGCGTCGAACCAGCGGCTCATCGCGCAGGACGCGACGCACGGTGTCGGACGCTTCGTCGCGACGTGGCAGGTGGACCATGACTGATCTGGCCGTCACTCCCATCGCGGTCGTCGGTCCGACGGCGTCCGGCAAATCGGACCTCGGCATCGCCCTCGCACGCGAGCTCGGCGGGGAAGTGGTCAACGTCGACTCGATGCAGCTCTACCGCGGCATGGATATCGGCACCGCGAAGCTCCCGCCCGCCGAACGCGGCGGAATCCCGCACCATTTGCTGGATATTTGGGAGGTCACGCGCACGGCGTCAGTCGCCGAATATCAAGCCCGCGCGTGCGAAGTCGTGGAAGAGATCGCCGCCCGCGGCACGGTCCCGATCCTCGTCGGCGGGTCCATGATGTACGTGCAGTCGCTCATCGACGACTGGCAGTTCCCGCCCACTGATCCCGCCGTCCGCGCCAAGTACGAGGCACGCCAGGCTGAGATCGGGGTGCAGGCCCTCCATGCTGAGCTTATGGACATCGACCCCCAGGCCGCGAGCATCATTGAGGACAACGACCCGCGCCGCACCGTCCGCGCACTCGAAGTCATCGAGTTGACCGGCAAGCCCTTCCAAGCCTCGCAACCGCCGAAAGACTCCCCGCCGCGCTGGGGCACGCGCATCATCGGGTTACGCACGAACGCCGAATGGCTCAATCCCCGCATCGAAAAACGCACGCAGCTCATGTTCGACCGTGGCTTCGTCGACGAAGTGCGCACGCTTATCGACGCCGGCCTCACCCCCGATTCCACCGCCGGCCGCGCCATCGGCTACGCGCAGGTCTTGGACTATCTCGCTGGGGGCTGCACCTTCGCAGAAGCAATCGAGTCGACGATCACCGGCACCCGCCGTTACGTGCGCCGGCAGCGGTCCTGGTTCAACCGCGATAAGCGAATCGCCTGGGTCGACGCGGATCAGGACCCGGAGGCGTTGCTACGCGCCGCGCTAGACTCGCTGGCGTGACTTACAGCAACAAGTATTTGTCCACCCTGCCGTTCATCAAGGCGCACGGCACGGAGAACGACTTCGTCGTGCTTATCGACGTCGACGATCAGCTCGACACCCTCGGTGTCCTGACCGACGACCTTGTCGCCTCCCTCTGCGATCGCCGCGCAGGCATCGGCGGCGACGGTTTTCTGCGCGTCGTTCGCGCAGACGGTGATGACGCTAAGTGGTTCATGGACTACCGCAATGCCGACGGTTCGATCGCGGAAATGTGCGGCAACGGCATCCGCGTCTTCGCGCACGTACTGATGGCTCAGGGGCTGGAGACGGAGCGCGAATTCGACGTGGCGACCCGCGCGGGTGTCAAGCACATCGTCGTTCACGAGCTGACGGGCGAGGGCCCGCACGGTCCGTCGCACGCCCAGGTGGAAGTCGGCATGGGGCCCGTGGAGGTCACCGGCGTATCCACCGCGCGCATGGGGCAGTTCGATTTCGCGGGCCTCGGCGTGGACGTTGGAAACCCGCACCTCGCCGCAGTCATCCCAGGGCTGACCGCCGCAGAACTTGAGGCGATGAAGTTGGTCCAGCCCGCCTTCGATCACGACTTCTTCCCCGAGGGCGTCAACGTGGAAATCCTCACCGAGATGGCCGACGGTGCCGTACACATGCGCGTGTGGGAGCGCGGAGTGGGAGAGACGCGCTCCTGCGGAACAGGAACCGTCGCTGCGGCGCGGGCAGCGCTTGCCGACGCCGGCATCGAGAACGGCTCCGTCACCGTCAACGTTCCGGGCGGTGCCTTGACTATCGCCATTGAAGGCGGTCAGGCCACCATGACGGGACCGTCGGTGATCGTGGGGAGGGGAGAAGTGGAGCTGGGGGCGCTTCGTCGATAAGCGAAATGCTTTAAGCGGGACCTAACCTGCGGGCGGCGCGACGCGCGTCAGCCCACGAGTCCGCGAGCTCCATTGCCCGTTGATCCGCAATATTGATCATGCGCTCCAGCGCGTGGCGGTCCAGATCGTCGTTGCGCAAATGCGTGTCCACCCTTGACAGGAAACGCCGTGACGAACCGAGGCGCAGGTGGAAATCCTCGATCGCCGGAATATCACTGTGGGGCGTCGCCAACGCGCGGTAGGTGAGCGTGCGCTCCGCGAGCGCGTCCGGGCTGGTGCCCGACTTGAAATCCTCGTACTCGGCGACCACTTGGGCGATATCGTCGCGCGCGACCCGCAGCGACGATTTCAGTGACTCCACCTCCGGGTCCACCGTCCTTTTGCGATACGCCACGAACGCCACCGCAGCTAACGCGATCCCGAGGAGCAGACCCGGCGGGCCGAGCCGTGTGCCCAGCACAATCGCGACGACGAGCGCGAGCGTCAGCCAAATCGCCGACTCCACGTTGCGGCTGCTTCGGCCCATCGTCTCCGTGTCCTTGCTTTCCTAGCTGACTAGTGTCCGCCGCAACCGCAGCTGCCGCCACCGCAACCGCCGCCACCGCCGCAACCGGCAGCCATTGCGACCTGGCCAGCGAGCACCGCGGTGCCAGCAATGACTGAATTGCGCTCCGGCAGCTCGGCGCCGGAGTCAGGCAGGACTACGTCGAAGGGGAACGCGCCGTCGACGGAGATGTGAACGAAGCGCTCGCCGGTCAACGTGTTGGTGCGGTACTCAGCCTCCAGGACGCGGGCGGAGAATGCCGCGGCGGCGTCCGGGGCAGCAGCGGCACCGGAATTCACGCGCTCAGCGCCCTCGGACACGATCGTCCCCAGGGTCTCGCCGGTGGCGGCGAGGTATTCGTCGACGCTGCTGTAGTGCTGCACGTCAATAGCCAGGGCAGTGAAGCCCATTTCTTGCCACTGGAGGGTGGATTCGTCGACAAGCAATGGCCCCTGCGCGATATTCGCCGTGACGGACGCGATCGCGTTGCCCATCGGATCGACGACATCGCAGAGCCCCACGACGTCGTTGAGCATCGTGACATGCGCGTACGTGCGCGTCGTCGAATCGAAACCGGCAAATGTCGCGAACGGCTCGACAGCCAAAATGTTCAGCTGGGCGCCCGACGGGTCCGAAAACTGGATCAGCTGGCCGCCGCGCACCTCGCCCGTCACCACGAGCTGATTCGACGCGATCGCGGCTTCGACGGCATCCTGCCACCGCGAATAGCCCATGCCGATGCTGGAAAGATCTGTCGTGATCGTCTCACTCATAACTCCCGATCCTAGTGCCGGGGTGGCGGAAGGGAACAATCCGCCGTCGCACGCGGTTGCGAATGACGAGGGCGTTTATTTGCCTGGACATGCAGCCATGCGACAATAAGGACTCAATGACGAAACCTTTTTCCGTATTCTCCGCCGACTCCGACGATGAGACGGCCCACGACAAGCTCCTCGCGGAAGCGTTCCGCCACAACGCGCCGCCTGCCGCGCGCGGCAGCGCGGACCCGACGGTCGGTTCGCTGGACCTCGCCGAGCGCAACGCTTTCCGACGCGTCATCCGCGACACCGACATCCGCTCCGAAGAGCAGGAGGACGGCTACGAGGTCGAGTACCGCAAACTGCGCCTCGAACAGGTCGTCCTCATCGGTGTGTGGACCGAAGGCACCACCGCCGAAGTGGAAGCTAACATGAACGAACTCGCGGCACTGGCGGAGACAGCCGGCGCGGACGTCGTCGAAATGCTGTACCAAAAGCGCGACAAGCCGGACCCGGGAACCTACATTGGCTCCGGAAAAGTCAGCGAGCTCAAAGACATCGTGGCGGCCACCGGCGCCGATACCGTGGTGTGCGACGGTGAGCTCTCGCCCGGCCAGATGGTGGCGCTCGAAGAAGCGCTGAAGGTCAAGGTGATCGACCGCACTATGCTCATTCTCGATATTTTCGCGCAGCACGCGAAGTCGAAAGAGGGCAAGGCCCAGGTCAGTCTCGCGCAAATGGAGTACCTCTACACGCGCACCCGCGGTTGGGGCGGCAACCTGTCGCGCCAGGCAGGCGGACGCGCGGGCTCCAACGGCGGTGTGGGTCTGCGCGGCCCCGGTGAGACACGCATCGAGGCGGACCGCCGCCGACTGCGCTCCGAGATGGCGAAGCTGCGCCGCGAGCTGGCGGGCATGAAGACAGCCCGCGACATCAAGCGCGCGCAACGCCAGCGCTCGACCATTCCGAAGATCGCGATCGCGGGCTACACCAACGCGGGCAAATCGTCGCTCATCAACGCCATGACGGATGCGGGCGTGTTGGTGGAGGATGCGCTTTTCGCGACGCTGGATCCGTCGACACGCAAAGCCGAGCTTGCCGACGGCCGTTCCGTCGTGCTCACCGACACCGTCGGTTTCGTCCGCCACCTGCCCACGCAGCTTGTCGAAGCGTTCAAGTCCACCCTCGAGGAGGTCGCGGGCGCGGACTTGATGTTGCACGTCGTCGACGGTTCCGATCCGTTCCCGCTGAAGCAGATCAAGGCCGTGACCGAGGTGCTCGCCGAAATCACGCGCGACACAGGCGAGGAGATTCCGCCCGAGATCGTCGTGGTGAACAAGATCGACCAAGCTGATCCGGTCGTGCTGGCCGAGCTGCGCCACGCATTCGCCGATTCGGGCCGTGACGTCGTTTTCGTCTCCGCGCGAACGGGCGAAGGCATCGCGGAGCTTGAGGGCCGCATCGAGATGTTCCTCAACACGCTCGACGCGCACGCGACCCTGCTCGTGCCGTACACGCGCGGCGACATCGTCTCCCGCCTCCACGAAGAAGGCACAGTACGCAGCGAAGACTACAAGGAAGAGGGCACGCTTATCGACGTCCGCCTGCCCCGCGTCCTTGCCCATCAGTACTCCGAATTCGTAGTCGGCTGAGACGAATTCGCCGTGGCCGGGAGCGGTGCTAAATTTGTGAGTCTGTGAGCTTTATTCCTTCCTGGACCGTCCACGGTGACGGCAAAACCATCCAACCTGGATCTGTTGTTGCGCCAGAAGAGCGCTTGAGCTGGTCGCGCACAATCGGAATCGGCATGCAGCACGTCATCGCCATGTTCGGCGCAACGCTGCTGGTACCCACCCTGACCGGCTTCCCGGTGAACACCACGCTGCTGTTCTCCGGTGTGGGCACCATCATCTTCCTGTTAATTACGCGCAACCGGTTGCCCAGCTACCTGGGGTCGTCGTTCGCGTTCATCGCCCCGCTGACGGCGTCGCAGCAGCACGGTATCGGTGCGCAGCTCGGCGGCATTCTCGTGACAGGTCTCGCGCTTATCGGTGTGGGGCTGCTGGTCACCTGGGCTGGCAAGCGCGTCATTGACGCTGTCATGCCGCCCGTGGTCACAGGCGCGATCGTCGCGCTGATCGGTTTGAATCTGGCGCCGACTGCTGTGGCGAACACCCAGACGCAGCCCGCCGTCGGCCTGGTCACCCTGGCGACGATTCTGATCGCCACCGCGTGCCTGCGCGGTATGGCTACGCGCTTGTCCATCCTCATCGGTGTGGTCACTGGGTGGATCTTCGCCGCGCTGACCGGCAACCTTGCCGAAGACGCAGGCGAGACCATCGCCGCTGCTCCGTGGATCGGCCTGCCGACGTTCCACACCCCCGAATTCCATCTCTCGGCGATCCTGGTGACGCTGCCGGTGCTCGTCGTCCTCATCGCCGAGAATGTCGGCCACGTCAAAGCGGTCGCCGAGATGACGCGCCGCGACCTCGACGACCTCGCCGGGCCCGCCCTTATCGGCGACGGCATCGCGACCACCCTCGCCGGTGGCTTCGGCGGCTCCGGGACCACCACCTACGCCGAGAATATCGGCGTCATGGCGGCCACCCGCGTCTACTCCACAGCCGCCTACTGGGTGGCGGCAGTCTTCGCCATCCTGCTCGCGTTCGTGCCCAAATTCGGTGCTTTGATCTTTACTATTCCCGCCGGCGTGCTCGGCGGCGCATGCCTGGTGCTCTATGGACTCATCGGCATGCTGGGCGTGCGTATCTGGCAGGACAACCATGTCGACTTCAACAACCCCGTCAACCTCACGATGGCGGCAGTCGCCCTGATCGTCGGCATCGGCAACCTCACCTTCGAGATCGGCAATGTCACTTTGGAGGGCATCGCGCTCGGCTCCATCGGCATCATGGTTTTGTACCCGGTCATGCGGTGGGCGTATGGCACCTTCGGCGAGGGACGGTTCCTTCCCGCCAGCGACCGTGCAGCCACGATCGAAACCCGCGATTAAACCACGCGGGAGACACCGCGCGCATCCCGGGGCCTGTCAGCCTGTGGATAACTCGCGTTATCCACAGGCTCGTATCCGTCTCTATTGACGGTTCCGCGCTGATCTTTAATCTGCGGGGTATGAGCGCATTTGCTTCATTCCTCGACACGCAGACTGCCGACGCCTTGGACGTCCTCGCCGATTTCGACCGCGAGGCTGCCCTTGCCGCCGGCATTCGACCGAGCCATGTCGACGAATGGCAGCTCGTCCGTGACACCTACTTCGGAACCACCACATGGACCGCGCAACAGCGGCTCGCCGTGGAGGTGGTGCGCTCGCGGAAGATGAGTATCGACCAGCTGGCGCTCATCGAGAAACAGCTCAAGAAAGTCAAAGATCCCCGCCAAAAGTGGGAGCTGCGGTTCGAGCTGTTGGGGGTGAGCGGGAGGTATGAGACGGTGCGTCGTAAAGCGAAAGCTTTGATCGGCGAGGAAAAGAAACCCGCGCGGAAGCAACTGTGCTTCTCGAAAACGCGTAACGGACGCCGCACGATGACCGTCACCGCCGACGAACGCGACCTCGCCGACCTCGAGCACGTGCTTCTGCGCGGCATCGACCCGTCGAAAGCCGCCGCACCGCAAATGCTCGCAAATTTCCTGCGGCTCATGCGCAGCGGTAATGCCGGTGTCCCGGCCGCCGTACCGCGACCGATCGTGCTCGTGCCGCTGCCCGCATACAGCCGGATCATGGCAGGGGACGGCGACGATATCCGCCTCGGGCTTACCGATGCCACCACCATGACCGGTGCGGAATTCCTCCAGCAATGCGTCAGCGAAGAACTCGAACTCGCCGCCGTGCACCCGCAAGAAGGTCCTGTGAACCTCTACCGCGCGCAGCGGCTGGCGAATCAAAAGCAGCGCGACCTCGCACGGGTGTCCTCGCCTGTGTGCCCGGTGCCCGGCTGCCGCCACGGCGCTGACGCGTGCGAAATCCACCACATCACAGCGTGGAAGAACGGGGGAGAGACCAACGCCGCGAATCTCGCACCGCTGTGCAGGTACCACAACCGCGTCAACGACGACGACCCGTGGCGCGCGAAACGCGGCCGCATCGAACGCGTGCGGGGAACACCGAGGTGGCGCTCACCCCGCGGATACCTTGTGCCCAACGATTACCACCGGTACGCGGCAGTAGACACCCTGTTCGGGCCGAGAGGGCCGACATAGAAAAAGCTCCGGCACTTGAAGCCGGAGCTTGGACGGGCGACGTTTTCTTACTCGTCGTCCAGGTTGGACTCGATGAGCGCCGCGATCTTCTCAACGGCCTCGTCGTTATCGGACGAGACTGTCACCTCGGCGCCGTGCTCTGCTCCCATGGCCATGATCATCAGGGACGATGCGGCATCCGTCTCGTCATCCTCGTCGCCGCCGACGAGGATGAGAATGATGTCGTCGTCGTACTCGCCGGCCGCTTCCGCGATCACGGTCGCTGGGCGGGCGTGCAGCCCTACGGTGGAGCCGACGGTGACTGTTTTGGAAGCCATGTGAAGTCCTTTCTTTGGGGCGCGTATGCGACCTATCGTAGGAGATTTTTCCAGTGCCGAACGGTTACGCGGCGGAGGCTGTCGGTGTCGGTGTCGGTGTCGGTTCGGGAGCCACAGCGTTGTGCGCTGCCTCCTCAATGGTCTTGTTGGGCCACAGGCGCTTGGCGGCGATGACGGCGAGTGCTGCGACTGCCACGCCGGCTGCCAGGGCGATGAACAGACCCCACCACGGCTCATATGCGAAAATGACGAAGATGCCGCCGTGCGGTGCCTTCGCTCCCACGCCGAGCGCCATTGAGGTTGCGCCGGCAGCGGCGCCGCCCAGCATCATCGACGGAATGACGCGGAATGGGTCGGCCGCGGCGAACGGGATCGCACCCTCGGACACGAAGGACAAGCCGAGCAGCCACGCTGATTTGCCGTTCTCCTGCTCAGCGGGAGTGAAAAGTTTGGCGCGGAGGAATGTCGCAACAGACAGGGCGATCGGCGGGACCATGCCGGAGATCATCACGGCAGCCATGACCTCGTAGGCGGCGTCGGTTCCCGCTGACAGGCCTGCAGTACCGAAGAGATAGGCAGCCTTGTTCACGGGGCCGCCGAGGTCGAAGCACATCATGAGACCGACGATGACGCCGAGCAGAATTGCCGACGAGCCGCTCATCGACTCCAACCACCCTTGCAAGCTCGTCATGATTGCGCCCAGCGGGCGACCGAGCAGCAGGAACATGAGTAGACCCACGGCCAGCGATGTCAGTAGCGGAATGATCACCACCGGCATCAGCGAACTGAGCCAGCGCGGCACCTTCCACGAGCCGATCCAGTACGCGATGAGACCGGCAAGGAGACCGGTGACCAAACCGCCGATGAAACCGGCGCCGACCATCACCGAGATAGCGCCGCCGATAAAACCAGGAGCGATGCCGGGACGCCCGGCGAGGCCGTAGCCGATATAGCCGGAGAGAGCAGCGACGACGAACCGCATTGCCAATTGCCCGATGGCGAAGAGGACCGCGCCCAGGTACAAGGCCCAGCCGGAGCGGTCGAAGGGGACGGGGGCTCCGTCGATAAGCACGTCGTTGCCCGGTAAGTTCGTCGGCGAATACTCGAGCGGAATGACCTGCCAACCGTCGGCGACGTCGTAGCCTCCGACGAGGAAACCGAGCGCGAGCAACAACCCGCCGGCTGCGACGAACGGCACCATGTAGGACACACCCGTCATGACGGCTTGCTGGATACGCTTCGGCCAGCCGACGTCGCCGCGCGTTTCGACAGCGGTGGCGGGTACGCGCCGGGCGTGCGGGTTGTCAGCGGCGGCAATCGCCTCGTCGATGATCGCGTTGGGCTCGTTGATGCCACGTTTGACGGGGCTGTCCACGACAGGTTTGCCCGCGAAGCGCTCCCGGTCGCGCACGGCAACATCGTGGGCGAAGATGACGGCATCCGCCGCGTCGATGAACTCCTGGTCGACCCGGCCCCCGCCCGACGACCCCTGAGGTTCGATGCGCAGCTCGACATCGTCGCGGCCTTGCGCTGCCTGTTCGAGAGCGTCGGCGGCCATATAGGTGTGCGCGATGCCCGTTGCGCACGACGTGACGGCGACGATGCGCTTCTTCGGCGCGGATGCTGCGCCCGAGCTGCTTTTCTTCGTCGCGTTGAGCACCTCGTCGACGGCTGCGACGATGTCCTCAGGGGTTGCGGCAGTGCGCAGCTTATCGACGAAATCCCCCCGCACCAGCGCCCGTGCCAACTTCGACAGAATCTTCAAGTGTTCCTTGCCGCCTCCCTTAGGGGCGGCGATGAGGAAGACGAGTTCAGCGTCGCCGTCTGGACCTGCGAAATCGACGGGGCGGGACAGGCGCGCAAAAGCGAGCGTCGGTTCTTTCACCGCGGAGGTGCGGCAGTGGGGGATTGCCACGCGGCCGTTGACGCCGGTGCCGGTTTTCTCTTCGCGGGCGGTGGCGGCGTCGGCAAGCGTGCTCGGCTCGTTGGTTCGTCCTGCCTCCGCAACGATCGAAGCGAGGTGCCCAATGACATCGCCGGGCGTTTCCCCGAAGTCGCAGTCGAGCCGGACGAGGTCCGGGGTGATGGTGGGTGAAGACACGGTGTGGCCTTTCTTAGAGTTCGCGCACTATGGTGCGTTCGAGATCGATGTCGTCCGGGGAGGGGCTTTCAGTGCCGGGGTTCGCGGCGGCTGCGGTGCCGTAGGCGACGGCGTGGCGGAGCGCGTCGGGGAAGTCTGCGCCGTTCAGGCGCGCCAGTACATAGCCTGCGAGTGCGCTGTCGCCTGCGCCGACGGTGGAGCGCACCTGCGCGGGTGGGGTGGCGGCGTGCCAGGCGCCGTGCGCGGTGACAAGGCATGCGCCGGCACCGCCGAGGGTGACGAGTACGTCGCTGATGCCTTTTTCGACGAGCTCCCGCGCGGCATCTGCGACCTGTTCGAAGCAGCCGCTTTCTGCTTGGCGTTGGAGCTCGGCACCGTCGCGTCCGCAGAGTTGACCGAGCTCAAAAGCATTCGGCTTGACGACGTCCGGCGTCGCCCCGTTCACCTGTTCCCCCAGCTGTTTGAGCGGTTCGTCCGAAGTGTCTACAGCGATCAGCACCTCGGGGCAGGTCGCGCGCAGAGCGCGGATGAGCGCCGGGTACCAATCTGCCGGTGCTCCTGGCGGAAGCGACCCGGCGAGGACCACTGCCTTCGTTGCCGGTGAGGATGCAGCCGTAGTGAGCTCCGCTTCAAGCGCTCGCATGACGGTCTCCGTGAGCGCTGCGCCGGGCTCGTTGAGCTTGGTCGTTCGCCCGTCGGCTTCGGTGACGGTGGTATTCGTCCGGACTGCACCGTCGACCGGAATCGTCCGCAGTGGGAGACCAGCCCGAGCCGTAAGAGCGACAAAGGGGTCGTGCTGGGCGGCGGGCGCGATGGCGACGGTGTCGCGGCCGGCTTTCACCATGGCGCTGGCGACGTTGATTCCTTTACCCCCGGGCTGCCGGAGACTGCGGGTCACGCGGAGTACTCCGCCGAGTTCAAGACGGTTGACGCACATTGTCACGTCGATGCTCGGGTTGGCGGTGAATGTCACAATCACGTGGCGTGTCCCTTCCTGGCCCTTAGCGTGCGCAGGGTGAGCCTCCTCCAATATGGGGGTAGAGGAGTCGCGTCCCTCTATGTCCGAGTATGCCCGGTTGTGTGACTGTGCTCAACAATCGGGTCACCAGCGCGGGAAGGGGATTACTCGGCCAGGATCACGTCGACGCCGAGCTCGGTGAGCTCATCGACGAAGGATGGCGGTGCGTCGGTGTCCGTGATAACGACGTCGACACTGTCGAGCCCCGCGAAGCTGACCAGGTAATCGCTTCCCAACTTCGAGGAATCGCACAGCACAACTACCTTCCGGGCATTGGTCACCATTGCCGATTTCACAGCCGCTTCCTGGGCGTCGGCCGTCGATAAGCCGTGATCGACGGTGAGGGCATTGGTGCCGATGAACGCGACGTCGGCACGCAAAAGCGCGAGTGTGCGAAGCGCTGTGTCCCCGACAACTGCCTGCGTAATGGCGCGCACAGTACCGCCGAGCAACTGGATGTTGAGCTTTCCCGAGCTGGACAGATCGACTGCGATCGGCAAAGAATTCGTCACGAACGACAATGACGGTGCACCAGGCGCGTCTTTGATCAATCCTGCGAGGACGTTGGTCGTCGTGCCCGCGTCGAGGAAGACCGACCCTTCGCCGGAAGGCAAAAACTGCAGCGCAGCTTTCGCGATCGCTGACTTCGCCGTCGTCGCCGAGCGGAGGCGGGTGTCCAAGGGAAGCTCTGTGGTCAGGTACGACTGACTCGACACCGCACCGCCGTGCACGCGCTGAATAATGCCGTCGCGGTCGAGGACAGCAAGGTCGCGGCGGATTGTTTCAGCTGTGACATCGAATCTATCGGAGAGTTCGGTAACGTTGACGCGCCCCTCGACTGCTGTCAGGGACGCGATCTGGCGGCGCCGTTCTTCGGCGTACATGGGCACTTCCTTCCGGGGCCTCGAACATCGCGTGCGAGGCATTCACACTCGTGCACCATTATTCCCACAAAGTGAACGCAATCGGGCCAGCGGGTGTCCGGGTGTGCCCGATTCACCCCCGGACGGGGAGATTAGAGCCGGCGGAAAACGGAGACAACCAGACCCATGATTTCCGCATCGTCGCCCTTAATGGGGGCAAAAGCTTCGTTGTGGGGCAGAAGCCACACACCGGAGGAGTCTTGGTGGAATTCCTTGACGGTCGCCTCCCCGTCGATAAGCGCGGCGACGAATTGCCCTTCCTCCGCGACGGGCTGCGTGCGGACGGCGACCCAGTCTCCGTCGAGGATGCCCGCATCGCGCATGGATTCGCCGACGACCTGGAGAAGATAGAGATCGCCGTCGCCGACGAGCTCCTCGGGCAGCGGGAAATACTCCGACACATTCTCTTCCGCCAGGATTGGGTTGCCTGCTGCTATCTGGCCGAGCACCGGGATGTAACGCGGGGCAGCTGCATCTTCCGGCGTCGGCTCCGGCTTGCGGGTTTTGCGACCGGCGGTCTCAGGCAGGTGGCGCAGGTCGACGGCACGCGGCTTATTCGGGTCGCGCCGCAAAAAGCCCTTCTTCTCCAGCTCTTTGAGTTGGTATGCCACCGAGGACGTCGATTGCAGACCCGCAGCATCCCCGATCTCGCGGATGCTCGGCGGGTAGCCCCGGAGCACCACCGCATCCTGGATGACCTCCAGAATGCGACGTTGGCGCTCGGTCAACGACTTCAGGTCAGGTTTCTTGTCTTCTCGTTTCGGCATTGGCTGCGTCCTCTTTCTTTCCGTGATCGTCGTTATCGGTGTGGTGGGTGAAAACCCTCACATACTTCGACGACGCTGCCCGGCGTTCGGTTCCCTTGCCTCCTGTTTACCACGTATGAGCAAATTTGTTCGAAATATTTCGCGTGCGCCTAGACAAAAATTCGGAGCCTTGCTATAAATCGAACATAGAAGCTATCGAACACCTACTCGAACGGTGTGGCGGCGGTGGTTCAACCGGGCCATAGAATCGCAAACACACAACAAGAAAGGGAACGACAATGACCATCTCCATCGCACGCACTAACAGCACTGATTCTTTCTCTATGGCGACGCCGCAACGCGTTCAGCCGGCGGATGTCTGGGACCTGGATCGCCGCCGTTCTGGCAATGCCGCGCCGGTGCATGTTCGAACGCTGGAATCATCGAATCGAAAATACGGTCCTATCCCGGACGGTCACTCCGGCAGGGATGAGGGCGGCGCCGATAGTTTCGAAACTCGCCGCGAGAAGACCGGGGCGGCGCTCATGGGTGCGCTCTTCGGTTTGGCCCTGATTGTCGGATCGGCTTTCGGCGGAGCGTTCTCCGGCGGGGATGCCGGCTTTGTCCCGAAGGATGCGGGTAACCAGATTGCGGCTGTCTCGCAGCGCTAGCAAGCAGGGGGACCGTTCGGCCGGGCCGGGCCGGGGCGAAAATAAGGCCGCAGCGAACGGGTAAGATGCAGTGTCGTGCACTGCCCTTTTTGTCAGAACGATAGCTCCCGCGTCTCAGACTCGCGTCTCGTGGACGGCGGAGCAGCCATCCGCCGCCGTCGCGAATGCACGGAGTGCGGGGGACGTTTCACCACCATGGAGAAAGCTGTGTTGACGGTGGTGAAGCGCAACGGGGTCAGCGAGCCCTTCGACCGCGACAAGCTCATCGTCGGCGTGCGCCGCGCGTGCCAAGGTCGCGACGTGTCCGACGACTCGCTGAAGCGACTCGCGCAGGAAGTCGAAGAGATCGTACGCAGCCACGGCAGCTCCCAAATCCCGTCGAATGAGATCGGTCTTGCGATCTTGGAGCCGCTGCGTGCGCTGGATGAGGTCGCGTACCTGCGTTTCGCGTCCGTGTATAAGTCCTTCGAAAGTGCTGATGACTTCGAATCGGAGATCCGTCTCATGCGTCGCAAAGATCGTGGGATGGACGAGCTCTAGCGAACAGCTCGGGATGATCCACTGCCTGATCCGTGGCTAGAGCTTGTCGATCATCTTCTCGATGCGCCGTGGACTCACCGGCTTTGCAGTGCCCAGACGCTGGGCGAACAGGCTCACTCGTAGCTCTTGGATTCGCCAATTGATGTCCTTCACTGCCCGGGATTTCGCGCGGTTAGCGGGCAGGCGTTGGAGCTTGGCATCGCGGTATGCCTTGACATCGTCGATGACGGATTGGCGGTCGGCATCGCGGTCGGGGTCGAGGTTCATGTCGTCGAGACGCGCTTGGATCGCCGACATGTAGCGCGGTAGGTGCTGGAGATTCTCGGTGCCGTGAATCGTGATCGCGTTCTTCGGCAGCAGGAAGCGCATTTGCTGCTTGATGTCGTCGATGGCGGGGCCGTCCCACTTGTCGATTTCGGCGGCGATATTGACGTATTCGACAATTCCGCCGGCGAGGGCGACGACGGAGTGGCGAACGGCACCAGGAACCTGGGGTTTGACCGCGCCCAGCAGTGTCTTGAATTCGTCGGGGGTGCGCACGGGGCCGCCATTTTTCATCATGAGGTCGCGGATTGCGGCCACGCGCGCATCCTCGACGAGTCCAGCGGCACCACCGTGGGGATACTTATCGACGGCCACACGCTGCCGCAACGGCAATCCTTTCGTCATTTGGGAAACGTTGACGGGGATCTGGCGCATCAGCATGGTGAGTGTCGCCGTCATCATGGAGGCATCGGCGGCAGCCTTGGTGGGGAAGACCTTGACGCGGACGCCGTCGGCAGTCGCTTCCAGAGCGGGATACGCATCGACATCGTTGCCTTCGATCGTCGTAGTGACGGTCTCAGGCACGTCGCCGAGGGTATCGGCGGTCCAGTCTTTGGCGGCGTCGGATTCCGCTTTCTTCGTCGCCTTGGCCACAGAAGACGTGATGTGGCCGGCCTGGCGGTTTTTGAGAGCGCTGAGGCTCTTGTCGTGATCGATGATCTTTCCGCGGCGGTCGACGGCAGCGAAGGTCATCGTGAGGTGCGCCGGCAGCGCATTGGGTCGGAAGTCGGACCCGTTGATGCCGTGGCCGCCGAGGGACTGCAAAACGTCGGCGAGCTGTTCGGTGATGGGAGCTTCGAACGGGACGAGCTTGCCCATCGCCCGGTCGGCGAATTCCGGGGCCGGGACAACCGTTTTGCGCAGGGCTTTCGGAAGAGAGCGGATGAGTTCGGTGACCAGTTCCTCGCGTAGTCCGGGCACGAGCCAGTCGAAACCGGTGTCTTCGAGTCCCGCGAGGAGAGGAACAGGGACGAGCACCGTCACACCGTCGAATGGGTCGCCGGGCTCGAATTTGTACTGGAGGTCGTAGTCGATGGAGCCGTGGCGCCAGGTGTCGGGGAAGGCGGTGTCGCCGGCGTCGGCGGAGGCGTCGTAAAGCAATGCCTCGGGGTCGAAGTCGAGGAAGGACGCGTCGTGCTGGCGCTTCTTCTTCCACCATGCGTCGAAGTGGCGTCCGGTGCCGATGTCGTTGGGGACGCGCTGGTCGTAGAAGTCAAAAAGGGTGTCCTCGTCGACGACGATGCCGCGGCGACGGACCTTTTCCTCGACGGCTGCGGCTTCTTCGAGCAGGGCCGCGTTGTGCTTCAAGAACTTATGGTGAGCATTCCATTCGCCGTCGATAAGCGCGTGGCGGATGAACAGGTCGCGGGCTGCCTCCATGTCGACGCGGTGGTACGGGACCAAGCGGTCAGCGACGACGGTGACGCCGTAAAGCATCGACTTCTGGTGCACCATCGGCGCGGCGCGCTTCTGCGACCACACCGGTTCGGAATAGGAGTGCTTGAGAAGGTCGCGGGCGATCTTCTCCACCCACGACGGGTCGATCGCGGCGACGTCGCGTGCCCAGAGGCGGGACGTTTCGACGAGCTCCGCCGCCATCACGAATTCCGGCGGTTTCTTCGCCAGGGCGGAACCCGGGAAAACCATGAAGCGGGTCCCGCGGGCCCCCTTGAATTCCTTGGAGTTTCCGTCGCGGGCACCGATATTGGACAGCAGACCGGTAAGTAGCGACTGATGGATCGCGTTGGTGTCGCGGTCGGCGGCATCGACGGCGGACGAGACATTCTTCCACCCGAGCTGCGCTTCAGCGTCGCGGAGCTGACGCACAAGGTCGAACCACTCGCGGATGCGCATGTAGTGGAGGAATTCCTTCTTCATGCGTTTGCGGAAGGCGTTGCCGGACAGTTCGTCGCGGGAGTCTTTGATGTAGTCCCAGAGGTTCAAAGACGCGAGGAAGTCGGAGGTCGTGTCCTTGAAGCGGGCGTGCGCCTGGTCAGCCTGCGCCTGGTATTCCAGGGGGCGTTCGCGGACGTCCTGAATGGTCATGGCGGCGACGATGATGGTCACGTCGCGGAGCACACCGAGCCTGTCGGCTTCGACGAGCATGCGCGCCATGCGCGGGTCGACAGGAATGCGTGCGATGTCGCGGCCGATGCCGGTCAGCGCAAGTTCAGCGTGGTCGCGCGAGTCTTTGATGGTGCCCAGTTCCTGGAGGAGCAGGAGACCATCGCGGACTGCTTTGGGTTCGGGCGGCTGCACGAAGGGGAATTCGGAGATATCGCCGAGCCGCAGATTGATCATCTGGAGGATGACGCTGGCCAGGTTAGTGCGCAGGATTTCCGGGTCGGTGAATTCGGGGCGCGCATTGAAATTGTCTTCGGAGTAGAGGCGGATGGCGATGCCGTCGGCGGTGCGGCCCGAGCGACCGGAACGCTGGTTGGCGCTGGCCTGCGAGATCTCCTCAATAGGGAGACGCTGGACCTTGGTGCGGGTGGAGTAGCGCGAGATGCGCGCAAGGCCGGTGTCCACGACATAGTGGATGCCCGGCACGGTCAGCGACGTCTCTGCGATATTGGTGGCCAGCACGATGCGGCGGCCGGAGTGCGGTGAGAACACGCGGTGCTGCTCGGCATTGGACAGGCGGCCGAACAGGGGAGTGACTTCGACACCGCGCCAGTGCTGTTTCTCGATGACTTCCATCGCGTCGCGGATATCGCGCTCGGAGGCGAAGAAGCACAGGATGTCGCCGTCGCCTTCGCGAATGAGTTCTTTCAGTGCGTCGATAAGCCCGTCGAGCATGTCGATGTCAACGACCTTGGTGCTGCCGTCCTTGGCGGCGACTTCCGTCTCCAGCGGCCGGTAGCGGATTTCCACCGGGTAGGTGCGACCGGAGACTTCGATGATGGGCGCGGGTTCGCCGGAAGCGTCGGCGAAGTGCGCGGCGAAGCGCTCGGGGTCGATGGTCGCGGAGGTGATGATCACCTTCAGGTCGGGCCGCGCGGGCAGCAGGCGTTTGAGGTAGCCGAGGAGGAAGTCGATGTTGAGCGACCGCTCGTGGGCCTCGTCGATGATGATCGTGTCGTAGGCGTTGAGGAACCGGTCGCGCTGCATTTCGGCGAGGAGGATGCCGTCGGTCATGAGTTTGACGGCGGTGGTGTCGGTAACGCGGTCGTCGAAGCGGATGGCGTAGCCGACGGTCTCGCCGATGTCTTGGCCGAGTTCGTCGGCGATGCGTTCGCCAACAGTGCGCGCGGCGATACGGCGCGGCTGGGTGTGGCCAATCAGGCCGCGGCGTCCGCGCCCGAGCTCGAGGAGCATCTTCGGGATCTGCGTGGTTTTGCCGGAGCCGGTCTCACCAGCGATGACGACGACCTGGTTGTCGCGGATGAGCTCCATGATGTCGTCGCGCCGCGCGGAGACAGGGAGGGATTCGGGGTACTCGATCGCGGGGACATGCTTATCGATATCCGCTATTTTCCCAGCCTCTGCGTCCATGTCAGCGCTGATCTGGCTGAGCGCATGCGGAGAACGCGCCTTTTTCAGGCGCCGCTTGAAACGCCGGACGCTGGCGATGGGCAGTTCGTCGAGGCGGCGGTAGAGCTCGTCGCGGGTGAGTTCAGGGTTCGTCATAGTCAACGCGCGAGTCTACCCGCGTGCGAGTAGCCGTCGTGCGGTGGCTATGCGCGCTTATCGACGGTCGCGTGGAATGCTTCCGCAATCAGCTCCCCGAGGGCAGTGAATTCCTCGGTGCGCGTGGACGATGAGCGGTGCACGAGTCCGATGTCGCGTGAGGCGGTGACATCGTCGGCGAAGTGCGCGACAGCGACGTTAGGGCGGGCGCATTCGACGGGGACGGCGGAGATAGGGAGCAGTGTGGCGCCGTAACCGGCGGCGACGAGCTGGATGATGGTGGTCAGTGAGGACGCGCGGGTGACGGATTCGGTCATTCCGGCTACGTCGAGGTTGGCGGTGCGGCACAGGTCCATGATCTGGTCACGCAGGCAGTGGCCGTCGTCCATGAGAAGCATATCCAGAGCGTCGAGTTCGGCGAGTGCGACGTCGCTGCGGCCGGCAAGGCCGTTGGTTTCGTTCACGGCGATGGCGAAGTCCTCGGTGTAGAGGGGAATTTCGTCGAGGCCGGTCGTGCCGGACGGAAAGGCGATGAGTGCGGCGTCGAGCTGGCCGTTGCGCAGTTGCTCCATGAGCGCTGGGGTCGTCTCCTCGACGACTTTCGGTTCGAGGTCCGGGTAGCGCTCTTGGGCGAGGCGCAGAAATTCTGGCAGTAGGTACGGCGCGATGGTGGGAATGATGCCGAGCGTGAGTTGCCCGTTGAGAATGCCTTGGGCGCCGCGGGAGTGCTGCACGAAGGATTCGGCGGCTTCGAGCGTGGCTTGGGCGTAGGGGAGGAGGCGTTCGCCGACGGGGGTGACGATCACTTTGCGCGTCGAGCGCTCGATGAGCTGAATTCCCAAGCCGGATTCCAAGGCGACGAGTGCCTGGGATAGGGATGGCTGGGAGATCTGCAGATGGCTGGCCGCGGTGCCGAAGTGCCGGTGTTCGGCAATGGTCACGAAGGTGCGGATCTGAGCCAGCGTCGGGCGGTACTCCTTATTACTCATATCTTCAAAAACTACAAGGATTAATAGGTTGGTGCGGGAAAATAGAAGAAATACTTAATGGCGCATTTCAAGAGAGCTCAGGCGGACTTCGCCGGCGGCGTCGGAAGCGTCGAGGTCAACGGTGCCGTGCAATTGGAAAGAATTGTCGCCTTCAGGATCTTTGACGAGCTGGGTGACAGTCCAGCTGCGGGAGTCCGTGTCGGCAAGCACGAAGTACTCGGGTCCGCGGGCATCGGCGTCCAAGTCGACATCGTCATAGTCGTCGAAATAGTCGTCCATGAGTGCAGGCCAGTCGGGCTGGTCGGCCAGCTCCATGTAGTCGAGCATGTCGGCGAGCTCTTTTTCCTTCTCGAAGGCGAAGAGCTCGACCATGCGGAAGAAATAATTGCGCACCATGATGGTGAAGGCGCGGCGATTGGCGGTCAGAGCGGTCGGATCTTCCACGCCGAAGGCCAGTTCGCGTTCCAGATCGTCGCGGCTTATGGGGGTGTTCTCGTCGGCCATGTGGGCCCATTCGTCGATAAGCGATGAATCGACCTGGCGGATGAGCTCGCCGAGCCACACAATGATGTCGTCGAGGCGCTCTGTCATGTACGCGTCGGGGATGGAATGCGATAGCGTGCGCCACGCGTCGGTGAGGTAGCGCAGGACGACGCCTTCGCTGCGCGCGAGACCGTATGTGGCGATGACGTCGGAGAATGTCATCGCGTGCTCGATCATGTCGCGCACGACCGATTTGGGGGAGAGATCGAATTCTTTCGCCCACGGATTACCATGCACGAAGGTCTCGTAGGCATCCTCGAGCTCGTCGCGCAGCGGCTGCGGGTAGGTGACGTCCTCGATGAGCGCCATGCGTTCGGTGTAGTCGACGCCGTCGGCCTTGAGTGCGGCGATTTCCTCGCCGCGCGCCGCGGATTGCTGGGCCTGGAGGAGCTGGCGCGGATCGTCGAGAATCGCCTCGAATGTGGAGATGACATCCAAGTCGTAGGTTTCCGAGGCTGGGTCGAGCAACGTCAAAAACGCGAGTGCGAACGGCGACAGCGGCTGGTTGAGCGCGAAGTCCCGGTCGAGCTCCGCAGTCAGGGTGTACGGGCGGAACGCGGGAGAATCAGGAGTGCGCTCGACGACCTCGGCGGCGATGAGCCCGCGGAAGAGATCGACGGCGGTGAGAATGTCGCGGTTCTGCTTGGCGCGGGTGTCGTGGTTGTCTCGCAGCAAGTGCTTCATGTGCTCGTAACCGTCGCCGGGACGTGCGACGACGTTGAGCAGCATCGAGTTCGACACCGTGAATTGGCTGGTCAGCTCCTCGGGCTCAGCTTCAGTGAGCCGGTTGAACGTCTTCTCCGACCACGAGACTTCGCCGTCGCGCGGGGCCTTCTTGCGGATCTTCTTCAGCTTCTTCGGGTCGTCGCCGGCCTTGCGGCGGAGTTTCACGCTCTCGATCTCGTGCTCGGGTGCTTCGACGACGACGGTGCCTTCTGTGTCGTAGCCTGCGCGGCCCGCGCGTCCGGCGATCTGGTGGAATTCGCGGGATTTCACGATGCGCTGCTTCGTGCCGTCGAATTTCGCCAGCCCGGTCATGAGGACGGTACGGATCGGAACGTTGATGCCCACACCGAGCGTGTCCGTTCCGCAAATGACCTTCAGATGTCCCGCCTGGGCGAGACGCTCCACCAGGCGCCGGTATTTCGGCAGCATGCCTGCGTGGTGGATGCCGATGCCGCGGCGCAGCAGCTTCGACAGAGTCTTGCCGAAGGTGGTGGTGAAGCGGAAGTCGCCGATGGCGTCGCGAATCGCGTCTTTTTCCTCGGCGGAAATGATGGACATCGACGTGAGCGCCTGCGCGCGCTCCGTCGCCTCACGCTGGGAGAAATGCACGACGTAGATGGGTGCCTTACCGTCGGCAAGCAGCTCTTCAATGGTGTCGTGGACGGGCGTGAACACGTAGTGGAAATCCAGCGGAACCGGGCGTTCGGATCCGCCGACGTAGGTGGTCTCGCGACCGGTGCGGCGGGTGAGGTCGTCCTCGAGCCACTTTGTGTCGCCGAGCGTCGCCGACATGAGCAGGAACTGTGCTTTGGGCAGCTCCAGCAGCGGCACCTGCCACGCCCAGCCGCGGTCGGGCTCGGAGTAGTAGTGGAACTCGTCCATCACGACTTGGCGGATGTCGGATTTGGCGCCCTCGCGCAGCGCGATATTGGCCACGATCTCAGCAGTAGCCGCGATGATCGGGGCATCACCGTTGACGGTGGCATCTCCGGTCATCATGCCGACATTCTCCGGGCCGAAAATCTCGCACAGGGAGAAGAATTTCTCGCTCACCAACGCCTTGATCGGTGCGGTGTAGAAAGACCGCTGGCCGCGCGCCATGGCGATGAAGTGCGCAGCGTTAGCCACCATCGACTTACCGGACCCAGTAGGCGTGGCCAAGATGACATTGTCACCGGACAACAGAGCCAACGACGCTTCCTCCTGCGCCGGATACAGCGAGATCCCGCGCGAGGAGGTCCAGGAGGTGAAAGAGTCCCAGACTGCGTCGTCGATAAGCGTGCTCGGGACGTTCTCGAGATCCGCAATCGAATCTCCGAGCGTCGGTGCTGAGGCGTTGGAAGTCACCTCACCCACGGTACTAAAGGCGCGCGGCTACTCGTCGTCGTCCGGCATATCGATGTCGTCGCCCGGGCCGAGCGTTTTGTCGCGGTCGTCGATGGCCGCGAGAAAATTCTCGAATGCCTCGCCGATCTCCTCGCCGCTGGGCACCTGTGCCTCGCCCGGCATCATCTTCTGCGGGTTCTTTTTGCGGTAGGACGCCATCTCCGAGTCGTAGTGCTGCTCGAGCTGGCCGACGACGTTGGCGATCTCCTCGGAATTATTCGTCTGCTCGGCGAGCTGCTGCGCGACGCGCTCCATGTCGCGCTCGATCGCGCCCAGCGGGAACTTCAGGTTCGACGTATCCGAAACGGATTGCAGCAACTGGTAGACAGCCTGCGGGTACGGCGAAGACGCGACGTAATGCGGAACGTGCGCCGTGTAGCCCGCAACGCGGCGGCCGCGGGAGTGCAACTCGCGCTCGATCATCACGGCGGCGGCACCTGGAACAGACACCATGCCGTCGAACGTGAACATCTTCCCGACGAGCTCGCGGTCGTTGCCGTGCGCGGACACGACGAGCGGACGCGTGTGCGGCGCACCCATCGGCGCGGCGTAAAGGCAGATGGTCTTGTCCACGTTGAAGCGGTCGGCGAGATCCGCCACCGACTTCGAGAACGCCTCCCAGCGCAGATCCGGCTCTGGGCCGGAAAGCAGCAGGAAGGACTCGCCCTTGGAATCGCGCAGCACGCGGATGTCTAGGTCAATGTCGTCGACGTCGCTGATCTCGTGCTGGCTCAGCGTCACCATCGGGCGGCGCGAGCGGTAGTCAATGAGCTCGTCGTTGTTGAACGTGGCGAGCGTGCGCGAATCGAGCGCGTCCTTCAGATGCCCGGCCGCGCCCTCGACGGCGTGCCCCGCGTCGGCGTAGCCCTGCATGGCCACGATGAGGGTGGGGCCAGAGGACGCGCCGTCTTCCACGGCGGGAGCCGGGTACTCCAGCTCGTACATGTGCCGCTGATCGTCTGACGTCATGTGTGTGACATCCTCCTTCTTGTGAACTAACACCCAGTACAACACCGTGGGTGTTAGGTTTCATTCCCACCTTACGGACCCCACGCGATAGGTGGTAACGCACGTCCCGCATTGTCCGGGAAAGCACAGCTTCGCTTATCGACGCACCCCCGCCACGCTCCCCAGTTCTGCTTTCCTGGGAACCGATCCGGGGGGTGGGGAAGTCCAATAGGGCATGACACATTCATTCTCAGGACAACAGAAACCGACAAACTCGAACAACCCGAATTTCGATCCGTGGACCGACGACATCGGTTCCGTGGACGACCCAGCGACCATCATCGCGACCATTCCCGGCACGCTCGGCTATTACCCGCAGGAATCCGTCGTCGTGATCGGGCTCGTTCCGGACGACGTGAAAGGTGGGGAGCTCATGCTGGGGCCGGTGATGAGGGCGGATCTCTCGCACGCCGGCCAGTTGGGTACCTTCTTGGAGACGGCGCCGGTGGAGCGCTGCGTCGCCTTCCTCGGCGTCATGGTGACCAGGACACCGCTTGGTGAACTCGCGACCAGTGCCGCGCACGGACTGGAGGAGTTGACGCGTCCAGGCGGGGAACCGCTTATCGACGTATTGTGGCACGTCTCCGAAATCGCCCAGGGCACCCCGTACGAGATGGTCTTCGGGCCCGACCCGGAGGACATGAACCGGAACTGGCCCGACTTGAAATGGGACCGCGGAACGGTGGCGTCTGTGGTCAACTCGCCGGCGATGCGTGCGTGGCGCGACAACGGGATCCTGCCGGCGTTGAACCGTTCCGACACATTCGAGTATTTCGAGCAGGACTCCCACACGGGGTGGGTGACGCTCGGTGGGGACAACATTGAGGTCGCGGCGTTCATCCGGGAGGCGCGTTTGTGCGCCGATGCGCTGCGCCGCCAGATCGATCGCGGTGCGTCCACCCCCGGCGAATATGTGCGGGAAGCAATGGCCGCGCTGCGCAACGCCCCGGCTCAGCCACTCATCGCTTCAGACGGACGACCGAGCTTGGACAGCGTTTTCTCAGACACCGACGATCTTTTCGCACTCGTGACGGTGTTGTCGCGCTCGATGCTGCGGGACTGCGTCATCGGCACCGCGGTGCGGTACCCCGAGCAATCAGCGGCGGCTCTGCTTGCCGTGGCCCGGACATTCGACGGTGTGATCCGTGCGAATGCGCTGAGCCTGTGGGCGATCGTCGCCATTAGCAAGGGCTTGTCTTCCTGGGCGTCTGCGGCGCTGGCGACTGCGCAGGAGGACATGCCCAGGCACTCCATGTCAGCGATCTGCCAAGAGATTCTCGCCGCCGGCCAGCAGCAGCACCTCGTCACCACGATTCTGCAAGGGTGCGAATTGGCGTGCGCGCACATCATCGGAAACGCCGCCGAAGGCGACGGCGACGAGTTCAACGATCTCGGCCGCGACGATGACGAAGCCGATGATTTCGACGATCCCGACGAGGAATACGGGGACCAGGCGGCCAGCGCGTAGCTAACGGGACTGGGTGTACTCCCATGCGTCCGCCACGATCTGGTCGAGGTCGGTGCGGGTGGGGGTCCACCCAAGTTCATTCTTCGCGCGCTGGGAGGACGCGATCAGTGTTGCTGGATCGCCAGCGCGCCGGGGGGCGATGTCTGCAGGAATGGGATGACCGGTGACGCGCCGGCACGCCTCGATGACTTCCTTGACGGAATAGCCGTCGCCGGAACCGAGATTGAAAATGCGGTGCTTGCCTGGAGTATTGGACTGCAGGGCGAGCAGGTGTGCGTCAGCGAGGTCACGGATGTGGATGTAGTCGCGCACGCAGGTGCCGTCAGCGGTAGGCCAGTCGTCGCCGTACATGAAGATCTTCTCGCGTTTGCCCTGTGCCACCTGGAGCACCAACGGAATCAAGTGGGTCTCCGTCGCGTGGTTCTCGCCGAGGCCGCCGTAAGCACCTGCCACGTTGAAGTAGCGCAAACTCGTTGCACCCAGTCCGAATGCGGTGGCATAGGAGGTGATGGCGTAGTCGATGGCCAGCTTTGTCGCGCCGTAGGCATTCGTCGGGGCAGTGGGCATGTCCTCGGTGATCGGGACACGCTCTGGTTCACCGTACGTCGCGGCGGTGGAGGAGAACACGAGGTTGGTCACGTCGTGATCGCGCATGGAGTTCAGCAATGTCAGCGTGGTGCCCACGTTGTCGCGCCAGTATTCGTCGGGCTTTTCCACGGACTCGCCGACTAGCGACCGGGCGGCGAAGTGGAGGACGCCATCGACGGGGCCGTCGGAAAGCACGTCGTCGATGACGTCGTTGATGTCGCCCTCGACGAGCGTGGCGCCCTCGGGCACGGCATCGCGGTTGCCGGTCGAAAAATTATCGACGATGGTGACCGTGTGGCCCGCTTCCATAAGGACCTTCGAGCAGACGCTGCCGACGTAGCCGGCGCCACCGGTGACGACGAGACGGGACATGAATTTCCCTCTTTCAGGGTTGGAGGCTAGTACGTTTAGTCAGCCTAGTTGCTACCCGTGGACAGGGATGACGCGAAGCGCGTGCTCGAGGTCCGGTGCGAGGTTCACGCGAGAACCGGACTCGGTGACGAGCGCCAGTGAGCCATTATCGTTGCGCTCGAGAGTGACATGTGCGCCGCGGGCGATGCCGAAGCGGCAGATCGAAGAATAGTGCTCGGAGTCGAGCTGGAGGATTTCGTTGATCTGCACGATCTCCACGTGGACCGGCTCGGAGACCTCGAGATCGCTGACCCGCACCCCGAGGTCTTCTTCCGCCGCCGCAGTGTAGCCAAGCTCGTCGAGAGCGGGAATCGGATTGCCGAATGGCGAGCGCGTCGGGTCGTCGAGCACCCGGAGCATTTGGCGCTCCACGTCCTCGCTCATTACGTGCTCCCAACGGCAGGCTTCGGCGTGAACTTGGCTCAAATCCAGATTCAAAACGTCGGTGAGCAGGCACTCGGCGAGGCGGTGTTTGCGCATGACGGAGGTGGCCAGTTCGCGGCCGCGCTCGGTCAGGGAGAGGGAACGGTCCG
This sequence comes from Corynebacterium sp. p3-SID1194, assembly GCF_025144155.1. Taxonomy (NCBI): domain Bacteria; kingdom Bacillati; phylum Actinomycetota; class Actinomycetes; order Mycobacteriales; family Corynebacteriaceae; genus Corynebacterium; species Corynebacterium sp. p3-SID1194. Next base: position 28,672 of record NZ_JALXWY010000001.1, read on the forward strand.
ATTCGACGACGATGAGGCCGTCGCGCTCCATGCGCGCCACGGTCTGGGAGACGGTGGGGCCGGACTGATCCAGGCGCTCGGCGATGCGAGCGCGAAGCGGAATGATGCCTTCTTCCTCAAGCTCGTAGACCGTGCGCAGGTACATTTCGGTGGTGTCTACGAGATCTCTCACTTCAGACTTCCTTCAATCCTTACACACGGCGGCTATTGACTAGAGCACATAGTAACCCAGAACGCACCGCCGTTTGGGCGGTGCGTTTAGGGCAGAGGCTCTACTGTGCGTAATCGCGCAGGCGGTCGGCGCGGTCGCCGACGCGCAGCTTGCTCATTACTTCGCGTTCGATCTGGCGGACGCGCTCGCGGGACAGGCCGAATTTGCGGCCGATCTGGTCGAGCGTGCGCGGCACACCGTCATCGAGGCCGTAGCGCAAGCGGATGACATCCTGTTCGCGCTGCTCGAGGCCGCCGATGATGTCGTTGATGTCATCGTGGCGCAGCACGGAGACAACGGCATCTTCAGCGTCTGCGGCCTCAGCATCCTCAATGAAATCGCCCAACGGGGCTTCCTCGTCGGCGCCGACGGGCATGTCCAAGCTCACCGGGTCACGGGACTGACGCAGCAGCATCTCGATCTTGGATTCTTCGATGCCGGACTCTTCCGACAGCTCCTCATTCGTTGGTTCGCGGCCGAGGGACTGGTACATCTCGCGGCGGATGCGGGAGAGCTTATTGACCTGCTCGACCAGGTGGACTGGGAGGCGGATCGTGCGCGACTGGTCCGCCATGCCGCGGGTGATTGCCTGGCGGATCCACCAGGTGGCGTAGGTGGAGAACTTGAAGCCCTTGGTGTAGTCGAATTTCTCCATCGCGCGGATGAGGCCGAGGTTGCCTTCCTGGATGAGATCCAGCAGCGGCATGCCGCGGCCGGTGTAGCGCTTGGCCAAGGAGACAACGAGGCGCAGGTTGGCTTCCAGGAGGTGGGAGCGTGCTTTGCGGCCTTCCTTCGCCAGAATCTTCAGGTCGCGGCGCTTGGCGCGGGTGAGTTCTACCTCAGGGTCGTCGAGGAGGTGCTGGGAGTACAGCCCGACTTCGATCTGTTGGGCGAGTTCGACTTCTTCCTCAGCGTTCAGCAATGCGGTCTTGCCGATGCCGTTGAGATAGACGCGCACGAGGTCGGCGGAAGGGTTGTCATTCGTCTGATTTCGTCGGCTTCCGCGGTCGACCTTTTCTTCATTGGCATCGACAGGATCCACATTGGGCTGAGTCATGGATGAAAGCTCCTTCAAGTCTTGCGAATCTATCGTTCTAACGCCGGACAAGAGCAGATTGTTCCCGCGGTAAGACCCTGCCGCTTTTGCGTGCATTTATGCAGCTCATCTGCGGGTCTGGTATGGGGAGCGGATGCGCGGTTGCCGTGATTGGGACTTTAGCAGGTTGCGTTTAGCTTTCAACAGTTACGGTAAACGGTCCGGAGTTGACCGACGCGACCTCCATCATTGCCCCGAAACGGCCTTCTTCAACATGGATTCCGCGCTCGCGCAAACCGGCCGCGATCTTCGCGATGATGGGCTCGGCGACATCGCCCGGAGCAGCGTCGGACCACGACGGGCGGCGGCCTTTTTTGGTGCGTCCCATGAGAGTGAATTGGCTGACGAGGAGGACAGGTGCGCCTGCATCCTCGGCGGATACTTCGCCGTCGAGAATGCGCAGTTCGGCGATTTTGCGCACCATGGTCTCCCAGGCGTCGTCAGCGTCGTCGTTGCCGACTCCGACGAGGGCGAGAATCCCGCCGGTGTCGGGGCAGTCGATGGCTCCGACGGTCTCACCGTCGACGGTGACGGAGGCCTGCGTGACACGGGTGAGCACGGCTTTCATTGGGGATCCTTTCGGCTAGCTGTTCAGGCTGATGAGGTCGGCGGGGAGGACGAAGCCGTGGCGGATCAGGTCGACGATGACTCCGGCGGCATCGTGGGCGAGTGCTTCTTCGGCGTCGTCGTCGAGTCCGTGGGAGGCGGCCCAGAGGGAGACGATGTCGCGAAGCGGCAGTCCGTCGGGGTTGAGTCCGGCGATGATCGCGGCGACCGCGTCGTCGATCTCGTGACTGAAACGGGGGCCGTCGGTACGCGTGATGCGTTTGACCTCGGGGGCAAATCCCATGCCGGTCTCGGCGTCGGCGAGGCTGACATCTTCGAGGGCGATGCCGGGACGCAGCGCATAGCGCGCATCGAGCACATCGCTTATCGACGTCTCCCGCAGCCACTCCATTCTCACAAAATACTCCTCGACCTCTGGGCCGAGCGGGTCTGTGAACGGTTGGGAAAGTGTTTCGGTCACGACTTCTGTGGGGGCGTCGCCGATCTTGCGGATGAAGATCCAGCCGAACCCGACGGCGCGAACGTCTTCCTCGCGGAAGTGGGCGAGCCACTGCCGGGTGCGGGCGATCCCGTTGGCTGAGCGGGGGTCGACGGACTCGTCCTTGAGCCATGTGGAGACGTATAGCGCGGGGTCCACGACATCGCGCTGTAGCACCCACGCGGAGACACCGGTGGAGGGGAACCAGCTGGCCACGCGCTGCTCCCACGACTGTTCGCTGGTGTGTACCCAGGAGCCCAGGATGAAGGCGGAACCGCTGTCTTCCAGGTAGTCGGGGGCAGAGGACACAACGAGTTCGGTGGCGCCGTCCAAGTCGAGGCCGGAATCGCGGTAGACGTGGCCGACCTCGGGCAGGCCCACGACAAAGGGCGGGTTTGCCACGATGCGGTCGAAACGCTCGCCCTCGACGGGCTCGAACCAGGAGCCGTGGCGCAGGTCCACATTGGTCGCCTCGGCGCCGGCCATCGTGGCATCGGCGAGACTAAGGGCGCGCTCGTGGACATCCGTGGCCACCACGCGTTCAGCACAACCCGACTGCGCCAGAGCCTGCACACCGGAGCCGGTTCCTAAGTCGAGCACTGAGTCGACGGGAGTCAGCGGCGTGGCGGACAGCAACGACAAGCTCGCCGCACCGACACCGAGAACGTGGTCGGGGCCTGGCACGTGGTCGGTCATGGAAGCATCCAGGTCAGAGAAAATGAACCGGTCGCGCCCGGCAATGATGTGGGGCCGGATGTCCAATGCGATTTCCAGGTCGCCGGAGGGGGTGGGGGAGACCACGGCGGCGTCGATAAGCGAAAGAACGAGCCGCGCCGGAAGGAACTCGGAGAGCTGTTCCGCTGTCATCTTTTCGCGCACGAGGAAGAAACGGACGAGGCCCGACAAGCGCGAATCATCGCACGCTTCGACAACCGCGCCGGGCTCGCCGCGGAAGAGCGCCTCCATGGCATCGGGGCCGAGGTGCGCGGCGATGGAATCCGAGGTGAACCCGGCGGAAGTAAATTCGCGGATCAGTTCGCCCGCGATGTCGGTGGGGTGCACGGATAGCTCCTTAATCCTCGTGGTCGATCGTCTCAGGGGTGTTGTCTGTGTGCGCTCGTTCGGTGAGCTGTTGTTGGCGGGCGGCCGCGAGCTGTTGCTGGCGGGCGGCGGCGGGCTTGTATACGTTCCGCGAACGTTTATCGCGCACCTCGTTGCCGTCATTGGCCACCACCACCGAAATCCATGGCAGCGGAATCGAGATAGCGAAGAAAATGATCGCGAGCACCCAGTTATGCCACCACATCACTGCCGCGATGGACAGGAACACGAACGGCAAGCGCATGCCCTGCATGATCAGGTAAGCACGCTCGCGCGACCGCAGATTCTCCTGCGGCGAACGCTTCGCGGACGTGATCAACGCGGCCTTGCGACGGGAAAAGCGCTTGCCGGGCGAGCTCACCGCATCCCCGTCGACGACGGAAGGATCGTTGGGTCCGCCTGCTGTGCTCATGGCACCCAAGGGTAGACGTGCCGCGTGCACTTCCGCGAGCAGCCAGCAACACGGTTTTTAAACATGGTTCGGGCAATGAGGCATGATGGTGTGCGTGACGCAGACAACGACGAAGACGATTGAACGGCCCGATGTCCGCGAAGACACTTCGCAGGGCAATGACACTCCGGACTTCTTCCACTATGTGAAGAAGGACAAGATCGTGCACTCCGCCATCAGCGGTGACATGGTCGTCGCGTTGTGCGGTGAGACCTTCCCGGTGCGGAAGCAGGCCAAGCCCGGCTCCCCGGTGTGCCCCGACTGCGAGCGCATTTACAAGGGGCTGCGCCGCAAGTGACATCCGCAGCACCGGGCAAAGGGCCGTCTCTGCGCCAATGGCAGCAGGAGGCCCTTGACCTTTTCACCGCCACGAAGCCGAAGGACTTCCTCGCCGTGGCTACGCCAGGCGCTGGTAAGACGACCTTCGCGCTGACGTTGGCGAGCACGCTGCACGCGGAGAAGACCGTCGAGCGCATCATCGTCGTGGTGCCCACGGAACACCTGAAGGTCCAGTGGTCGCAGGCCGCGGCGCGCTTCGGGCTGTCGCTCGACCCGGAGTTCACTAATTCGTCTGCGGTGAACCCGGCCTACGACGGCATCGTGGTCACCTACGCGCAGGTGGGCATGCACCCGTTCAAACACCACGCGGTGGCGTCGTCGCGCCGCACGCTGGTGATTTTGGACGAGATCCACCATGCCGGCGATGCCAAGAGCTGGGGCGACGGTGTGCGCGAGGCGTACAACGACGTCGATCACCGCCTCGCGCTGACAGGCACGCCGTTTCGTTCCGACGATTCCGCGATCCCATTCGTCACCTACGAAGAAGACGGCGAGGGGCATCTCGTGTCCCAGGCGGACTACACGTACGGCTACGCCGAAGCGCTTGCAGACGGTGTGGTGCGCCCCGTCGTCTTCCTCGCCTACAGCGGTGAGGCGCAGTGGAAGGACTCGGCGGGGGAGGAATACACCGCACGGCTCGGTGAGCCGCTGGATGCGGCGCAGACGGCGCGCGCGTGGAAGACCGCGTTGGACCCGAAGGGCGATTGGATCGCCGCGGTGCTCCAGGCCGCGCAGACCCGTTTGACGAAGGTCCGCGGCCACATGCCGGACGCCGGCGGCCTCGTGATTGCCACGGACACCACGACGGCGCGCGCGTACGCGAAAATCCTGGAGACCATAAGCAGCACTCCCGTGACTGTGGTGCTTTCCGACGAGCCGGGGTCGTCGAAACGCATTGCCGAGTTCTCCTCCTCCCAGGACGAATGGCTCGTGGCCGTCCGCATGGTCTCCGAGGGCGTCGACGTGCCGCGCCTGGCGGTAGGTGTGTACGCGACCTCGGCGTCGACGCCGCTGTTCTTCGCGCAGGCGATCGGCCGCTTCGTGCGTTCCCGTATGCCCGGCGAATCCGCTTCGATCTTCCTGCCGTCAGTGCCGGTCCTGCTGCGCCTCGCCGAAGAAATGGAGGTCTCCCGCGACCACGTGCTGGGCAAGCCGCACCGCGAATCCGGTTGGTCCGACGAATTGCTTGAGCAGGCCAACCAGAAGCGAAGCGAGCCCGACGAGGCTTCGAAATACGAGTCCATTGGTGCCTCAGCGGAGCTCGATTCCCTCATCTTCGACGGTTCCACCTACGGCACTCCGACGATGACCGGAACCGACGAGGAACAAGACTTCCTCGGCCTGCCCGGCCTCCTCGACGCGGAACAGGTGAAGACGCTTCTGCGCAAACGCCAATCCGAGCAGCTCGACGCCCGCGAGGCAGAGGAGAAAGCGCGCCGGGCCAAAGAGGCTGCCGCCGCGAAAGAGCGGGAAGCGCGTCCACTGGCCTCACCGGATACACCCGTCGGCGCAGCAAGCGCCACGGGCGGCAGCGGTGTCGCGTCGGAGGACATCCCCGCGCTCCGGCAAGAGTTGAACACGCGCGTGTCCATCATGGCCTCGCGCACCGGCCGCCCACACGGTGCGATCCACACCGAGGTGCGCAAAGCCTGCGGCGGTCCGCCTACCGCACTGTGCTCCGCCGATCAGCTCAGGGAAAGAATCAGGTACCTGCAGCAGTGGTAAAGTCGGCCACACCATGGTGCACCCGAATCCTTACGGCGCTGGTTACCCGCGCAGCCCGCGGGACCCACTGAACGAACCTTACGGCGGCTATTCCCACGAGCGCGCCGGACAGTTCGACGGCTACGGCCAGCCTTTTGAACAGGGCCCTGTTGACGCGTACGGGCGTTACAACCCCCACGGCCCGAATTCATACCTTCCTTCGGGCTACGCGGACCACTACAACGGGCAGCCCCGCAGCAACGGCTTCGCCATCGCGTCTCTCGTCATCGGTATCGCCACGATTCTCACCTCGTGGTGGTTCATCATCCTCGGTTCAATTTCCGCGATCGTCGGAATCATTTTTGGCGCCATCGGGATCAGCCAGAAACGCCGGGGTCTGCGCCGCGGCGGACTCATATCCGCCATCATCGGCATCGTCCTCAATGTGTGCGCGATCATCGTCTCCATCCTCATCGCCGTCATTCTCATCTCCATGCTTTTCGAGGAACCGGGCAGCTACACCGACTTCGACGATCCAGCCCCCATCGGCCCGGACGAGTTCAACGAACAGATCGAAAAGCACCCCGATGGCCGGTTCACCGAGAGCACTTAGCCCGGATTATTCGCCTTCTGTTGACGCGCTACCGCAGAAAATCCGCCGAGAGAATTCCGCTATTTCCAGGTAATGTCTCTGTGGTCACAACCGTTTTTCAGTCCACGGACGACTGCGCTCGTGGCGTGTTGCGGAAAGAGGAGAAGTGCAGGGCACAGAAGGTAGGCCGAACGGAAACGACGCCGGCAATGTCCCGCCGACTCCTCCCGGCTTCTCCCGCGGGCCGGGTGCCGGGTTCCCGCAGGGGCCGACCTCGATGCCGCCGGGCGGCGGCATCTATTACGGCCAGCCAACCCCATACTCCCCGGGGGACCGTCCAACAGCCCCGTACCCGCTCTACCAGTCGCCGCAGCAACAGCCGGTCGCTTCTGACGAGACGCACCAGGCGCAGCAACCGACGAACCACGCAGTAGAACCCGGGGTCCAGGGCGCCCCGGACCAACCGACTTCTTTCCCGCCCCAGAATCCGAATGTCCCTCCTGGCCCTCCAATGGCACCGCAGCAACCCGGGAAGCCTAGTGTCCTTCTTCCTGTGCTCTCCATCGTTCTGCTTATCGCGGTGATCGGCGGGGCAGTTGCCTGGATTCAGCGGGAGAAAGTCCCAGAAATCGACCAGCGTGCCGTCGACCACACATTTGTTGACGGCAAAATGGTGAGCTGCGAGCTCGGAGAAGAGCTCTTTGATTCCCTCGCCTGGCAAGATGTTTTCCTGCCGTATGACAGGGATGACTCGTGTTCTGGGTGGGTTGAAACGACCGAAGGCGATATCAGAGTCGATTTCTCTCTTCAGTCAGAGACGTTAGAAGGTAAGGTATCCGCCTCCGCCATCGAAGCCTGGGAGGAGACTACCTCGGAAACCCCTGGAGATCCCTGGTGCATGATGACTACCGATGATCCGGCATACCCCGATCTCGTCTTGTCTGTGGGCGCGTCGTGTGAACCACTGCATCCAATGGCCCGCAAGCTGTCTGATCTGTCCTCTATCGCTGCGGGAGAGATACCCAGCGATTATGGCGATGATACGGTGCCCACTCGATTCAACATTATTGGGAAAAACTACTCCAAACTGTTTCCAGATGCCGTTCCGATGGGCACAAGGGAGCCCATTGAGTCGAAAGATTTGAAAAACGCCACGCTGAGTCTGGGGGATATTAGTGTCTCCCGGTTCGGAGTAGAAACGGTCAAAGGCATGGACGATGAAATATGCGTTGATGCGGTTCTCAACGTGGGCGAATTCAAGGATAAGAACGCGGCAGAATTCGGTGTCCCTGGCCTAGGTGTCGTGAATCCGGCAGGCCAAATGGTCTGGCTTGAACAACAGAAACACCATTCTGACGTAGAGGAATACGAGAAACTCGATCTCACCTACTGTGGCCTTCACACAGGCGATTTCCGTCACGCAACGCACCTCTTTGTCAGCTATGACGAGGAGAACGACGAGTTCACCCCCGTGTGGAGTTTCGACATCAAAGGGGAAGTAGGGAGCTAACTCCGCAGAGCAGAAAAGCCCGTAGGCTCTCTTATTTTCAAGAGACCTACGGGCTTTCGCGTCGAGTGCGCGTTGACTAGTCGAGGTAGTCGCGCAGCACCTGAGAACGCGAGGGGTGGCGCAGCTTCGACATCGTCTTCGACTCGATCTGGCGGATGCGCTCGCGGGTGACGCCGTAGACTTGGCCGATTTCGTCGAGAGTGCGGGGCATGCCGTCAGTCAGGCCGAAGCGCAGACGCACGACGCCGGCCTCGCGCTCGGAGAGCGTGTGGAGGACGTCCTGGAGCTGGTCCTGCAGCAGGGTGAAGGACACGGCGTCCACCGCGACGACGGCCTCAGAATCCTCAATGAAGTCGCCGAGCTGGCTGTCGCCCTCATCGCCGATGGTCTGGTCCAAAGAGATCGGCTCACGCGCGTACTGCTGGATCTCGAGGACCTTTTCCTCGGTGATGTCCATTTCCTTCGCCAGCTCCTGCGGAGTCGGCTCGCGGCCGAGGTCCTGCAGAAGCTCACGCTGGATACGGCCGAGCTTGTTGATGACCTCGACCATGTGCACCGGAATACGGATGGTGCGGGCCTGGTCAGCCATCGCGCGGGTGATCGCCTGACGGATCCACCACGTGGCGTAGGTGGAGAACTTGTAGCCCTTGGAGTAGTCGAATTTCTCGACGGCGCGAATGAGACCGAGGTTGCCTTCCTGAATCAGGTCCAAGAAGGCCATGCCGCGGCCGGTGTAGCGCTTCGCCAGGGAGACCACGAGACGAAGGTTTGCCTCCAGCAGGTGGTTCTTCGCCTTGCGGCCGTCGCGGGCGACGGCGCGCAGGTCGCGCTTCATGGCCGGGCTGAGCTTGGCGTCCTTGTCGCCTTCGTCGGCGGCGCGCTTCATCTCGTCCAGGCGGTACTGGGCGTACAGACCTGCCTCGATGCGCTTGGCCAGGGACACCTCCTGCTCAGCGTCGAGCAGGGCGACCTTACCGATCTGTTTGAGGTAGGCGCGAACGGAGTCGGCGGACGCAGTCAGCTGCGCATCCTTGCGCGCTTGGCGCAGGGCTGCGGATTCCTCGATATCCCAGACAGACGGCGCGCCAGAGTCGTCATCGTCATCATCGTCGCTGCTAGCCGGAGCCTTCTTGGAACCGTCTTCCTCGCCGAGCTCGGGCACGACATCCTCGGAGTCGTCTTCCTCGTCCTCGTCTTCGATGGCAGCGTCGACAACTTCTTCGTCATCGAGGTCGTCCTCGAATTCCTCGTCGCCGAGGTTGTCTTCGTCGAGATCGTCGTCCATGTCGTCATCGAGATCAGCGCCGTCGATATCCGCGTCGAGCATGTCGTCGTCGAGATCGTCGTCGTCTTCAGCGCTCTCGTCGAACTCATCGGACTCGTCCGGGGCCTCGACCTTCGCCGCGGCAGACTTGCGCACAGTCTTCTTTGCGGCGGACTTCCTCACCGTCTTCTTGGCGGTTTTCTTGGTCGTCTTCTTCGTGGTCTTCTTCGCCGTTTTCTTGGCGGTCTTCTTCGCCGTCTTCTTAGCAGTCTTCTTCACTGCTTTCTTGGCAGTTTTCTTCGCCGTCGTCTTTTTAGCGGCGGTCTTGCGGGCAGGCGAAGTGGCGCCGGTGTCCCCGGATGCGTCAGCGCTGTTCTCAGGGCTCTGGTTTTTAGATGGGGTGCTCGCTGCCACGTACGACCTTTCATGAGCTCGCCGCTTCTCTTCGTTGGTGCGCCACCACAATACGGGACTGCGGTGGCGGCAGTGTCAACGCGGAGAGGCGGAGTCTATTCCTGCGTCCATGTGTTACGGCGCGGTACAAGCCCCAGCAGAAATGTCTTCTGCCAGCACTAGAACCGCTAAGTTATTGAACAACCCTACAGCATACGCACGCACACTCAGTGAGCGCCACCTTGTGAAAGTCATTAATTTCAGTGTGCGGTGGAGCTTTAGGGGAGGAAGTTACGGAGTGATGTCCTTCCACACGGCCATCGCGGCACCGACGATTCCGGCACGATTGCGGAGCGTGGCCGGTATGACGGGAGTGTCGATGGTGAGCAGCGGCACCCATTTGTCTGACTTGCGAGAGATGCCGCCGCCGACGACGAAAGCGGACGGATTGAACAGTCGCGCGTACTCGGCCAGAACACGGTCCACGCGCTTGGCCCACTTCTTGTAGCTCAGCTCTTCGCGGTCACGCACTGCGGAGGAGGCTTGGTGCTCGGCCTCCTTGTCGCCGACCATCATGTGCCCCAGCTCTGTGTTGGGGAAGAGCGCGCCGTCCATGAGGAATGCAGAGCCGATGCCTGTGCCGAAGGTGAGGAACATGACGGCACCGGTCTGGGCGGCTTCATCACCGAAGGCGACCTCGGCCAAGCCGGCTGCATCAGCGTCGTTAAGCACTGCGAGCTCGCGGCCCGGTAGGTGGCGAGTGAAAAGTTCGTGGACGTTGGTGCCGATCCACGAGTCGTCGATATTGGCGGCGGTGCGTGCGATCTGGTCGGTGACGACCGATGGCAGGCAGATGCCCACGGGGCCGTCCCAACTGAGCTGGCGCACGATCTCCGCCGTCGTCTCAGCGACAGCATCAGGGGTGGCTGGCTGCGGGGTCTGAATTTTGACGCGGTCGCTGACGAATTCGCCGGTCGTCATATCCACGATGGCGCCTTTGACGCCAGAGCCGCCGATGTCAATTCCGCAGCAGTGCGCGTGCGGTGTTTCTTTCGCAGCGTGCGCGTTGTTTTCGTTGGTTTCAGCCACCCCAGTGTTCATGGTTGCTGATTCTAGTCATCCCGCTGTTATGAGTGCGGTGCGGTCCTGCGGGAGGCGGCAAGCGTGACACGCCAGAGACGCAATGCGCGGGGGAAACATGACAGACGGGACACGTTGATTTAGTATCGCGTCGAAAGAAGGCAGTAAAGGCCGTCAGCGGGTGGTGTTCCACCCAGAAAAGCGCGGTTGATGCTGCGACGATGTATGGCAAAGGAGACCCACTAGTGGCCACCGATTACGACGCGCCCCGCCGACGTCTCGACGATGAGATTGAGACCGACTCGCTAGAGGGGCTCAAGGCCGAGGAAGTCGCCGGCAGCAGCATGGACGACGACGGCGAAGTCGTCGATGCCTTCGACCCGCCCCAGGTGGATCTGACCGGCGAGGAGCTCAACGTCTCCGTCGTGCCGAAGCAGCAGAACGAGTTCACCTGCGCGTCCTGCTTCCTGGTGCAGAAGAACAACCGTCTGGGCCACACGGAGTCCGACGGTTCGAAGATCTGCCTGGACTGCGAGTAGTTTCTAGCCCTTCTGAAGCGGGGCGATTGCTTGTTCCGCTTGCGCAGGGACGAACGCCCGGAGAAGTTTCTCCGGGTTCTTCGACGACACGAGCCAGTACGGAGTGGGGTCCTCCGGATCGTCGAGCACGAAGAGGGCGAGCTCCTTAACCCACGCATGGTGGATGAGGTATGCGGCCGGGTCGAGCTGACGCCCGAGCGCGTTCTGTTTCGCAGACTTGGGCACAGCAAGAGAACGCGTGACGACGTTGTCTGGCAGGTTCGCGTCTCCCGCCACCAGCCAGCGGGTCCCATCGCTATCCTTCTCCACCTTCACCACGGTGGACGACAGGTGGAGCAGGAACCACACGATCACCGCGGCGACGAGAACGAAGGTGATGGCGAACCACCAGAAGCCACGGTTATTGCCCATTTGGGCGCCGAGCAATACGGCGAACGCGATGCCGATGATCCACCACCACGCGGGCACCCACTGGCGTTCTGAATAAAGCACCTCCGGGGAACCGGAAGCAGTCTGCGATGCCCCGGCGGGGTTGCTGGTCACATTCTCTTTGGCGTTGTCCGTCACGCCTTCCATGTTAAGCAGCGCGGGGACAATCTTTGAATTGCTCGCCGCGACACTGCGCCACGGCGGGAGCATGGAGCGGTCACGTAGTCTGGGGCCGTGACCAACCACGCGATGAATCATGCGAATGAAAGCGCCGCCGGTGGGGGAATCGGCCCCATCCCGTTGAAGCGGCTCGATCCCGAGTTGCCTGTGCCCAAGCGCGCGCACCGTGGCGACGCCGGTGTGGACCTGCACTCCGCTGAAGATCTCACGATCGCGCCGGGGGAGCGCGCTTTAGTGAAGACAGGGATCGCGTTGGCGCTGCCGCTGGGCACCGTCGGCTTGATCCACCCGCGCTCAGGCTTGGCGGCAAAGCACGGGATCACGATCGTGAACGCGCCGGGCACCGTGGATGCGGACTACCGTGGCGAGTTGATGGTGTGTCTGCTCAATACGGACAAGGACACGCCATTCGAGATCACCCGGGGCATGCGTATCGCACAGCTCGTTGTTCAGCGGGTGGAACTCCCGGATTTCGTCGAGGTCGACGAGCTTGACGAGACGGTCCGCGGCGCCGGCGGGTACGGTTCAACCGGCGTGAACTGATCGATTACATCAAGCACAACTAGCACAAGGAGATCGCAGCACCATGGGATTTTGGCCGTTTGGCAAGAATAAGAAGAAGGCGGCTGACGCTGCTGAAAAGCTCACTGCAGACGCTAAGGACGCAGAGCAGTCGAGCAACCCAAGCTCCGAATTCACCGTTACGGACCTGCAGGAGGGCGCGAGCTCCGAAAAAGCAGAGAAGCCGAGCGACCCGAGCTCCGAGTACACCATTACGGACCTGCAGGAGGGCGCGAGCTCCAAGGAGTCCGAGGAGGAGTCTTCCGAGGAGGACGAATCCGAGAATGAACCCGAGCCCAAGCTCGTATCCGCTGCGGCGGACAAGGCAGAGGATGCGGACCACGTTCAGTCCCAGACCCAGGCCTACGCGGGGCCGGTCACAATCGAGCACGACGCCGTTGGCGGCGACACTGGTCCATTCGACGGCGACAGCGTAGACATCGAGGATTTCGACTTCAGTGATTTCGCTGAAGGCATTCTGAATCTGGGTTCGATCCAGCTGCCGCTGCCGAAGGGCTCCCAGGTGCAGGTGGAGATGGGCGAGCAGGGCCCGCGCATGCTCCACGTCGTGACCGAATTCGGCCGCGTCACTCCGGTCGCATTCGCTGCGCCGAATTCCGGCGGCATGTGGGAAGAGTCGAGCGACGAGATCATCGAGGGGATGCAGGGTGAGGGAATGCCCGCCACCTTCGAGGAAGGGCCGTGGGGCCGCGAGGTCGTGGGCCGCGGAGACAACGGTGTCATCCGCATCGTCGGTGTGGAGGGCCCGCGTTGGCTCTACCGTGTCACGCTCGCGGCACCGCACGGCAAGGAAGATCAGCTGGCTGAGCTGGCGCACGAGATCATTGCCCGCTCCTTCATCTACCGCGGCTCCTCCCCGGTGCTGGCAGGCAACTCCCTGCCGGTTGAGCTGCCCGCGCAGCTTGCCGCGCAGTTGCAGCAGGCAATGGCGCAGCAACAGCAACAGCAGCAGAACCAGAACTAGAACAAGCACTCAAGACATGGACGACCGACCCACCACGCATTCACCAGCACTGAGCGTGGGTGACACTCTCACGCTCACACCGACGACGATGGCTCACGGCGGGGAGGCGATCGCGCACGCGCCGGACGGGCGGGTCGTCTTTGTCGCCGGCGCCATTCCAGGCGACACCGCATCGGTGGTGTTGACCAAGGTGAAAAAGAACTGGGCGCGTGGGGAAGCGCAGGCCATCGACACCCCGTCGCCGGACCGCGTGGACCCGGCCTGCCCCGCTGCGGAAGCGGGCGCCGGGTGCTGCGACTACTCCCACATCACGCCGACCGCGCAGGAGAGGCTCAAACGCGAAATCCTCGTCGGCCAGCTGGACAAATTCGCGCGCCCGAGCGGTGTTCTCACCGGCTTCGACCTCGCCATCGATCTCGAACAGGACACACTCGCGCCGCTGACCGGTTGGCGCACGCGCGTCCGCCTCGGCGTGGGACCGGATGGGCGCGCCGGGATGCGCCGGGCACGCAGCCACGACGTGATCGCGGGGGTGCGCTGCACGCAGGTCAACCAGGAAGCGCTCGATGGAATCGTCGGTGCCGATGCGCGCAGGTTCACTCCGGGCGCGGAGCTCGTCGTCGTGGTCGATTCACGCGGCACGCGCCATGTCGTGGAGACTCAGCGCGCGCAGCGCGGCAAGCGGATCGAGCGCATCGAGACCCGGATCGAAGGCGATTCCGTCGTGACCGAGGCAGTTCCCGCGCCGCAGAGCAGCGGCATCGAAGAATCGGTATTCCGTTTTCCGCCCACGGCATTCTGGCAGGCCCACACCACAGCTCCGGCCACGTACTGCCGCTATATCGCCGATTGGGCGGCGGACACCTATGCACGGCCCGTCGGATGGGACTTGTACGGGGGAGTGGGGTTGTTCGTGCCGTCGATAAGCGATGCGCTCGGCTCGAGGGCGCACGTGGTCAGCGTCGATTTTTCGGCGGCGGCGACGCGCGATCCGCAACCGGCGCTGGCGGATGTCGACGTGGAGGTGCGCAACAGCAAGGTCGAGTCGAGCATCGACGGGCTGCCCGATCCGGGGCTGGTTGTCCTCGACCCGCCGCGCACAGGTGCCGGCGCGGATGTCGTGGAGGCCGTCGCTGCACGCGCGCCGCAGCGCGTCATTCACATCGGCTGCGATCCCGCGACGTTTTCGCGCGACCTCGCAGCGTGGGGCGGGTGCGGGTACGCAGTCGAGCGCATGGCGCTTATCGACGCCTTCCCGAACACTCACCACTTCGAAGTTCTCACGAGCCTTATCCCGCGCTAATTCCGAAGCAGGAGAATGATGGTTTTGGCTACACGCGGTGTAAACTCGATCAGAACGAGAGAGTCCGTCCACGGTGACCCGAGCTGGGCAGAAACCGGGGCGGGGGAAGAATTCGCCGAGAAGGAGCCAAGACGACTAGTGAGTAGCCTTGACCACCGCGATTTTCCTGCTGATCTGAAGGACATGTCGAGGGACGAGCTTGACCGTCTCGCGAATGAAATCCGCGAATTCCTGATCGAAAAGGTCTCCGCCACCGGCGGGCACCTCGGCCCGAACTTGGGTGTGGTGGAGCTGACGATCGCTTTGCACGCGGTCTTCGATTCGCCGGAAGAGCCGATCATCTTCGACACGTCCCACCAGTCCTACGTTCACAAGATTCTCACCGGTCGCGCCTACCAGTTCGACACGCTGCGCCAGAAAGACGGTCTGTCGGGCTACACCAACCGCAGCGAGTCGGAGCACGATTGGACGGAGTCGTCCCACGCCTCCGCGGCGCTGTCTTACGCAGACGGCTTGTCCAAGGCGAAGGTGCTGCACGGCAAGGGCGACAAGAATGTCGTGGCTGTCGTCGGCGATGGTGCGCTGACCGGCGGAATGTGCTGGGAAGCGCTGAACAATATCGCTGAGAGCGACCGCAATGTCGTCATCGTGGTCAACGACAACGGGCGCTCCTATTCGCCGACGATCGGCGGCTTCGCCCGCAACCTGGATGAGCTGCGCTCCCAGATAGCACAGATTCGGATTCAGCCGGGCTACGACGAGGTCATGGAGCAAGGCAAGCGCACCCTCAAATCCATGGGCTGGGTCGGTGAGCGCGCTTTCGATGCCCTCCACGCGATGAAGGAGGGCATCAAGCACCAGGTGGTGCCCACGCAGATGTTCCAGGAGCTGGGCATGAAATACGTCGGCCCGATCGAGGGTCACGACATCGGTTCGCTGATGACGGCGTTGGCGTATGCAAAGCAATACGACGGCCCGCTGATCATTCACGTGGCTACCGAGAAGGGTCACGGCTTCGCTCCGGCTGTCAACGACGAGGCTGACCAGATGCACTCCACCGGCGTCATCGACCCGGTGACGGGTGAGGCGCTCGGTGAAGCGGGGCCCGGTTGGACCTCGGTCTTCTCGGAAGAGCTTCTCCGTGCAGCCCACGAGCGCGAAGACATTGTCGCGCTCACCGCGGCGATGGCAGGCCCGACGGGGCTGACTCCGTTCGCGGAGAAATTCCCGTCCCGGTTCTTCGACGTCGGTATTGCCGAGCAGCACGCGGTGACCTCCGCGTCTGGCATGGCGTTGGGTGGCCTGCACCCGGTCGTCGCGGTGTACTCCACCTTCCTCAACCGAGCGTTTGACCAGTTGCTCATGGATGTCGCACTGATCAAGCAACCGGTGACTTTGGTGCTGGATCGCGCCGGTGTCACGGGCAGTGACGGTGCGAGCCACAACGGTGTGTGGGATATGGCGATCACGTCGATCGTTCCCGGTATCCGTGTGGCTGCGCCGCGCGATGCGGACCGTCTGCGCGAAGAATTCCGCGAGGCGATCGCGATCGAGGACGGCCCGACGGTGGTTCGTTTCCCGAAGGGCGACGTCGGCCCCGCCATCGATGCGGTGCGCCGCACGCCGGGCGGCTGCGACATTCTGGTTGAGCCGCTGGGCGAGGAAAGCGACGATACCCCTGAGGTGCTGGTCATCGCCATCGGTGAGTTCGCAGACAACGCAGTGCGTGTTGCGAACGAGCTCAACGGTGAGGGTCAGCGCATCACCGTGGTGGACCCGCGCTGGATCGTGCCGGTGAACGCGGAGCTGATTGAAATGGCCGCATCCGCCGACATGGTGGTCGTCCACGAAGACGGCATTGTCCGCGGCGGCATCGGATCCGTGATCTCCGAGGCACTCAGCGCTGCCGAGGTGGATACGCCGCTGCGCCGTCTGGCATTCCCGGACGTGTTCCCGAATCATGCGTCACGTTCGCAGCTGATCGCGGATGTGGGCCTGGATGCGGCCTCTGCCCAGGCATCTATTGAAGAGTGGATCGGGAACCTCTAAGCGCTGCGCGAAGCAGTTAGACCTCTATCAACCCGAACAGCGGGGCGACTTCCGCGATCTGCCATTCGCGGGCGCCGAGCGAACGCAGCAGCACCGCAACGCGGTGCGTGCTCCACGGTCCGGGCTCATTGGTCACCGTCCACACCGCTTCACGCAGCGTCGCTGGAGTGAGCAAGACTTCGGCTTGCATTTCGAGCTGGGCTGCGGAATACGCCACTGCCGATCGCATGGCTTGCAATGCCTCCCATGAATCAGGGTGGTGGCGCTGCCATGCGGATTTCCCAGGCGGGCCGGTTTCGTTATCGTCCGCACGCCTTTTCCGCGTCGGCCAGGTCGACGGATCGGAATCGTAGACGGACTGCAGCACCGGAAACCAGCGTTGCACAGCGCCGCGTCGGCGTTGCGGAAATCCGGGGACCGCACCCAGATCACGCGGAGACCGGGGCAGGGCTTTCGCGACGGCGAGAACGACCTTATTGGGCAGGATTTGCGACGGAGATTTATCACGGTCGCGCGCTTCGGTATCGCGCTCTTCCCACAAGGCGCGTGCGACGGCGAGGGATGTCCGCGACTTCAATTGCGCGATTCCTTTGAGATCCCGCCACGTTTTCACGGTCGGTTCCCACTCAGCATATTCGGCGACGATGAAGGCGAATTCCTCGTCCGCGATCTCGAGTTTGTCGGTGGCGGCGAGCAGTTCGGCTTGCGCTTCGGCGAGCTCATTGAGGTAGATGACGTCCTCGGCGGCATAGTCGAGCCATTCCGCCGGCAGGGGAACTTCAGACCAATCCTCGCGGCCGTGACCTTTTTCAAGGACCACGCCGCAGAATTCCTCGACCATGGCGGCCAAGTTTGGCTTGTCGAAGCCGGCGATGCGGCCCGCCAGCGCGGTG
Organism: Corynebacterium sp. p3-SID1194; assembly: GCF_025144155.1. Taxonomy (NCBI): domain Bacteria; kingdom Bacillati; phylum Actinomycetota; class Actinomycetes; order Mycobacteriales; family Corynebacteriaceae; genus Corynebacterium; species Corynebacterium sp. p3-SID1194. Next base: position 46,397 of record NZ_JALXWY010000001.1, read on the forward strand.
TCGAAAAGCGTGCCCGGGTACAAGCCGAGCTCGGAAAGACTGGGGAGGTCCTCCGGTGCGGCGTGGACGATCCAGTCGCCTCCGCCCACCACGGGCGCGAGAATCGATTCGAAGTCATCACGGTGACCTTCGGGCGCGAGCAAGAAGGTGCCGGCGCCGCGGCGGAAGATCTGGACTAAGAAGGCGCGGTCGTCGTAGCGGTAGGCTGACGCGCGCTCAGTGTCGATGGCGAAAGGGCCCCGTCCGGCAGCTAGCGCCGCAGCGGCACGCTGGTACTCCTCCGGCGAGGTGGCGACAGTATAGGCGCCGGAGCCGGAGGTGCGACGGGAAGTATCAGGCATCGGTTAGCGGCGGCCGTCGATGCCAGCGACACCTTCCGGCGGAAGGCCGGCGACGTGGGCGAGCACCTTCGAAAACGCCTCGACGTGGTGGGCGAGGTCGGTGCCGGCGGCGGTCCAGGAGGCGCGCATCTCGATCTGGTAGGCGCGCGGCGGACCGCCGATCTCGCCGAAGCGGACCGACGATGTGGATGTCACGGTGCCGCCGAGGTTGGTGTATTCGGCACCTGATTCGGCCAGGGATTCGCCGAGCCACTGCCACGCGACATCCGGCAGCAGCGGGTCGGAGGCCACCGCGTCGTCCATGTCCGCCTGGATGTAGGCGACCAGACGCATGGAGCCCTCCCACGCCTCTTCGGAGGACGGGGAGTACAGAAGGATCAGGCGACCGAACGCGTCGCCTTGGGAGTCGGTGGGGATAGGCGCGTCGTCGTTAAGCTGTTGTACCTCGAGGCCCACGGCGTGGCTGAACGGCGCGGGGCGCTGCGGCGGACGGATGGTGCCCAGGCTGATCTCCGGACGCAATTGCGCGCGGTGCATGGACTCCACTGCTTCGTTGAATTCGGCAGGGATCGTCGCGGACTCCCCGTTCTGCGCGTCGGTCGCGGCAGTTTTCGTGGTCGGGGAGGGGGCGGCGGAGAGCTGCGGGTGGTCCGAATGTGTCACGCGTTCCAAGCTAGACAGTGCCTGGCCGCATTCTGTGGAGGCGCGCCGTTATCCGTTGAAGCACGCCCTGTAGGATCGGCGGATAGAACTTTTGTTGGACCTCCCCGCGGTAGGGGAAGAAAGGATGTGCGGCATGACTCAGCCGGATATTGAAAAGCTCAACAACACTCAGCGTTACGCCCAGTGGGCGACGTTCCGCGCGATCCCGGGCGCGCTCGGCACCGAGCGTGGGGATGTCATCGCGGAGCTGAAGAAGTTCTTCGCCGGCCTCGAAGAAGAGGGCAAGGTCGTCGTCCGCGGCATCTACGATATCTCCGGCATCCGTGCGGAGGCCGACGTGATGATCTGGTGGCACGCGGAGGAATTCGAAGACATTCAGAAGGCGTACAACGATTTCCGCCGCACGACTGTGCTGGGTCAGTGCCTCGAGGTCTTCTGGATCGGTGTGGGCCTCCACCGTCCGGCAGAGTTCAACCGTGGCCACCTGCCCGCCTTCATCATGGGCGAGGAGCCGCAGGATTGGATCACGGTCTACCCGTTCACCCGTTCCTACGACTGGTACGTCATGGACGCGGACAAGCGCCGCCGCCTGCTCATCGAGCATGGTCAGGCCGCCGCGGACTACAAGGATGTGCGGGCTAACACGATGTCGGCGTTCTCCCTCGGCGATTACGAGTGGATGCTCGCTTTCGAGGCGCCGACGCTGGGTCGCATCTCCGATCTGATGCACAAGATGCGCTACACGGAGGCCCGCCTCCACGTGCGCGAGGAGCTGCCGTTCTTCTCCGGCCGCCGCGTTGCCGATATCGCAGAGATCGTCGAGGTCCTGCCGTAAACCTCGGCGCATAAAGCATTCGCTTATCGACGAAGCGCCTGCTCCCGCACCCTCCGCGGGGACAGGCGCTTTTCGCTGTCCTAAAGCAGCTCAGCTACCGGGAGCCGGCAGCTTTACTGCACCGGCTTTTCCTCCAATGTCATGGAGATGGAGTTGATGCAGTAACGCAGGTCGGTCGGGGTGTCGTACCCCTCACCGGCGAACACATGGCCCAAGTGGGAGTTGCAGTTGGCGCACAGCACCTCGGTGCGCACCATGCCGAGCGAGCGGTCCTCGCGTTCGATCACCTTGTCGCCAGCGAGCGGGGAGAAGAATGACGGCCAGCCGCAGTGGGAGTTGAATTTCTCGGTGGAGCGGAACAGCTCTGCATTGCAGGCGCGGCAACGGTACACGCCTTCAGTGGTGGTGTCGGTGTACTCGCCGACTCCCGGTGGCTCCGTGCCGGCCTCGCGGAGCACGTGGTACTCCTGCTGGCTCAGGCGCTCACGCCACTGAGTCTCAGTCCAGTCGCTGTAATTCGTGTTGTCCGCCATGGCGGTGCGTCCTTTCAGGTCGGTCGGAAGTGCTGACAGCCACGGCCCACGCCGCCACTGCGACGATGAACACCGCCCAGCCGACAGTAGGCAGGAAGGTGTCGAGCCAGCGGCCGGTGACGTAGTGGCCGTCCACTACCCAGGTCAGCGGTGACAGGCACAAGATTATTCCCGCCCATGCGGCAGGCGAACGGAAAGCGCTGAGACGGTGGCCGATGGTGAACACAGCGGGGAAGAGCAGCATCGAGTAATACGCCTGGCCAAGCGAGGACAGCAGGCACACGCCGGCGAGGAGAACAGCGGCGGTGGTGGTGGCCCAGACCCACTCGGCGGTGAAACGGTAGCGGGCCAAGAACACCACGGCGACGAGCGCAGCAGCGGCGAAGAGAAGGAAGAGCACTGTGTGCAACCAGCCCGGCATGCCGAAATAGACCGCGGCGCCGGATAGCGAGGAGTTCGCGTAGTCGCGCGTGATGCCGAGATACGGCGCGACGATATCGATGTAGTCGCGCGCCCCAGGGGTCAGCGGCCAGGCGATCAGATTGAGCACGACAGGCACAGCGATGCCACCAATGATCGCGCGCCAATCCAGACGCAGCAGGGGCAGCAGCAACAGGGGCGCGAACATCGGCTTGATCAGGATGCACAGACCGAGCACGAGTCCGGCGGCCCACGACGAGCCGGCGCCCGCGTTGAGCAGCCAGGCGAGGAAGGCGACGAGCCCGAGGAAGAGAACGCCGTTGATATTGGTGAAGCCCAGGGTGTTTGTCACCGCTTCGGTCAGAAATGCGAGGGCCACCGCGCCCGGGAAAACGGGGGAGGACAACCGATGCCCGGCCAGCCGTGTCAGCCAGGCCAGTGCGCCGATGATGCACGCGGCGTTGACGAGGATGAACAGGGCACGAACCGCGCCGATATTGTCCACCAAACCCAAAGGAGACAGCAGCAATGTTGCGCCCGGGTTGTACAGGTAGTGCGGGTCGACGTGGTGGTAGAGCTCGTTGTACACCGGCTCACGGAGGACGAACCGGCGCGCGGCCGACCACACAGTGGTGAAGTCGTCGGTCACGGTGCCGGGCAGCGCTACCGCGAAGATGCGGTGGATGACAAGCAGCGCAGCCAGCGGCCACAGGAACACATTCGCCACCGCTGGGGAGCACTGACTGCCCTCCGGTGCGGGGGCGGACCAGGCGGTGCGTAATGCGTTCATGCGGGTAGTCACAGCCCCCAAAACTACTAAACGGACACTAGTTTCCCGTGCTCACCCGCCGGTACCGGGCGAAGATATGGGAGCCGGCGGAGTAGATGTCCTCCAATTCCAGCTCCACGTCGATATCGCCGTCCAAACCAGAAGGCTCGCCGTTGACAAAGGGGGCGCAGGTGAGGTGGAGGACATCGATAAGCGATGCTTCGAACATCGCGGCATACAGCGACGGGCCTCCCTCGCAGACGATGCGGCCGAGCCCGCGTCCGCGGAGCGTATCGACGATCTCCGACGCCGACCCCGAGCCCGTTCCCACGAGTTCGGCGCCTGCCTCCGCCAGCGCTTCGCGGCGCGGGGCGAGCTCGGCGTCCGTCAGTGACTCGTCGGGGGCGAGGATTAGCGGGCCTGGGCCGCTGAAAAGATTCGCGGATGTGTCGAAGTCGAGCGAACGCGACACCACGGCGATGGGAATGTCCGCCGGGCCGTAATCCTCGGCTTTGACCGTGCCAGAACCAACGAGGACGACATCCGCCCACTCGCGCAGCGCGAGCATGACTTCTTTGTCAGCGTCGTTGCCCAGCGCCCCGGACGTGCCGGACGCGGTGAACGATCCGAACGCCGTGCTGATCGCTACCGCGCGGACCTCTTGGGTCGCCGTCGACGGCCCGATGATCTCCGCGTGCGTCTTCGGTGATGCTTCAGATGAATCGGATGCAGCCATGGCAAAAGGATAACCCCACCGGCCGGAACAGTGATTCCAGCCGGTGGGGTGGTGTGGAGCGGATGACGAGACTCGAACTCGCGACCCTCACCTTGGCAAGGTGATGCGCTACCAACTGCGCTACATCCGCGTCAGGGCTTGTCGCCCTTGTGCGCGATACTGGGATCGAACCAGTGACCCCTACCGTGTCGAGGTAGTGCTCTACCGCTGAGCTAATCGCGCGCGATATTCACAATATTCACATGAATATGGAGGTGGAAACGGGAATCGAACCCGTGTACAAGGTTTTGCAGACCTTTGCCTCACCACTCGGCCATTCCACCGTGGGCGATTTCCGCCTCTTACACAGTACCAAGAGGTACGTGGAGCGGATGACGAGACTCGAACTCGCGACCCTCACCTTGGCAAGGTGATGCGCTACCAACTGCGCTACATCCGCATCAGGGCTTGTCGCCCTTGTGCGCGATACTGGGATCGAACCAGTGACCCCTACCGTGTCGAGGTAGTGCTCTACCGCTGAGCTAATCGCGCTTAAGCCCCCGTGGGGGGGACTTGGAGCGGATGACGAGACTCGAACTCGCGACCCTCACCTTGGCAAGGTGATGCGCTACCAACTGCGCTACATCCGCATGCATTCGTTCCGATGTGAACTTGTGCGACTAGAAACTCTAATGTGTCGCCCCGCGTTCGACCAAATCCCGTCGTTGTGACTTGTTTTTGGTGCGCCAAAGCGCGCGCTTATCGACACCGCCTGCTTCCCATCCCGCCCTCATCCCAGCGCCGGAACCCGGCCACACATTCCCCGTGCCCCGCCATCACACCCGAAGCTCACGTTCACGGTGTCTGTGCACGCGATTAGGGTCTTTCGCCACAGCAGTGTTAATGTATCCCTCGCGCCAAAAACGCAACGGTCCCATGGCTCAGTGGAAGAGCGTTCCGTTCACACCGGAAAGGTCGCTGGTTCGATCCCAGCTGGGACCACAATCTAGGTTGCCAACAGGCTCCTGACTCCCTTCGAATCTCGTCGATCAGTGCCCCGCTGAATGGCGAGATTTCGTATTTCTGATCTTTGCTAGCGGCGCAGGAGTTCTGCCACTTCAGGTGCTCCCGCAAAACTGCATGAGTAGCTAGCGGTTCTTCTTGACGTATTCTTCGAGGCACTACCCGACAATTTCACGCAAGGTGACTCCCTTGCGTGCGGCGATAGCTTTGAGTTCAGCATGCAAATCGCGGTCCACTTCGATGGTCATTTTCTTGACGTAATCACGGATTGAAGGCTAGTGGAACGCGGAACGTACGGACTTCGTGGGTGTGGCTGTGCTTTTCTTCGTGGCCTTTTTCTTAGTCCATGGGCCTTGTTGGGCGCGTGCGCGCGCTTTGCTGATGGTCACTTCATCATCTCCATAATCTCGTCGGTCACCTTGTCGTAACCATGCATGTCGGGGCTGGGGCAGTAGCCAAAGGCAAGGTGCATTCCCGCGCGCAGCGGGATCTCCGTTTCAAAGTGCGGCATGTCCTCGGCTTCAAGCGCTTCTCGTGCAGCTTCAAGCGCGCTGGTTCCCTTACGGGCGAAAGTCAGCGAGACAGCGTGCGGGGTGCCGCCTACAGCGCCGCGCAGCTCCCACACCCGCGACAGATCGGCGGCTGCGGAACGGGTCGGCATGATGATGAAGTCACTGACGGCGATAGTGGCTTCAATCGCGTTTTCGTCTCCGGGTGGTACGTCGATAAACATCATCTCGTTATCGGCGACTAAAGCGGCTCGGCGGTCCACGCGCTTTGGGATCGACAGCTCGACGTTGAACGGCAGCGGGTCGCCGCCGTCCTCGGCACGCTCGGCCCAGTCGAGAGCGGACCCCTGGCGGTTGAGGTTGGTCACGGTCCAGGGGGATACCGCGTTAGGCGAATACGGGTCGCTAGGGACATCGTGCTCGTTGTTTTCCCGACACCACCTTTCGCGTTGATAGTCATAGCTATGGCCAACAATCGGAAGGTGAAAGCCCCCTTAGATACGTCGGTGGCATTGCGATACTGCGCGTCTAGCTGCTTGATTTGATCCGGCAATTCACTGTTGCCGAAGAAAAGGATCGAGTCGGCGTCTCTAAATCCATGGTCTTTACAGGTCGATACTTTCGTATCAATATCCTTCCGGACGGAAGAAAGACATTGAAGAGACTTAATTTTCCCATAGACGTGGCAATGGCAGCTTGAAAGGTGCTGTCTTGCCCCTCTTTTCATGCCTCCGAAAGGGTCTATTTATGCGTTTGAAGGAAGCTTTAATCCTCTCTCTGGCTGTTTCTACCACTCTCGTCGCATTCCCTGTCGCTACGGCCAGAGCAGGTCCTGCCACGCAGAAGGGGGAGTGCGTCGAGACTCACCGGGTTCCCACTACTCCCGGTGCAGACCGAGAGACTGTTTCGAAAAATGACCTTAAACAAATCAATGAGGATATCGAGTCCGCGGGGGGCTTCCCCCTTGCCTGCGGGAACAGTTGAGTATGGGTTCAACGCTAATGGTGACGCGGTAGCCATTGATTCCAATGGTCGGAAAACAGGCTTGTCTTCAGCAAAGAAGATGGAAGCTGAGCTGAATTCAGAACCAGTCCAGACTAGGGCCGCAGAGGACCAAGACGATAATGGAGTTCTTAGCGCAGCTGCCGCAACCATTGCTGGTTGTGCTGGTAGCGTAATCGGTTAGGATACAATCCTGGAAATTCTAGAGAAGAGGGCTTCCTACTGGGCCTTGGTAAAGTTCCTCGCTAAGAAAATTGGACCAGGACTTGCGATCAGCTGCATTGCCGGTGTAGGTGGCGCCTTTGCCGCCTAAATGGGGTAGTAAAACATGCGCTTAATGGTAACGCTTTGCGGATCTTTAGTGGCACTTGGCATATTTCATTTTCAAATTGATATGGCTTGGTTCCCTTCTGTGTTCTTTTCAGGCATCGTTGGGCTTATCGCAGGTGTAGCTCTACCAGAATCTGGACGGCAGGCAGCCCGTCGAATTGTGCATAATCTTCCTTGGGGATGGTCCAAGCTCCAAGTGCCAGGATTGAATCTAGGCGGGGTGCAAAACACTCGCACTATGAAAATGTTGGCGGGCTCACTCGAGTATTAAGCGGCGTGGGTCCGCCAACTATATAGGCCGTTTAGTATGAAAGCGCTATGAGCTCTGCCCTGGATCTGCAGTCCATCTTCTTCAGCAGGGAAGACACCATTCTTTTTACGTGAGGTTCCGAGTAGAACAACTCGTTCGCTATTTGCCTGTTACTTTTTCCTTGGCACAGCAATTGCATGACGGCTTCCTCGTTATCGGTCAAGGAGGCTTGCTCTATTCGTTCGGCGAAACGCCCCCATGAGGATTGGGCAACCAACCGTTTCACGCATTGAGGTGAGAGACTGGTCCCTCCGTTGAGTGCATCCCTTAGCGCCTGAATGATTATCTGCGGTGGTTGGCCTTTAATGACGTACCCGGACGCCCCACGCGCAAGAGAAGTAATCATCGTATCGTCAGTGTCGTAGGCTGTCATCACGACAAAGACAGGTGGGGCATCGAAACTGTTCAACTTTTTCAGCAGTTCGATCCCATCCATATCGGGCATACGTACATCAGACAATACGATGTCGCAGGTGTGATTGTTGAGCCATGTCAGTGCACTGCGCCCGTTTGTGGCAGTGGCGATAACTTCTAGGTCTGGAGCTTTAGAGAAGTAAACCGGAAATGATTCACGGATTACGGGATCATCATCAACAAGCAGGATCGTGAAACTCACTTGCTGCACCAAGGGTGTGTTTGACCCTTACTACACCCCAGCCAGTCCTTAATAGACTGATACGTTTGGATCACTGGTTCACCCTCAGTGGGAGGTGCCTCGACTGTTGGGAGGGGACCTGCCGCAAGGCCAACGGTGAACATTAGAGAGGCCAACATTTTCATATCAATTACGGGACCTTTCAAACGGGAACCTGGAAAGTAATCGTCCAACGGGCATCAGTGCTATCCAGCGTCATGCTTCCACCTACGATAGCAATCGTTCGCTGCATAGAGCCTAGACCGAAATTGCTGGAGCCAGCTCGCCCACGGCCAAGCTTATGCGTGTTTACGAGAGTCACCATGACTTTTTCGGTATTTGCAGTCGCGGTGATACTAACTGTGGAATAAGGGACGGCATATTTGATGATGTTGGCACTAGCTTCAGATAGGCACTGACTGAGCGCCCTATTGATAGACTCAGCGGCAGGATCCACACGAATAGTCGTGGTGGTCTCAACGTGAAACCCGGCCTCCTGAAGTGCACGGGCAGTTTGCATCACTGTCATTGTTAGTGTCGGTACGGTCACCTGCGGATGATTAATCGCCTGGGCATTGAGCTCATCTACCAGCGTGCGGATGTCACTCATTGACTTACGCGCTGTGGCGGCACACCGCTGTAGAGCTTGCTCCTTCTCCGGCATGGAGATCGTCAGTGCTTCAAGTCTTGCTATCAGCGCGGTTAAATCAGCAGCCACCATGTCATGGAGAAATCCCGCTACCTCTACCTGACGTTGGCGCATCTGGTACTTCTGTTGCATCTCGTTTGTGTGCGCCCTAGCGATAAACCACCCGGCGGCAAAGGCGCTGACCATCATGAGAGTAAAGATGGTTACAGACTGTGGATCCATACGCAACGACTTTTGATCCGGGGAGTAAAACCCGAGCAGCGTCGTAATAGCAGCAAAGACCACAGCAGTCTTGTACCTGTGTTGCGCAGTAACCACCGTAACCAGCAGAACCGCCGTCAATGTCAACAGATCGGGCGAATGACCAGACAAGCTAACGACCGCGAAGAATACGAGATATCCCAAAACTGCAGCAGTTGGAAGATATGCCGCCAGAGGCAGTGTAGCCGCTAAAAAGAAGAGTAAAACCCCGGTACCAACATCAACAGGAGCGATCACCAGCACACGCAAGCCCCACAAGACAAGGGCGAGCAGACACAGCACCAGTGCTATCGATAAGCGAAAAGAACGAAAAAAATTAACAAACACATTGAATACCAATGGCTCTATCGACGGAAAAAATAAAAGAATAGTTAAGAATGAAGGTCACGGTTCAGCCCAACACCCAGTTTCTGAATGTCCAACTGCCGACAATAGACGTCTCCCCTCCAGGGAGGTGATCTACTTCAAGGGTTTGGGAAGTCGCCGATCGTTCCACGGGGGCATCCCACAGCGTTTCCCTATCTCACCAGTGGTATCGAGGCCAGTGCCGAGGGCAAGACTCCAGACGACAGATAGAACGCCATTGAGGACCATTCCCACACACGCTCGAGTCCCACTACGTTGGTCACGACTGCACCCAGGCCGAATACTTCATCGAGCGCGATGAAACGTGCGGATGCTTACTCCAAAACTGGAATTGTCGCGGTTTTAGCCGGGAGACGTGGTCTATCTCCGACAGGGTCCACCTGCCCTTTTGTGCACTGTGTCAACATCGCCCGACTTGGCACTGTCCAACAACGAAATCGGGGTTACAGTGGACACGCTAGCACCATTTCCACCTTGCCCCAGTGCCACCAACCTTCCGGATGAAGAGTAGATGGGGGCGCCGGACTCGCCTGGCGAAAGTCGTAAGCTTGAGGTCTGGACGTAAGCAAACACTGGTTGGCCATTCAACAAAAATCGCTGACACGAGTATTGTTCGGAGATCAGTTCTCCGGACTTTTTCTGACCTTCGTGATCGTTGGCAAACACAACGGACTCTTGAGGGTGTTCTTCCACTTGCAGCGGCCTTATCTGGTCCCCTACGCTGGGGAGGAGAGCGATTTCTGCTATGTCGAGACCCAAGCCGTTGAGCAGATAGTTTGTCGAAATGGTTCCTATTTTATTTCCGTGGGAGAAGACTTCCGCCCCCTCTTCTCCACAGTGGCCTGCTGTTAAACCAGTTATCATAGAGATATAGGAGACAGAGCAGTCTATGGAGCCATTGGGCCACCACACTTGAATATCGTCCCCGCTGGAATACCTGGGGCCTGACTGCGCTGAGTCGACTGGGGGATGGTCAATATAAGGAGTCTCTTGAGGGGTAATCGTGGATGCTGTCGAGTTTGTTTGTGGTAAATCTAATGAAGTATATCCGCTGATGAAGGCACTTACAGTGGCAATTACACAGACGGCTAATGATTCTCGATACATTGCACAAACCTTGTCTATACGACCTCTAGGGGTGACCCCGCACAGAGGTCACCCCTAGAGGGTGCACTATTTGTTGGTGTTGGTTGGAAGGAATATCAACACCAGGGCGATGATGGCAAAGGCGTACATCACCCAACTCGGCCAATGAAACCAAGAGGCTATCGGAATCATGATGACCACTACTGAGATCAGAATCTTCTTGACCATGAGCGATCCTTTCTCTTTTTCGCTACCTTACTGGAAGCCAGCCCGCACAGGCGCGACGCCTGCTGGGTTGACAGGCAAGAGGGCAAATTGAGCATAAGTAAAATCAGCCCAGATACCGCCGGGAGCAACGGCAACTGCAATGCCGAGGGTGGAGACGATCTTCGATACCACTGGTTCTGGAATCCAGACTCCTGCGATTGATACTCCTGCCCCAATCCCTTTGAGAGTGCCCTGGGAAATAAATACCTTCACCCCCCACCAGTAGTACTCGATTCCGTTGCGGCCTGGTTGGAAGAATGGGTCAACCGCGTCACCATCGGTGTTTTCGATGCGTGGACCCGTTGACTGGGAAAAAGCGATGGATTTATCATTGACTTTCTTTTCAACCGATGGGTCATTGGTTGAGGAAGCGGACGCGATGGCCGTGTTGGCTTCCTTCACGGACGCTTCGACTTTCTGCAGTTCATTCGGTGTCAATGCCGACTTGGCTGCGCCGTCGATGACGAACTGATCTTCTTGAGTGGAGATAAACCGGTCTGCTTTTTCGCGCGTCGCCGCATCAACCTCGGAGTTATCGGCCACGGTGGAAGTGAGCGAAGGAACATTATCGGAACCGGCGGGTGTGGCACTGGCCAGTGGAACACCGGCGAGAACGATGGTCGACAGTGAAGCAAGGACAACGCCTGAACGGATTTTCGGTCGGATGGTCATGCAATCTCCTTGATCGTGCATAAGTAGAACAAACTGTGTCGGACGAACAGAACGCTATCAATCACTCTGTTTGAGCGATACGGTTTACCAATGAGATGCTACGAAAGTCGCTTCTTTTAAAAATATGGTTGACTCATGGCTGTTTTGGCTTCGTGACAAGGCGGCTACGCGCAGCACCGCCGACCAGACCTCGCACTTTGTTCACCGCCATGCCCGCCGAGACTTGACCCCATCTGCTGACTCCGGCATCGCAGGCGATCTCGGTTAGTGACCTCGTGGAGGTCACGTATCGGTGAAACGCTTTAAAGTCGCGGGTTTTAGTCAGATCGGGCCGACGGTAGGTGGTGGAAGATCCACAGTCAGGGTTCTTGCACCGCCATCTGGTCGTTCCTTTTGTGGTGGTGCCGTTTTTCTTCATTTGCCCAGTACATACTGGGCATCGTGGTCTGTTTGGTGTCACCGGCAAAGCTAACCAGCATCCAGCTACCACACTGAAGCGCCGTTCCGGCGGATTGAACGAGAAACGGGCCTGAATAAGGACTAAATCCTTATTCAGGCCCGATTTGTATAGTCTGATCTGCGGAAATCGAAACTGTCTAACAAAACGTCCGCATCCCCTTCTGCTACTTAACCCCGAAGATCTATTCCCAGGTGGACATAGCGAGTCAGAAAAGGACTCTGAGCAGAGAAGAAATAGAGTTATGGCTGGAAGCCGAGAACCGTGTGAGAAGAGGCATTGGGGAAGAACGAATGTCCATCAGCCCAGAAATGGCAAGCACAATTCTTCGAGGCGGCCTTGTCGTCGGCGCCATGTGGTCGAGGCCGGTCGTCGTTGGCAAAGATGTACATGGTCCAAATGCCGTAGTCTTCACGGACTTTGACGAGGTAGACCAACACGTCACCGCCGCAGACATTCAGCGCGCAGCCGACACATGGGCGGCGGACAACCCTGACGATGCCTTCACCGCCGCCCTCCTAGACGACAACGTTCCCAAACATGTTCCGCCCCGCGCAGCCGATGAAATCTGCCAGCTCGCAGCATTCGGAACAATCAAGTACTAACTAACGAAATAGGCACTGGGGTAGTGCTCAAAGGGAAATAGCAGGCACGGCAGCTGCCAAGCTAGCTACGGCTGATCCTCCTGGTTCTCGATGACCACCGGTCCCATTTCGAAGCCGGGCATGCCGTAATCGGCCACCCAGCGGAGGAAGGGAGTCACCCGCTCACCGGGGCGCTTGCCATCCTCGATCTGCTTGATGACTGCCTGGGCAGCGAGAACTTCACCCATGTGTGGCGGGCGCTTCAAGCGAAGCCCTTCAAGGGTCGTGTTCTCCTTGTAAGCGAAGCGGAACGTCATGAGTTTGATCCCTCCCTGTCATCGACTTCAAATATGGGTTCGAGTACCACGTCGAGGATTCTGTTGACCATTTTAACCTGCTCTTTGTCTAGGTAACTATGGTCATCATGTTCGGTGAGAACGGCGACGCCGACAGCGGTTTCGAGTGGCTTTCGGGAGAAGCAGAGTTCCGTGGCCCATCGGACATCTTGATGCCACTCCTTTGAAGCGTCCTGTCTACGGGAGCTCTTGACTGTATGAGCGACCCTAGCCCACGCGATGAGTGCTGCTCCGACGGGGCCCAACACCTTGCCGCTGAAATCTAGAACTGCTTCCGCCGAGTCAGGCGGGCCTAGTGAAAGTACGACTGCATACGAAATCGACGTTGCAACTGATAATCCTGTAATAAGCCAAGGGAGCGCGGGTGTTTTGTTCATACCCACTTAGACTCGATCCAGCGCCCCACGGTTCCATCACTGAGACAAGTTTCGTGGGGCTTTTAAGCGTCCTGATGCATGCTCGGCGACTTGGGGTTCCCACGGAAACACCACGCGGTGATCGCGCAAAAGGCCACGGCGGTTGCGGCGAGGAAGGCCATGGTCAGTTCGTGGGCATGGGCGTAAGCCGGAGCGGCGGCATCGTGGGTGGCGGGATCGTAAATTGCGCTCATGCCCTTGTCGGCGAGCTCCGGTGGGAGGAACGACAGCAAGAGGGAGGTCAGCATTGAGCCGGAGACGGCGACGGTGATGAGGGTCCCGAATTCGTAGGACACCTCCTCCACGCCACCGGCCATGCCGGCGCGCTCCGGGGGAGCAGCGCCAATGATGGCGGTGGAGGAGACCGACATCGCGAAGTTCGCGCCGGCACCGAGGAGAATGCCGCCGGCGAGGAACACGGGGAAGCTATCGATTGCGGAACCCCACCAGCAGATAAGTGCGCCGGCGATGCATGCGGCGAAGCCGCCCGACACGATGGTCTGGAAACCGATGCGGTGCAACAGTGCGCCGCCGGCGATCGTGAACGGCAAAGCCGCAAAGCCGATCACACCGATGGCAAGGCCGGCGTGGAAAGGCGAGAAGCCGTCGACAAGCTGTAGGCGCTGCGTGGAGGTCATCTCCATGCCCACCAACACGAACATGGCGCCGGCAGCCGAGACCGCACCGCCGGTAAAGACTGGGTTTTTGAAGATGTCGAAAGTCAACAGCGGGTCGTCGAGCTTCTGCTGGCGGTGGCCGAACATGACGGCACCGAAGACCATGACCACAGTGGCGCCGATGAGAACCGGCATGTGGGTGTCCAGGCGGGCGGCTTCCTCGATCGTCAGCGTCAATCCCGACAGGGCGAACAACGCGAATACTGAGGAAATAAGATCCCAGTGCTTGTCCGGGTTCGGCTTGTTGCGCGGGCCGATCAGCAGCGTGCACACGAGGGCCAGCACAACGACTGGAGCATTGATCAGGAAGACCGAGCCCCACCAGAAGAAGTACAGCAATGCACCGCCCACCACAGGGCCGAGCGCGGCACCCAGGACCGCGGCGGAAACCCAGATGCTCATCGCGAGGTTGCGTTCGCGCTCTTCCGGAAAAATCTGGTTGATCAGGGCAAGCGTGGCGGGAAGCATTGTCGCCGCGCCGGCGCCGAGAAAACCGCGCGCGATCACGAGCGACAACACAGTGGGGGAGAATGCCGCAGCAAGAGACGCGATACCGAAAATGACGAGCCCCACCATGAACATGCGGCGGTGACCAATGCGGTCGCCCAAAGACCCCGAACCCAAAAGAAGGCCCGTGATCACCAGCGGGTAGGCGTTGATGATCCACAAGGACTGGGACGCGGTCGCGCCGAGCTGTTCATCCAAGGCAGGAAGCGCGGTATAGAGGATCGAGTTATCCAGCGCGACCATCAACAGGCCAAGCGACACGACAATGAAAAATGGCCAACGGTTCGGGTTGGCCGGTTTTCTACGAGAACGACGATCACGGGAAATCACCCGGTCAACCTACCGCTTAACCAGTGGTTTGTCACGATTAGGTAGGTCCACATGAAAATCCCAGGAACTTTCGGGCCTAGCGTGGGGACTACTACGGCAGACCAACGCATCGCAGAAGTGATGACAGTTGGAACTGTTGAAACTGACCTGGAAAGAGGAGAAACCCACTGATGGCACGCAGGATCAAATCCGCCACCACCCGCACACTGCTTGCTGGAACCGCCGCAGCAATGCTCGCCGTAGGCACGGCGCCCGCAGCGTTTGCACACGACTCAGTGATCTCCGCGCGTCCAGGCATCGACGAGACCGTCACGGAATTCCCGACAGAGCTCGTCCTGGAATTTTCCGGGCAGCCGAAAGAAGACTTCAACACCGTCGCGCTGTCACGCGTTTCCGACGGCGAAGTCCTGTTCAACGGCGAGCCCGAAGTCAATGACCGCACGGTTTCCATTGACGTTCCGGACGATGTAGATGCGCAGCCGGGCGAGTACCGCATCGGCTACCAGATCACTTCCTCCGATGGCCATGCCACCAAGGGACACACTGACTTCACCTTCACCCCGGCAAATGCATCTGAGGAGTCCACCGCGCCGGGCGGAGGGGATAACGAAGGAACTCAAGCAACCGATTCCGCCGAGAAAGACGCTGGCTCCGGCTACACCTGGCTGTGGCTGCTGCTCGGCGCGTTGTTCCTCGGCGGTGTCGTGATCGTCGCTTTGAGCCGTCGCCGCCAGAACGACGATGCGACGCAGCGAGTGCGCGAAATGGAAGAGCTCGACGGCGATAGCGAACGCCAGTAGGCAACGCGCCGATTACCGCCGCGGCGGGCAGGGGTAAGATCGCCCCCAGTGCCCACGCGGCGGTTATTTTTGTGCCGGCCCGCGAGGGCGAGACATGAACACACCGCGGGCGCGGCCAGGTATGCCGTCCCGCACGAGCGCAAAGGAGCGCTGAAGAACATATGTCCAGCGGGATTGCCCCAACTCAGATGAATCACGAGCCTTTCGAGGTTCCCGCCGGCACACCTGTCGGTGCGGCGATGCGTGAGCTGGAACTGCCCAATAAGGGCGAGGATGCCATCGTCTGCGTGCAGGACGCCGAAGGGAATTTGAAGGATCTTTCCCACACCCCGGAGGAGACCGGAACGTTCATGCCGGTCGCGGCGAACACGGAGCTGGGACGCAGCGTCATCCGCCACTCGTGTGCGCACGTTCTCGCACAGGCAGTGCAGGAGGAATTCCCCGACGCCAAGCTGGGCATCGGCCCCGCCATCAACGACGGCTTCTACTACGACTTCGATGTCACCGAGCCTTTCACTCCTGAGGATCTGAAGACGCTGGAGAAGCGTATGAAGAAGATCATCAAGCAGGGGCAGAAATTCGTCCGTGGTGTCTACGCCTCCGCCGAAGAAGCCGCCGAAGATCTGAAAAACGAGCCGTACAAGCTCGAGCTCATCCAAGACAAGGGGTCTGTGGACCCGAACTCCGACGAGGCCACCGAGGTCGGCGCCGGCGACCTGACGCACTACGACAACGTCAACCCGCGCACCAACGAGGTCGTTTGGCACGACCTGTGCCGCGGCCCGCACGTGCCCACCACCAAGTACATTCCGGCTTTCGCACTGACCCGCTCTTCCGCCGCCTACTGGCGCGGCGACCAGGCCAACGCCGGTCTGCAGCGCATCTACGGCACTGCGTGGGAGTCCAAGGAGAAGCTGGAGGAATACCAGCACATGATCGAGGAGGCCGAGAAGCGCGACCACCGTCGTCTCGGCTCCGAGATGGACCTGTTCTCCTTCCCAGACCAGGTCGGCTCCGGCCTGCCTGTCTTCCACCCGGACGGCGGAATCGTGCGCATGGAGATGGAGAACCACTCCCGCAACCGCCACATCCAGGCTGGCTACTCCTTCGTGAACACCCCGCACGTGACCAAGGGCGATCTGTTCAAGCAGTCCGGTCACCTCGACTGGTACGCAGAGGGCATGTTCCCACCGATGCAGCTCGACGGCGAGACCAACGACGCCGGTGAGGTGACTAAACAGGCGCAGGACTACTACGTCAAGCCGATGAACTGCCCGATGCACAACCTGATCTTCGACTCCCGCGGACGCTCCTACCGCGAGCTGCCGCTGCGCCTGTTCGAGTTCGGCACGGTGTACCGCTACGAGAAGTCCGGTGTGGTTCACGGCCTGACCCGTGCCCGCGGCTTCACCCAGGATGACGCGCACATCTACTGCACCGAAGATCAGCTTGAACAGGAGCTGACTGACGTCCTCGAGTTCATCGTTTCTCTGCTCAAGGACTACGGCCTCGACGATTTCTACCTCGAGCTGTCCACCAAGGACCCGGAGAAGTACATCGGCGACGACGAGATCTGGGAGCGTTCCACGAGCATCCTCCAGTCCGTCGCGGAGAAATCCGGCCTTGAGCTCGTTCCGGATCCGGCAGGTGCCGCGTTCTACGGTCCGAAGATCTCCGTCCAGGCACGCGATGCCATCGGACGCACCTGGCAGATGTCCACAGTCCAGCTGGACTTCAACCTGCCGGAGCGCTTCAACCTCGAATACACCGCTTCCGATGGAACGAAGAAGCGCCCGGTGATGATTCACCGCGCTCTCTTCGGCTCCATCGAGCGCTTCTTCGGTGTGCTGCTCGAGCACTACGCCGGTGCATTCCCAGCATGGCTGGCACCGCACCAGGTGGTGGGCATTCCGGTCGCGGACGACTTCGCTCCGCACCTCGACGCCCTGACTGAGCAGCTGCGCGCCCGTGGCATCCGCGCGGAGGTCGATCACTCCGACGACCGCATGCAGAAGAAGATCCGCACCCACACGCAGGGCAAGGTCCCGTTCATGCTGCTGGCTGGCGCACGCGATGTCGAGGCGAACGCAGTGAGCTTCCGCTTCCTCGACGGCAGCCAGGTCAACGGTGTGCCGGTGGATGAGGCAGTCGAACTCATCAGCGCCTGGGTGGGCGACCAGCTCAACGAGCAGCCGAATGAGGTGTCCTTTGAGGCACGCCGAGGATAGCAACGGCGGCATTCCCGAAAGGGAGGCTGACGTCGCTGCGCCGGGGGAGACCCATGCCCCGAGGGAGTATGTCGACTCCGGCGTAGGCGACCACGACCGCCTCGTGCGGCTGTGGGCGCCGTTCCGCTCGGCGTATATCTCGTCTATCCCTGGTGGAAAAGAGCGCAAGGCAGATCCTTTCCTTGCAGCGCCGGAGCAATCCGATGAAGATGCACTGATCATCGCCCGCGGTGAGAGCGTCTACGCGCTGCTGAACCTGTACCCCTACAACGCTGGCCACCTCATGGTCGTGCCGTACCGCAAGGTCGCGGACTTAGAAGAGTTGACCGATGACGAAACGGCAGAACTCATGGCATTCGCCAAGCTGGCGGTGCGCACCCTCAAACGCGTCTCCCGGCCTGAAGCGATCAACGTGGGGCTCAACCTCGGGAAAGCATCAGGTGGCTCGGTCGGCGATCACCTGCACATGCATGTGGTTCCGCGGTGGGCAGGGGACTCCAATTTCATGACGGTCATCGACGGCACCAAGGTCCTTCCGCAGTTGCTCCGGGAAACGCGCTCGCTGTTGGCTGAAGGCTGGGCGGAGATCGTCAGAGAGGACGGCGCCTAAATGCTCGGTCTTTATGGAAGGAAACCGGCGTCGGTGGTGGCAGCGCCCGTCGCAAAGCTGTTGCTGCGCCTTGGTTTGTCCGCGAATGCCGTGACGATTTTAGGGACGCTGGCCACCATCGCTGTCGCTGTCGTGCTGATTCCCACCGGTCATCTGGTGTGGGCCGGCGTGCTCATGGCGTTCTTCGCGGCGTTCGATGTCGTGGACGGCACAATGGCGCGGTTGCGTGGAGGGGGCACGGCGTACGGCGCGACGCTCGACGCATCGTGCGACCGGCTGACCGACGGCGCGTTGTTCGGTGCCATCGTCTACTGGCTCATCTACGTCGATCAAGCAGAGGCATCGACGGTTGCTGGTGCGCTGGTCGTCCTCGCGTTGTCGCCGACGATCAGTTACATCAAAGCCCGAGCCGAAGCCGGCGGCCTGGAGGTCAACGGCGGGCTCATTGAGCGACCCGAACGTCTGATCGTCGCTGTAGCTGGCCTTGTTCTTGAAGGCTTCGGAGTGGATCTGGCGATTGAAGTGGCGCTGTGGACGCTCGCAGTGGGCTCGGTGATCACCGTGGTCCAACGGCTGTACATGGCCTCGCGCGACCCGAAAGCGAAGCAGCGTATCGCCGCACCCGCAGGCGTTCCTGAACCGGAGGGCACGCGCTAGTGACGGCAGCGGCAAAAGCACCATTCTCCGAGCGACTGGCGGCTGCCGGGTATATCGCGGGATGGAAAGCCGTGCGGTACTTGCCGCCTCGTGCGGCCGCCGCACTGTTCAACGCCGGCGCGGATTATGCGTCGGACAAGGGACGCGGTGCGGAAATGCTGCGGCGCAACCTCACACGCGTCGTCGGTGCGGAAAATGTCACCCGGGCGCTCGTGCGAGATTCGATGCGCTCGTACGCGCGCTATTGGAACGAGGCTTTCCGTTTGCCGGCGATCGCAGGTGATCCTGAACTGCTGTCACGCCTCGATGCCGGCGTGCGTGGCCGCGACCACCTGGAAGAGACCCTGGCTCGCGGCAAAGGTCTCATTCTCACCCTCCCGCATTCCGGTAATTGGGACATGGCGGGCATGTGGCTCGTGTCCCGCTACGGCGGTTTCTCCACTGTCGCCGAGCGCTTGCGGCCCGAGGCGCTTTTCGACGCCTTCGTGGACTACCGCGAATCCATGGGCTTCGAGGTGCTCGCCGCTACTGGTTCATCCGTGCCACCCTACGAGCGACTGAAAGAGGTGCTCGTCTCCGGCGGAATCGTCTGCTTGATGGGGGAGCGCGACATGACTCCCCGTGGTGTTCCGGTCGAGTTTTTCGGGGAGGAGACCACCCTGCCGGCCGGGCCGGCGAAGCTCGCACTGGACACCGGTGCCGGGCTGCACGTGGCGCACTCCTGGTTCGCGGGTTCAGCAACTGAGCCGGACTGGGGACATTCGGTTTCGCCGGAGATCGAGGTCACCGATGTAGAAGAGACCGTTCAGCGGATCGCCGACGGCTTCGCGGCAAATATCGCTGCGCATCCGGAAGACTGGCATGCCCTCCAGCCGATGTGGCCCGCCGACCGTGAGAAACGGAAGCGGTGATGCGTCGTGCGCGTCGGCATGGTGTGCCCGTATTCCTTCGACCACCCCGGCGGGGTGCAAGCGCACATCCTGGACCTTGCCCGGATTCTTACTGAACGCGGGCACGACGTGCGCGTGCTTGGGCCGGGAAAACGGTCACATTCGGCCTACGACCTGCCGGATTATGTCACCCTTGGCGGACGAACTATTCCTCTGCGGTACAACGGTTCGGTCGCACGGATTTCTTTCGGGCCGAGGACTTTTCAACGCACACGACGCTTTTTGCGCGAGGGCGGATTCGATGTCGTTCACATCCACGAGCCCAATGCACCGAGTTATTCCCTCGCCGCATTGCTTCTGGCTACCGAGCCGGTCGTGGCCACCTACCACGCCTCTGCGACGTCATCGCGCGCACTGCAATTCGTGCGACCGGTCTTGCGCCCGACGCTCGAGAAGATTCAGGCGGGCATTTCCGTGAGCGAGATGTCGCGCCGCTGGCAAGTGGAGCAACTCGGCGGGGACCCGCTGCTCATTCCGAACGGAGTGGAAACGAGCATCTACCGGGAGGCACGCAGGGCGCGGGGGACGGCAACTGCGACGTCGATAAGCGATGCTCCTGATAAAGGCGCGCACATCGTCTTTCTGGGGCGCTACGACGAGCCGCGCAAAGGTCTGCCGATTCTTCTTGATGCGCTGTCGATCATGGATGATGAACCGCGCGTGACCGTGATCGGTGGCGGTTCCGGTCGTCCTGTTGCTGCGCCGACGAATGTGGAATTCGTCGGGCGCGTGAGTGAGGCTGAGAAAGCGCGGTTGCTCGCATCGGCCGATCTTTATGTCGCGCCGAATACGGGCGGCGAATCCTTCGGCATCGTGCTCGTTGAAGCGATGGCGGCGGGATGCGCGGTCGTGGCTAGCGATATCGAAGCCTTCGCCGATGTGTGCGCGGCGGATAGCGACATCCCCGCGGGTGCCCTGTTCCCGGTGGGGGATGCGAACGCCCTCGCGGTGACGCTGCAGCGATTGGTCCGCGATCCTGCAGCCCGCGCTGCACTTGCGGCTGCTGGGACGCAGCGTGCTCGGAATTTCGACTGGAATGTCGTCGCGGGACGCATCGAAGCTGTCTACGACGCCGCAGCTGGCGGGGGAGCGAGCGCGTGATGAGCGGTCTTTCTGTGCTGATAGTGGCACTGGTGTTTGTTGTGCTCGCTGTCGTTGTGTGGGCGATTCTCACCGCACGACGGCTCGACCGTCTGCATATCCGGCTTGACCGGGCCCGGGCAGCGCTCGACTCAGCGATCGAGCACCGGGATGCCGTCGCCGACATCGTTGCGAATACCCGTGACGATGAAGCAGCGCGGACGGCGCTGGCCGTCGCGGAAGACCGGGTGGAGCTCTCCCTGCGCCTGTACAACGGCGCCGTTGCCGCCACACGCGCGGTGCGGTTGAAACCCGGAGTGCGTGCATTGCGGCTCGCCGGTACGGCACCGATGCCGGAATTTCACGGCCGTGAAGCGGGCGCGCCGTTTAAGCTGTGACACATGCCATTCGACATTCCCAGCATCGACAATATTTTGAATCTGGAGCAGCTGGACGACAACGTCTTCCGCGGCACCAGCGTTTACTCCGGACTGCAGCGCACTTACGGCGGCCAGGTGGCGGCGCAGGCGCTGTCGGCAGCGACAAAGACGGTCGAGGACGGCAAGCTCGTCCACTCCCTGCACAGCTACTTCATCCGCCCCGGTCAGGCGGACCGGGACATCGTCTTCGTGGTCAACCGTGTGCGCGATGGACGCAGCTTCGCCACACGCATCGTCGACGCGGTTCAAGGTGGTAAGACGATTTTCTCGCTCGAAGCGAGCTTCCACATCACCGACGACGAAGGCATCGAGCACTCCGATGCGATGCGGACCGTGCCCGAACCGGACGATGTCGTGCCGCTCGAGGAGACCGATGGACCGTTGAAATTCTTCTCTATGTGGGCAAAGGACTGGGACGTCCGCGTCGTGCCCGACGACCAATTCGAGCACAACCCGTACACACCCAGCCAGCAAGTCGTGTGGTTCAGGTCCAAGCGCGAGCTTCCCGACGATCAGACCTTCCACATCTGCACCCTGGCCTACATGTCGGACCTGACGCTGCTGCACTCCGCACTGGTGCCGCACCGCGATCACAAGGTGCAGATGGCGTCCCTCGACCACGCCATGTGGTTCATGCGCCCGTTCCGCGCCGACGAGTGGATGCTCTACGACCAGGTCTCGCCGTCCGCTCACGGCGCACGCGCTTTGACCCAGGGCCGGATCTTCGACAGGCAGGGCAACCTTGTCGCCATGACCGTGCAGGAAGGACTCACCCGCACGCTCAAGGAGGGCGGGAAGGCGTTTTCCTAACGCAACTAGTCCGCCCCTGAATGTCGTTTCCCGGGGTGGGCGTATAGTGGACAGCCGAAACTTCAGCCGGAGGAAAGGGGAGATGGCGTATGTCAGGCCACTCGAAATGGGCTACAACGAAGCACAAGAAAGCCGCTAACGACGCAAAGCGCTCGAAGTTGTGGGCGAAGATGATCAAGGACATCGAGGTCGCGGCACGCACCGGCGGCGGTGATCCGGCAGGCAACCCCACCCTCGACGACATGATGAAGAAGGCCATGAAGGCCTCCGTCCCGAAGGACAATATCGAGCGCGCCCGCAAGCGCGGCTCCGGCGAGGAAGCCGGCGGCTCCGACTGGGAAGACATCACCTACGAGGGCTACGGCCCGAATGGTGTCGCCATGCTCATTCAGTGCCTGACCGATAACCGCAATCGTGCCGCCACCGATGTCCGCACCGCGATGACCAAGAACGGCGGCAACTTGGGCGAGTCCGGTTCGGTCGCCTACATGTTCAGCCGTAAGGGTGTGAACACCGTGGTCAAGGGCGACCTGACCGAAGATGACGTGCTGATGGCCGTGCTCGAGGCAGGCGCTGAAGAGGTCAACGACCTGGGCGAGCACTTCGAGGTCGTCTCCGAGGCGACCGATATGTACGCCGTGCGAGATGCCCTGCGCAAGGCCGACATCGAAATCGAGGACACGGAGCAGGACTTCCGCGCCTCGGTGGAGGTCGATCTCGATCTTGAAGCCGCGAAGAAGCTCGAGAAGCTTATCGACGCGCTTGAGGACGCCGACGACGTCCAGAACGTCTACACCAACTCGACCATGTCGGACGAGGTCGCTGAAGCACTCGCCAACGAGTAGAACGCAGCATGCGCGGGCGCCGTTGATGGGGCCTGAGTACAGCATTACCGAAGCGGATCTGGCTGTTGCCGGGTCCGCTTTGTCGTGCTCGGTATGGCATGGCTCGCAAGTGGCACGGCATGGCTCGCGAGTGGTGTCTGGGTCGTGTGGTAGAACAAATGTGTGACTACGACGGAGGGCCTGCGCGTGATGGGGATTGACCCGGGTTTGACCCGGTGCGGTCTCTCCGTGCTGCAAACGGGCAAGGGGCGGCAGGTGATTCCCATTGCTGTCGGAGTGGTGCGCACACCGTCCGATGCGGAGTTGTCCGAGCGCTTGTTGCGTTTGTCTAATGCGGTCAACGAATGGCTGGACGATTACAAACCAGATGTTGTCGCGATGGAGCGTATTTTCGAACGCAGCAACGTTTCCACCGTCATGCACACCGCCCATGCCGTGGGGGTGATGGTGCTCGCCGCCGCACAGCGAGGGCTTCCCGTGTACATGTACACACCCTCCGAGGTGAAAAAAGCTATCTCCGGCAACGGCCGGGCGGACAAAAAACAGATGACGGCTATGATCACCCGCATTCTCGGGCTCGGTGCGCCGCCGAAGCCAGCGGATGCAGCTGATGCGCTCGCCATCGGGGTGTGCCATTGCTGGCGCGCACCGCTGTTGGCCCGCACTCAGGCGGCGGCGACGTTGACGGGTGCCGCGGGACGGAATGCTGCCGGGAATATGACTGGTAAAAGGAGTTGGAAGTAGTGATTGATTCGCTCAACGGTGAGGTCATCTCCATCGGTTTGGATCACGGCGTGATCGAATGCGGCGGCGTCGGATACCGCTTCCTCGCCACCCCGCCGACGCTGGGCCGGCTGGTCCGCGGTGAGAACGCTCGTGTGCTGACCACGATGGTGGTCAAGGAAGACGCGATGACGCTCTACGGCTTCAGCGACGACGATGCGCGAGAGATGTTCGATCGCTTGACCTCGGTCACAGGTCTCGGCCCGAAGCTGGCGTTGGCATCACTGTCCGTCTTCGAGCCTGCTGAACTGGCCGGCCACATTACAGCCGGTGACTCGAAGACGATCCAGTCCATCCCCGGCGTGGGTAAGAAAATGGCTGACCGCCTCGTTCTGGAACTCAAAGACAAGCTCGCCGGGGTATACGGCACGCAGCCAGGTCAGGCAGCCGGGCAGGCTGCCACCCCGCAGACGCAGGGCGCGTCGCTGGCGGCGGAACAGGTCGTCGAAGCACTCGTCGGGCTGGGCTTTCCGGAAAAGGGTGCCCGCAGCGCGGTCGACGCTGTTGCTGCCGAGTCCCCGGACGCGGAGTCCTCGGCGTTGCTGCGCAATGCGCTTAACCGGTTGGGTAAGAAATAAGCAGCTGATTTCATAAGGCATGGAGATGGAGGGTGCAGCACATGTCTGATGTAGAGAAGACAGAGTTCGAGCTACCGGCCGACCTTGCCCGGCAGGTGGACTCGCCGGTGGATGCGACGGAGCACACCGGGGAGCAGGACTTCGAGAAATCGCTGCGCCCGAAATCCATCGACGAGTTCATTGGCCAGCCGAAGGTGCGCGAGCAGCTCAGCCTGGTGCTCACCGGTGCGAAAAAGCGCAATGTCACCCCTGACCACATTCTTCTGTCCGGCCCGCCGGGTCTGGGCAAGACCACGATGGCGATGATCGTGGCGCAGGAACTCGGGACGTCGCTACGCATGACCTCTGGCCCCGCGCTTGAGCGTGCCGGTGACCTCGCAGCGATGCTGTCGAACCTGATGGAGGGCGATGTGCTCTTCATCGACGAGATTCACCGGATTGCGCGCCCGGCCGAGGAAATGCTGTACATGGCCATGGAGGATTTCCGCATCGATGTGATCGTGGGCAAAGGCCCGGGTGCGACCTCCATTCCTCTGGAAATCCCGCCGTTCACTCTGGTCGGAGCCACCACGCGTGCCGGCATGCTCACCGGACCGCTGCGCGACCGTTTCGGTTTCACCGCGCAGATGGAGTTCTACGATGTGGAGGACCTCACCGATGTGATCACGCGTGCGGCGTCGATTCTCGGGGTGGAGATCGAGCACGACGCCGCAGTGGAGATCGGTTCGCGTTCCCGTGGCACCCCGCGCATCGCCAACCGCCTGCTGCGCCGCGTGCGCGACTGGGCGGAAGTCAACGGCGACGGCACCGTCACTGTGGAGGCAGCCCAGCAGGCTCTCACCGTGTTCGACGTTGACGAGTTGGGCCTCGACCGTCTCGACCGTGCGGTGTTGGACACGTTGATTCGGAGCCACGGCGGCGGCCCCGTCGGCGTGTCCACCTTGGCTATCGCAGTGGGGGAGGAGCCCTCTACCGTGGAGGAAGTCTGCGAGCCCTACCTCGTGCGTGCGGGCCTCATGTCGCGCACTGGCCGGGGACGCGTGGCCACCGCCGCTGCTTGGCACCACCTCGGCATGACACCGCCGCCGGAAGCCCCGGGGCAGCTTCACTTGTACTAGCTGCCAGCCCCTCGGATCGGTGTGCCACAATGGTTCACCATGGAATACTTACCTCTTCTCCTAATCTTCGTTCTGTTCGCGTTGCCAAGCTTGTTTTTGGCGCGCATGAACCGGAAGCGGGTGGAGAAAGCCCGCGCCGTCCAGGCCAAGGCGAAGGCCGGCGACCGCATCATCACCGTCTCGGGCTTCCACGGCGACATCGTCTCCGCTGGTGACACGACCGTTGACATCGAGCTGGCTCCCGGCATCGTTGTCACGATGGAGCGTGAAGGTGTCTACAAGGTGGTTGAGAACGACGGTGCCGCAGGCAGCACTGTGCGCGAGACCGAGACTGATCCGGTAGCCACCGAGACTGATCCGGTAGACGGCGACCGATAGGCGTCAGACGCCACCAGCAAGACACAGCGGCTCGGCGTGCGATCAGAAAAAGGCACGCCGGGCTTAATCATTTCCACGTCCATGACGTACGATCACTGTCTGGACCTTTTCCCGGCCCGGGAATCAGTGCCCCAGAAATGCGAGCACGCCGGGGCTGGGGAAGAGACGACAGAAGCACAACCACCTTGCACGGGTAGCCGTAGCCGTCACCGCGCAACTGCGGGGAACGTAGCCGCCTGAGGTGGATAAAGCAGGTTAACGAGGAGAGCACGTACGTGACTTCGAAAACGTCAGGCAGGCGGTCAGCCCGAGAGGGAAGATCGAAGCGAGCGTGGCCTAAGCGGGCCATTGCGCTATTCGCACTCATTTTGGTGGCCACTTATGCCCTTATCTTCTTGACGGGCGACCGTGAGGCG
Organism: Corynebacterium sp. p3-SID1194; assembly: GCF_025144155.1. NCBI lineage: Bacteria > Bacillati > Actinomycetota > Actinomycetes > Mycobacteriales > Corynebacteriaceae > Corynebacterium > Corynebacterium sp. p3-SID1194. The sequence continues at coordinate 72,802 of NZ_JALXWY010000001.1, forward strand.
TCGCCGAAACTGGGCATCGATCTTCGCGGCGGCACCCGTGTCACGCTCGTCCCGCAAGGGGAGGAGCCCACGAAGGATCAGCTGGACCAAGCGCGCACGATTCTTGAGAACCGCGTCAACGGCATGGGTGTCTCCGACGCATCTGTCGTCGTCGACGGCAACACGCTGGTGATCACGGTCTCCGGCGAGGAATCCGCCGACGTGCGCAATATCGGCCAAACCTCCCAGCTGATGTTCCGCCCGGTCGCCCAGCCGACCCAGCAGGCCGACCAGGTCAACTTCCCGAAGGTTTTGGAAGACATGGCGAACCGCTGGGTCGAATACCGCGTCATCACCAAGGAAGAAGCGCAGTCGACGATGCAGACATTCGCCGACACCTTCAACCAGCAGGCCGAAGCGATGAAAAAAGCTCAGGAGGAGCAGGGCGAGGAAGCCGCCACCGAGATAAACCTCGAGCCGATCGAGGCACCGGAGATCACCGCCGACCCGAAGCCGGAGCCGGAAAACTCCCTCGAAGCATCGGATCTGCGCAAGGAAGCAACGGCGATGCTGCGCGAGGACCGCCAGTCCGATGACATGACGAAGCTTCAGGCGGCATCCTGGCTGATGAAGTGCACCCCGGCCGACCCCGAGAAGCCGGCGCCAGTGGACCCGCTGGCGGGCACGGACGATCCGAAGCGCCCGCTCGTGGCCTGCGATCCTAGCCAGGGCCAGGCGCTGCTGCTCGACCCGGTGCCGCTGCTCCAGGGCGTCGAGGACGAGGACGGTCCGCGTCTGACCGGTAGCGAGATCGACACCAATCGCCCCATTACTGGTGGCATCAATCCAGAGACCGGCCAGATGGAGATCAACTTCGCCTTCAAACAGGAAGGCGAACATAATGGTTCTTCTACCTGGGCAGCGCTGACCGCAGCCATGGTTGGTCAGCAGGTCGCGATCACCCTGGACTCCCAGGTGATCTCCGCACCGCAGATCAAGTCGCCGACGCCGGTCGGATCTGCAACCTCGATCACCGGTCAGTTCAGCCAGGAAGAAGCCGAGAACCTAGCGAATAACCTGCGTTACGGCGCACTCCCGCTCTCCTTCGCTGGTGAGAACGGTGAACCGGGCGGCACCGCGCTGACCGTTCCGCCGTCACTCGGTGTCGCTTCCCTGAAGGCGGGCATCATTGCGGGCCTGGTCGGTCTGGCACTCGTTGCCATCTTCGTCTTCGTGTACTACCGCCTCTACGGCCTCATCTCCCTGTTCACTCTGGCGACCGCAGGGTTGCTCGTCTACGGCGCGCTGGTCCTGCTGGGCCGCTGGATCGGCTACACGCTTGACCTGTCCGGCGTCGCCGGTTTGATCATCGGTATCGGTACCACCGCCGACTCCTTCGTTGTCCTCTACGAGCGCATCAAGGACGAGGTGCGTCGCGGCAGAACATTGCGCTCGGCGACGCTCAACGGTTGGGATCGCGCGAAGGAAACGATCGTCACAGGCAATATGGTCACCCTGATCGGTGCAGTCGTGATCTACTTCCTCGCCGTCGGCGAGGTCAAGGGCTTCGCCTTCACTATGGGCCTGACCACGATCTTCGACCTGCTGGTGACATTCCTGATCACCGCACCGCTGATGATCCTGGCTTCGCGCAGCTCGTTCTGGGCTAAGCCGTCCGTCAACGGCATGGCCAAGGCCTTCGAGGCCGGCCGCGGCAAGACCGTCACAGCGCGTCGTTCCAAGCGGAGCGCGGACGCAGAGACCGAGTCCGATGCTGCACGCGCTACCGAGACAAAGCCGAGCGAAGCGTCCACCATCACCACCACGTCGACGAGCAACGCCGCCACCGGTGGTTCCACCGTTGCGACTCTGACCGCCGCGGATACTGTCACAGCAGTAGATGAAGACGAAGACACCGATACCGCCACGCCCACGGCAACCAGGAAAGAGGAGAAATAATCATGACCACCTCACTGAACGCCGCAGCTGATTCGTCGGCAAGCAACGACGCTGCGAAAGGCACTGCCGTAGCGGAACACGAGACCGCAACGCACACGAAGGGCATCGAGCGCCTTTACGAAGGCAAGGGCGCGATCGACTTCATCGGCCACTCCAAGCTCTGGTACATCATCGCCGTGGCTCTGGTGGTCATCTCCGCGGCGGCGATGCTGCTGCGCGGCTTCAACCTCGGTATCGATTTCGAGGGCGGCACCAAGATGTCGATGCCAGCCGGCGAACTCGTCGTCGAGCAGGTTGAGGAGACCTTTGTCGACGCAACGGGCGTGACGCCCGAGCTGACCCAGATTGTCGGCGCGGGTGATTCGCGCACGCTGGAGATCAATTCCGAGCACCTGTCCCAGGAGCAGATCGACAGCGCACGCGAGGCGATTTACAACGCCTACCAGCCGAAGGACGCTTCTGGTGAGGCGACACCGGACGCGATTGGCGATTCCACGGTGTCCGAGTCGTGGGGTTCGACGATCACGAACCGCATGCTGCTGTCGATGTTGATCTTCCTCGTCACCGCCGCGATCTACGTCGCCCTGCGTCTGCAGCGCAATATGGCGATCGCTGCTATGGTCGCCCTGCTTTTCGACGGCGTGGTCATCATGGGCATCTACTCCCTGTTCGGCATCGAAGTCACCCCGGCCATGATCATCGGTCTGCTGACCGTGCTGACGTTCTCCCTTTACGACACCGTCATCGTGTTCGACAAGGTCAAGGAGAACACCGAGGGCGTGCTCGATTCGCGCCGTTCGACCTATGCGGAAGAGACCAACCTCGCAGTCAACGAGACATTGATGCGCTCGATCTCGACCTCAGTGATTTCGGCGCTGCCGATCATCGCGCTCATGATCGTCGCTGTGTGGCTGCTCGGCGTGGGCACCCTCCAGGACCTCGCACTGATTCAGCTGATCGGTGTCGTGGAAGGCGTTATCTCCTCCCTGTTCCTCGCCAGCGCCCTGCTGGTCACTCTCACCAACGCGCAGAGCCAGTACAAGGAGCACAACAAGAAGGTCGCTGACTACCGCGCGGGCAAGAGCGAGAGCGAGCTTATCGACGACACCTCTGCCCCCACCGAGTCCTCCGCTTCCGAGCAGGACGACGACGTGGCTGAATCGGTGTCCGCGAAGCGCACTGTGACCTCCCCGCGTTCTTCTTCTCGCCTTGACGCTGAAACGCACGCGACGGAGCCAGCACGCCAGTCCGCCGCAACGTGGCGACCGAACCAGAAGTAGTGCACCGTGGCAAGTAGATGAGGATTAGACAGGGCGAGAGGAGCACACCGTGAGCACCCCCATGAAAACCACGGCGGGAAATCGGACGCGACGAAAGAATTCTGTGCGCGTTGCCGCCCTGCTTACCGCAGCAGCCACCTTCATGGCGGGGTGCTCCGATTCTGAGCAGGAGCCCACGGACAAGACCGCCCTGGATTATTTCGGGTACCAGCTGCCCGTTCCGCTGATCACCACGAATGCGGCGACGAAGATCGGCGATTCTTTGAAGATGCAGCGTCTTTCCGGCCGCATGTTCCCGGGGGCATTCATTCCCGGGCCGTCCGGTCAGCGCATCCCGAATACTGATCTTGTGTCCACGCAGGTATTGCCGGGCCCGCAACGACAGGTCATTTACACTTTGTCGGATCAAGCCGAATTCTCCGACGGTGTGCCGGTGACATGCGACGACTATGCCCTCGCTTTCGCCGCCGGTTCCAACCCGGATGTCTTCTCCTCTCACATGCCGCAGATGGAGCAGGTCGAGCGCGTCGACTGCACACCGGGCTCCAAGGAATTCACCGTCGTCTTCCAGCCGGGCAAGGGCGGCCGCTGGCGCGAGCTTTTCGGTGCCGGCACGGTGCTTCCTGCCCACGCCATCGCTAAGCGCCTCGGCATGGAGACCGCCGATTTCACCACCGGCCTCCAATCCGGCAACCCAGATCTGTTCGCCCGCACTGCCGAGGTGTGGCGCTTCGGTTACGGCCTCCGCAAATTCGATCCTGAGCTTCAGGTGTCTTATGGCCCGTACAAGATCGAATCGATCGGGGAGGAGGGCGAGGTCGTCCTCGTCGCCAATGAGAAGTACTACGGCGACGCCCCCGAGGTGCCGAAGGTCGTTGTGTGGCCGGCGTCCAAGGATTCCGCGGAACTCCAGGAAGCAGGCGCGCTCATGGTCGGTGACCTGAGCGATCACAATCCGGATTGGTACGAGGCTCCGCCTGAGCCCGATCAGGGTGCCAATGCCGACGATGTGCGCACGGGCAAGGACGGCAAACAAGCAGATGCCTCCGAGGCGAGCGCAGCGGGGGAGACACCTTCTGACAATGGAGCGGACTCGGGCTCCCCGGAGAGCCACCAAGAACTACAGACCGTCATCGGCGAGATGACCGACACGCTCGTTTTCGCCGATGCGGGTTCGTGGGCGTATCACGACAACCGGCAGGCTCTGGCCAAGTGCATCGACATTCGGGCGGTGGCGGAGGCGTCGTCACGCGAAGCTGGCATCGAGCTCCCGCCGTCGCCCGTGCACGTGCTCACCCAGAATGACCCGATGTCGCGTCGCCTCGCCGATATTGCGGACCCGCACCTCGGCGTCGATATCGAGGGTGCCAGCGTCGCCTCTGGACTTGAGCTGCACGTCGGTTACAACGCGCCGAATAAGCGCATGGCTGCCATGGTCGAAGCGATGAAGAAATCGTGCGAGCCCGCCGGCATCACGATCACTGACGTCACTGCCAACGGCAAGACACGCGGCGATCTCCTCACCGAGGAGCCGACCTGGAATGAGCAAGGCGAGCTTGACCGCGGCGGCAAAATCGATGCGTTCCTCGGCGCCGTCGACCCGATGATGGAATACGAATCCGCGACCTCACGCTCCGAGGAACTCCAAAGCCTCCGCGCGGAGGAAAAACGCCTGTGGGACGAGGTGCCGTCTATTCCGCTGTCTGCTCAGCCGCGCACCTTCATCGTGGACAACAGCATCAAGAACGTGGTGGTCTACACTGGCCCTGTCGGGATCGGCTGGAACATGGACCGCTGGCACGTTCCCGGTTTGGAACCCACACCGGAACAGAAAGACGACAAGTAGACCATGACTTCCCCAGAGAACTCTGTTCAACCCACGTACCGCACCGCCCGCGAGGCATTGGCCGAGAAGATGCGCTATGTGCAGGACTTTCCTGAAGAAGGCGTGCTTTTCGAGGATCTGACGCCGGTGCTCGCTGACGGCGCGGCTCTGAAAGTCGTCATCGCCGAGATGGCGGAGGCCTCCAAGAACCTCGGCGCCGACATGATTGGTGGCCTCGACGCGCGTGGCTTCCTCCTCGGCTCAGCTGTCGCTTACGACATGGGCCTCGGCATCCTGGCGATCCGCAAGAAGGGCAAGCTGCCGCCGCCGGTGATCAGCGAGGAATACTCCCTCGAATACGGCACCGCCGCGCTGGAGATTCCTGCGGAAGGCATGAATATCGAAGGAAAGCGCATCGTGCTTGTCGACGATGTCTTGGCCACCGGCGGTACCCTTCACGCCGCCCGCGATCTGATTGAGCGTGCAGGCGGAATCGTTGCCGGTTGCGTCGTCGTGCTCGAGGTTTCTGGCCTTGGTGGCCGCGAACGCTTGGACGGTATTCCTTTGGTCGTTCTGAACCAAAGTAACGGCGACGCAGCATAGAACTGACCGTGTGGCTTAAAGTGGGCGCATGACGTCCCAAGATCGATCGCAGCGGCGCACCACCGGTTCGTCGATGCGCAGTGTGTCGGCCAGGCTCGCCCGGTCGCTCACCGGTGGGCGACCGAAAACTAACCCGGTCATCGAGCCGCTGTACTCGATCCACCGCAAGTACCACCCGAAGGCGAGCGTCGAGGACATCTCGCGCGCCTATGAGACGGCGGAGCGCCTGCACGAGGGCGTGCAGCGCAAGTCCGGCGACCCGTACATCACCCACCCGCTGGCTGTGTCGACGATCTGCGCTGAGATCGGCATGGACACGACCACGATCATGGCCGCGCTTCTCCACGACACGGTAGAGGACACCGAATACTCCCTGGACGATCTCACGAATGATTTCGGCCCGGAGGTCGCCCGGCTTGTCGATGGCGTGACCAAGCTCGACAAAGTCGCCCTCGGCGCCGCTGCTGAGGCCGAGACGATCCGCAAGATGATCGTGGCCATGTCGCAGGATCCGCGAGTGCTCGTGATCAAAGTCGCCGACCGTCTGCACAACATGCGCACGATGCGCTTCCTGCCGCCGGAGAAGCAGCAGAAAAAAGCGCGTGAAACCCTCGAAGTCATCGCTCCGCTGGCGCACCGCCTCGGCATGGCGTCAGTGAAATGGGAGCTCGAGGACCTCGCATTCGCGATCCTGTACCCGAAGAAGTACGAGGAGATCGTCCGCCTCGTCGCTGAGCGCGCCCCCTCGCGTGACCGGGCTCTGAAAGAAGTCACCGGTGAAATCCAGGCCGAGCTAAAGCAGAACGGCGTCAAGGCCGAGGTCATGGGACGCCCGAAACACTACTGGTCGATTTACCAGAAAATGGTGGTCCGCGGCCGCGACTTCAACGAGATCTTCGATCTCGTGGGCATTCGCGTCCTGGTGGATAATGTCAGCGACTGCTACGCCGCCATCGGTGTCGTGCACTCGCTGTATTCGGCGATGCCGGGGCGCTTCAAGGACTACATCTCCAACCCGCGCTTCGGTGTTTACCAGTCACTCCACACCACCGTGATGACGGATTCCGGCCGCCCGCTGGAGATCCAGGTGCGCACTCATGAGATGCACTACAACGCCGAATTCGGTGTGGCCGCCCACTGGCGGTACAAGGAAACCAAGGGCTCCCACAAGGGCGACCAGGCTGAGCTGGATCAAATGACGTGGATGCGTCAGTTGCTCGACTGGCAGAAGGAAGCGGCGGATCCGAACGAGTTCCTTGATTCCCTGCGCTACGATCTCACCTCCGCGCAGATCTTCTGTTTCACCCCGAAAGGTGACGTGATCAATCTGCCGGCGGACTCGACTCCCGTCGATTTCGCCTACGCGGTGCATACCGAGGTCGGCCACCGCTGTATCGGCGCGAAGGTCAACGGCAAGCTCGTCGCCCTTGAATCCACCCTCAAGTCAGGTGACCGTGTCGAGGTCTTCACGTCGAAGGACGCGAATGCGGGCCCATCGCGCGACTGGCAAGACTTCGTTGTCTCACCACGCGCCAAGAGCAAGATCCGCCAGTGGTTCGCGAAAGAACGCCGCGAAGAGCACCTCGAGGCCGGTCGCGATGCCCTTGCTGCCGAGGTCCAGCGCGGCGGTTTGCCGTTGCACCGCCTCTTCACGGCTGACTCGATGAACAAGGTGGCTACTCAGCTCCACTACGACGGTGTCGATGCCCTCTACACCGCGATCGGTTCCGGCCAGACCTCTGCGAAGCACGTGGTCAGCCTGCTGGTAGAGATGTTCGGCGATGAGGACGACGCCGTCGACGCGCTTGCCGCACGCGCGCCCATCGCGGAGCTCAAAACGCCGACGCGTACCGACGGCCCTGGCATCCTCGTCGAGGGTTCTCCTGATGTGATGGCCAAACTGGCCCGGTGTTGCCAGCCCGTGCCCGGCGATGAAATCTTCGGCTTTGTCACCCGTGGCGGGGGAGTGTCCGTCCACCGTGTCGATTGCACCAACGCAGAGAAACTCAAACAGGAACAAGCCCGACTCATCCAAGTGGAATGGAACAGCGGTTCCCGACAGGGCGCGTCCACGGCGACGATGCAATTGGAAGCACTCGACAAACAAGGCCTGCTGGCTGAGCTCACCCGAGTTCTCAACGAGCAGAAGCTGCCAGTCATTGCTTTCAACCACCACTGCGACGATGACCACATCGCCACTGTCCGGTTCACTTTCCAAGTCTCCGACACCAAGCAGTTGGGCACGCTCATGAACCAGGTGCGCAATATCGAGGGTGTCTTCGACGTCTACCGCGTCAACGCTTAGCCGATAACGCGGACTCGACGCACTCTGATTTAGGGCCCTAAAGACGCGAAAACCGCCACGACGCAACGTCGCGGCGGTATTGGCGTGTGAGCTAGATGCTCGGAGCAGCCTTAGAACGGCAGCTTGAAGTTCTTCTGAGCGAAGGTGACCACGGAGCCGACCAGACCCAGGACCGCGGTGAAGACGCTGATCCAAGCGGTGATGGCCTTCGGATCCCAGTCGCCGTTGTCGTCGGAGGAGTTAGCCTTGAGCTTGGCGCCGAAGGACTTGTCCTCGTCCTTCTTGTCTTCGTCCTTCTTGCCCTCGGACTCGCCGTCTTTGCCCTCGGACTCGTTTTTGTTGTTGTCCTCAGTGGTGACGTTCTCGTCCTTTGCCGGCTCGTCGGCCGCGAAAGCCGGAGCGGCGACAACGCCGGAGACGGAAACGGTGGCAGCGGTAGCAGCAGCGAGGATGCTCTTGCGGATCTTCATGAATGTCCCTTTCAGAAAGAAGCTCTCAATGACGTGGAACACTCTACAGCTGGGGTATAGGGGCTGCAAGGGTTTCCACGAGCGCTTTTCCAGCTAGGAGCAGCATTTCTTAGCTTCTTATTAAGTATTTGAATGCAAAAGGTGTGACTATTGGGGCGTGAGGGGCACGACTGTTGGGGGACTTCTCACGCGCTTCGAGTGAAATATTTGTACAGACACACAGTTGAAGCGGGAAATATAGCGAAGGGGGAGGGGGCCTCGTCGATAAACTGTGCGTGCGCTGGCTGTTGTTGCGGTTATCTTAAGCTTCGGCAATGAAAAACCGCCTAATGTGGTGAATATCACACTAGGCGGCAGGTGCTTATGAGTGAAGGGCTACGCGACGGACGCGCTGTTGATCTTCACTTCCTCCTTCGGGGCGCCGTCACCCGGATTCGCCATCATGGCCTCTTCCTCGGTTTCCGGCTCAGCGATGCCGGCCTCCGCGATCTTGTCGAGGGTGGCCAGGCCTTCCTCGTTGATCGTGCCGAAGTAGGTGTAATTGGGAGGGAGCGGGGACTCGCCATAGTTCAGGAAGAACTGCGAACCATTCGTGTTCGGGCCCGAGTTCGCCATGGCGATGCTGCCGCGCTCGTACAGAACATTGGCGTTCTTGCTCTCAGCTTCATCGTCGACCGGGTACTCGTCCGCGAACTGGAAGCCCGGGCCGCCACTGCCGGTACCGCTCGGATCGCCGCACTGCAGAACGTGGAGGCCCTCAGTGGTCAGGCGGTGGCACACAGTGTCGTTGTAGTAGCCCTCCTCGACCAAGTACTCGATGGCGTTGACTGTGCACGGTGACACGGAACGGTCCAAGGTCATGCCGATGGGGCCAGCGGAGGTGTCGAGGGCGACGTCGACGGTGCCCTCCGTCGATACGCCTTCAGCTTCGGGCAGGCCCTTGTAGAACTCGCCGTTGCCGTCCTCGGTGTACGTGCAGGTAACGGTCGGATCGAGCGGGGTCGTGCGCTTCTTATTCAGCGCGACGGGCTCCACCTCTTCCTGCTGCTCCTGCTCTTTCTGCTCGTCCTGTTTATCGGCTTCCTCCTCGGCAACGACATCCTCGTCGGAGCCCCAGGTGGCAGCCAAGTAGATGCCGCCGCCGACAAGAGCGATGACCAGCAGCGCCATGGCCGCGATCGACCAGGGCTTGTTCTTCTCTTTGCGGTCGCGTGCCTTGAGCTCGCGGTCGAGTTCCTTCAGGGCGTCTTTGCCGCGCTGCGCGTTATTGCTCACGGACTTCGGCCTCCATCAGTAGGTGTTGGTGGTCAGATGGGTAATTACAGTATCAGTACTGCACCACATACCAGTGCGTGCGGCCGGGCCTTTATTTATGCTGGGCGCTATGGCTGATATTTCTTTCCGCAATGAACCGACCACCACCTCCGGCGAACTTCCGGCCGTTGGTGAGAAGCTGCCGTCCTTCGAGCTGGTAGGCGGTGATATGAATACCGTCACTGACGCTGACTTCGCTGGCAAGCGCATCGTGTTGAATATCTTCCCGTCCGTGGACACCGGCGTGTGCGCGCAGTCGGTGCGTCGCTTCAACGAGCTCGCAGCTGGCCTCGACAACACCGTGGTGCTCTGCGTGTCCAAGGACCTGCCGTTCGCGCAGCAGCGTTTCTGCGGTGCCGAGGGCATCGACAATGTCGTCAGCGCGTCCGCATTCCGTTCTACCTTCGGCGAGGACTACGGCGTGATCATGGAAGGTTCGCCGATCAAGGGCCTGCTCGCGCGCTCCGTGGTGGTCACCGATGCCGACCACAAGATCATCCACACTCATCTCGTCGACGACATCGCCGACGAGCCCGACTATGACGCTGCCGTAGAAGCACTGTCGAAGTAATTTCCGGCGGCATGGTCGCGCATGCCGTCTACACTGGCGGCCATGCAGATCGCAGGATTCACCGCAGGGCCGTTCGGCACCAACACCTACGTCGTCATTGCGTCGGCGGACTCCGCCTCGGGCTCCAAGCCCGAGGCTTTCGTCATTGACCCGGGCAAGGATTCCCACGCCCAGGTCATGAAGATCGTCGAGGAAGCGGGTGCGGAGCTCGTCTCCGTCGTGCTCACCCACGGCCACATCGACCACACCCGTGACTGCGCCGAGTTCGGTGTGCCTGTCTACATCCACCCCGACGATGAAGTGATGCTCGATCCGCAGTGGGGCGCGCCCGGCGACTTCGGTCGGATCTTCGAGGTCGACTCCATGAAGCAACCCGAGGACCTGCGGCACCTTACAGCGGGGGAGACCATGACGTTCGCGGGCATGGACTTCCGCATCGTCCACGCTCCGGGGCACTCGCCGGGGTCGTGCCTGCTCATTGCTGCCTCCGACGAGCAGGTCGTCTTCGCCGGCGACGTGCTGTTCGCCGGTTCCATCGGCCGCACGGACCTTCCACTGGGTGACCCGGCCGCGATGGACCGCACCCTCGCCGGTCCCGTGTGGGATCTCGACGATGAGCTCACTGTTCTGCCCGGCCACGGGCCTGCGACCACAGTGGCACAAGAACGCGCCACAAACCCGTATCTCAGCGCCGCAGGCCGTTCGCGCTAAGATCGACCGGCGTGAGCGATACCCAGCAGAAAGCCGAGAAGTTCCAGCCCCTGTCCGCGCCGAAGGGGGTGCCGGACTATGTGCCGCCGGCATCCGCGACCTTCCACGCGGTCCGTTCCGAGTTTGTGAATCAGGCGCATCTCGCCGGGTACCAGCACATTGAGCTGCCTGTCTTCGAAGACACCACCCTCTTTGCCCGCGGCGTGGGGGAGTCCACCGACGTCGTTTCTAAGGAGATGTACACCTTCGCCGACCGCGGCGACCGCTCGGTCACCCTGCGCCCAGAAGGCACCGCAGGCGTCATGCGTTCGGTGATCGAGCACAATCTCGATCGCGGCCAGCTGCCCGTCAAACTCAATTACTACGGCCCGTTCTTCCGCTACGAGCGCCCGCAAGCCGGTCGCTACCGCCAGCTGCAGCAGGTCGGAGTCGAGGCGATCGGCGTCGACGATCCGCTTCTCGACGTCGAGGTCATCGCCCTCGCCGACCGCTGCTACCGCTCCATTGGCCTCACCGGGTTCCGCCTCGAGCTGACCAGCCTGGGAGACCGCAATTGCCGCCCGGCCTACCGCCAGAAGCTCCAGGACTTCCTCCTCGATCTGCCGCTGGACAAGGAGACCCGCCACCGCGCCCAGATCAACCCGTTGCGTGTACTGGACGACAAGCGCCCGGAGGTCCAGGAGATGACCGCTGATGCTCCGCTCATGCTCGACCACTTAGACGCCGAGTGCCGCGAGCACTTTGAAACCGTCACCGGCTCCCTCGACGACCTCGGCATCGAGTACGTGATCAACCCGCGCATGGTCCGCGGCCTGGACTACTACACCAAGACCTGCTTCGAATTCGTCCATGACGGCCTCGGCGCACAGTCCGGCATCGGCGGCGGCGGCCGCTACGACGGCCTCATGGCGCAGATCGGCGGCCAGGACCTCTCCGGCATCGGCTTCGGCCTCGGCGTCGACCGTGCTGTCCTCGCCCTCGAAGCCGAAGGCGTCACCCTCGATGGGGTCGACCAGCGCGTCCAGGTTTATGGCGTCGGAATTGGCCCCGAAGCGACCAAGAAAATGGCCACGCTTATCGACGAACTCCGCCACAACGGCATCTCCGCCGACATGGTGTACGGCGGCCGCGGCCTCAAGGGCGCTATGAAGGGGGCGGACCGCTCCGGCGCTCACACCGCACTCGTCCTAGGTGACCGCGAGCTCGAAGCCGGCGAGATCACCGTGAAGAATCTCGAGAACCAGTCGCAGAAGACTGTCGCCCTCGATGCCGGTGCGATTATCGACGCGATCTTCCTCCCAGAGGACGATACCGTCCCAGAGGTCACGGAACGCTAGGGCGGCAATCGGGCCCGCCCTTTATTGGGCCCCAGCGGCGTTTTGATCGCCGGCCGCGAGACGGTCGTCGGCCCTTTGTTGGCCACCAGCCGTGTGGCGGCCGCCGACCGCGGTCAGATTCCCGAGTGGATCTTCCTTCATCTCGCCGGGGATCGGCTATCTGTTTCCCCAGGTCAGTTTTGGTTGACATGGAAGCAACGTCGTCTAAATCCACCCTGCGCCCAGAGACGCCCAACCAAACCTCATAATGGCCTCATAGTGGGGCTAGCACTCGGTGATATTCACCGGGAATCCGAGCTGAACGGCGAGGCCGCCGACGGAGGTCTCCTTGTATTTGGTCATCATGTCGCGGCCGGTGGCGGCCATGGTCTCCACGGCGTCGTCGAGGGAGACGATATTGGTACCGTCACCCCATTTGGCGAGGCGGGCGGCATTGATCGCTTTGACGGCACCGATGGCATTGCGCTCGATGCATGGGACCTGAACAAGGCCGCCGACTGGATCGCAGGTGAGTCCGAGGTTGTGCTCGAGAGCAATCTCCGCGGCGTTTTCCACCTGGGCAGGTGTGCCGCCGAGGATGGCGCACATGCCTGCGGCGGCCATGGCGGAGGCGGAGCCGACTTCGCCCTGGCAGCCGACCTCGGCACCGGAAATGGAGGCGTTGGTCTTGATGATTGCGCCGACGGCACCGGCAGTGAGAAGGAATTCCCGGGCGCGCTCCGGGGTGAAATCGGCGGTGAAGTCCCGGCAGTAGTGCATCACGGCGGGAATGATGCCGGCGGCGCCGTTGGTCGGGGCAGTGACAACGCGGCCGTGGGCGGCATTCTCCTCGTTGACAGCCAAAGCGTAGAGGTTCACCCACTCCATGGCGTCGAGTCCCTCGGAGTTGTGGCGTTGCTGCTCACTGGTCAGCATCGCGTGCATGCGCGGGGCGCGACGGCGGACATTGAGGCCACCGGGTAGGGAACCGTCGGTGGTGATGCCGTTTTTCACGCATTCCTGCATCACGGACCAGACCTCGTCCAAGTGGGTGGTGTACTCGGTCACGCCGCGCTGGATGGTTTCGTTGTGGGCCATGACCTCGGCGATGCTCAGACCGGTGTCGTCGCAGACAGCCAAGAGGTCCGCGGAGGAATCATAAGCGTATGTGCCGTCGTCTAAGTCAGCTGCCCCGGATCCAGTTGCCTCTTCAGCCTCCGCCTCAGCGACTGCGGTAGCGGCGGCGATGCCGGTGCTAGCACCTTCGGAGGTGGCTTCGTTCATCTCGGCGCGGTCCATGATGAAGCCGCCGCCCACGGAGTAGTACTCGGTGCGGCTGGCCAGGCGGGTGCCGTCAGCGGCCCATGCGTCGAAGATGAGGCAGTTGGGGTGTTCGGCGACGGGCTTCGGGTTGAAGGTGAGCTCGTAGGTGACAGTGCCGTCGGGGCCCGAGATGGTGCCTTTCGCGGGAATCGGTGTTCCCGGGACAGGCTCGACGGTCTGGTCGGTAGTCAGGGGAGTGTAGCCCACCAGGCCGAGGAGGACGGCGCGGTCGGTGCCGTGGCCGACACCGGTGGCGGCGAGAGAACCGCGCAGTTCAATGTGAACTTCAGAGGGGAGCTGGCCGAGTTTTTCCACGAATGCGGTGCTGGCGCGCATCGGGCCAACGGTGTGCGAGGACGACGGGCCGATGCCGATGCTGAACAGGTCAATCACGCTAACACGATGCGATGTCATGTCCACGAGGGTAAACGCGGGGGTAAAAGGGCACAAACCTTTGAGCAGGTGAGCTACTTAGCGCAGGCCAGCTGGTGTTAGGGTCAAACTAAGGTTTGAAATATGGATGACCGGTGGCGGTTCGCGCCCGCCGGAAGAGGAGAAGCACATGGCCACAGTGACCTACGACAAGGCGACGAGGATTTATCCGAAGGCGGTTAAACCGAGCGTCGATAAGCTTGATCTTGAAATTGCAGACGGTGAGTTCCTCGTTCTCGTCGGCCCCTCTGGTTCTGGCAAGTCCACCGCGTTGCGCATGCTCGCGGGCCTGGAGGAAACGAATGAGGGCCGCATCCTGATCGGCGACCGCGATGTCACGCACGAGTCCCCGAAGGACCGCGATATCGCGATGGTCTTCCAGAACTATGCGCTGTACCCGCACATGACCGTGCGTGAGAACATGGGCTTTGCCCTCAAGATTGCGGGCATGGACAAGAGCGATATCGATCGCCGCGTCGAGGAAGCCGCGAAGACCCTCGACCTGACGGAGTACCTGGACCGCAAGCCGAAGGCCCTTTCGGGCGGTCAGCGCCAGCGTGTGGCCATGGGCCGTGCGATCGTGCGCGAACCGCAGGTCTTCCTCATGGACGAGCCGCTGTCCAACCTGGACGCCAAGCTGCGTGTGCAGACCCGTACCCAGATCGCCAGCTTGCAGCGCCGGATGGGCGTCACCACGATCTACGTCACGCACGACCAGACTGAGGCGCTCACGATGGGCGACCGTATCGCCGTGCTCAACTTCGGCGTGCTGCAGCAGGTGGGCACCCCGCGCGAACTCTACGAACACCCGGATAACGTCTTCGTCGCCGGCTTCATCGGTTCGCCGGCAATGAACCTGTCCACCTTCAATGTCGAAGGCAATGTGGCCAAGCTCGGCGGTGCGTCGATTCCGCTCGCGCCCGAGCATGTCCAGGCCCTGACTCCGGAAGATAACGGCCAGGTCATCCTCGGCTTCCGCCCGGAGGCGCTCACCGTCGTGCCGGAGAGCACCGAGCACACCGTTCCCATCGAGGTCGACTTCACGGAGGAGCTCGGCTCCGATTCCTATATCTACGGCCACCTCGTGGGCGGCGAGTGGCGCGAAGAGGGCACCGACGATTCCGTCGCGGGCAAGATCGTCGTGCGCGTGGCACCGATGTCCGGCATCAAGGGCGGCGACATCATCCACGTCGCTGTCAACGAGGGCGGGCTCCACGTGTTCTCCAAGGCGACCGGAAAGAGGATCTAGGCGCCTGCCGCGCGCCGTGAGGTGAACAGTCCATGTCCGAGAAAATGAGCGTCCAGTCGCCGGCGTATGCACAAGTTCTGCTTGGCTTGCCGTGGGCTGTTCCTCTCGCGGACTGGCCTGAAGAACTACTCGCGGCGTACCCGCGCGGTATTTCGCGCCACACGGTGCGGCTCATTTCAGCAGGCGGATTGGCGCTAGCGATCAAGGAGATCGGTGAGTCCGTCGCTTATCACGAGTACCGGACGTTGAAGAAGCTCCGGGATCTCGACATCCCATGCGTGAAGCCGGTCGCAGTGATCGCGCACCGCACCGACGATGCACGCGACGAGGAGCTCACTCCGTGCCTGGTCACTGAGCACTTGGAGTTCTCCCTGCCGTACCGCGACGTGTTCAGTCGCGCTCTCGGCCCGGAGACAGTGAATAAGCTCATCCGCGCGCTCGCCGTTCTGCTTGTGCGCCTCCACCTGCTGAATTTCTATTGGGGCGACGTGTCGCTGTCTAACACGTTGTTTCGCCGAGACGCCGACGAATTCTCCGCGTACCTTGTCGACGCGGAGACGGGTGAGTTCCACGCACCCTTGTCGCAAGGGCGCAGGCTTTACGACGTCGAGCTCGCCCGCGTCAACATCATCGGCGAACTCATGGACCTTCAAGCAGGCGGGCTTATCGACGCCTCCGTGGACGTCATCGCCCTCGGCAATGCCGTCGACGCGACCTACCACGAACTGTGGAGCTTGATGACCGACGAGCTGGTCGTCGAAGGCGACGCGTTCGGACAGATCGCCGAGCACATCGAGAAGATCCAAGCTCTGGGCTTCGATATCGGTGAAACGGAGATCAGCCACGGCACCCGGCCCGGTGTGGATGCCGACGGTAATCCCACCGGTGAAAACGTCGACGTGTACCGCGTGAGCATTGAGCCCGCCGTGTTTTCCACCGGCTTTAACCGCCGCAAGCTCAAACAGCTCACCGGACTCGATGTCCAGGACCGTCAAGCGCAGCGTCTCCTGGGTGAAATGGAGGTCTACCGGGCACTCCACTACGACGGCGACATTTCCCTCGAAGACGTCGCTCTGGACTGGTTGGTGAACCGGTACGAACCGATTGTGGCGCTCACCCCGCCCGCTCTGCGAGCCAAGCTTGAGCCCGCCCAGGTGTTCCACGAGATCCTCGACCACCGCTGGTTCGTCTCGGAGAACGAGTCACGCTATGTCCGCCTCGAAGAAGCCGCCGAATCCTATTTCCGCACCATCTTGCCTGAGCGGCCTGATGAGGCGCGTATCTACACTGCCGACAATCCCGATATATCGGATAGCTCCTGAATCCACACTGAATCAATCCCCATACCCACCCCTAGAACAATGATTGAGGTACACCCCATGCAACCGACCACCCGAGCACTAGCGGCGGTCGCCGCTGTCGGGTTGAGCGCGTCGCTGCTCACCGCGTGCGGGCAGAACAACGGCCCGAACGTGTACTACCTGAACTTCAAACCGGAGCAGGCGGAGCAGTTCGAGCAGATCGCGGAAGAGTACACCGCCCAGACCGGCGTTCCGGTCAAAGTGGTCACCGCCGCATCTGGTTCCTACATGCAGACTCTCAAGGCCGAGATGGCCAAGTCCAACGCACCAACGCTGTTCCAGATCAACGGCCAAGAAGGCTACGGCATCTGGAAGGACTACTTGGCCGACATGTCTGACTACGAGATCACCCAGGCTCTGCAGGACGACGCTCAGCCGATCACCAATGCGAATGACCAAGTAGTGGGCATTCCCTTCGCCATGGAGGGCTTCGGCATCCTCTACAACGAAGAGATCATGGACGCCTACTTCGCGCTGCCGAACGCGAAGGTCGGCTCCATGGAGGAGCTCAACTCCTTCGACGACTTGAAGGCCGTCGCCGAGGACATGCAGGCCCGCAAAGATGAATTGGGCATCGAGGGCGTATTCGCCGCGACATCGCTCAGTGCCGGTGAAGAATGGCGCTGGACCAACCACCTCATGAATGGTCCCCTTCATTACGAGATCGCCGACCGCGGCATTCAGGACTTCTCCGATATGGCCGATGTGGAGTTCACCTACGGCGAGAACTACCACAACCTCTTCGACCTGTACCTGCAGAATTCCACGGTGAAGCCGAGCTTGGCATCTGCGCGTGCCGTGTCTGATGCCATGGCTGAATTCGCCACTGGCAAAGCAGCCATGGTGCAAAACGGAAACTGGGCCTGGGGGCAGATCTCCGGTGAGGGCGGCAACGTGGTCAAGGAAGACAAGGTCAAGTTCATGCCGATGTATATGGGGCTACCGAACGAGGAGAACGTCGGTATCAACGTCGGCACCGAGAACTTCCTGTCGGTCAACAACAAAGCCAGCGAGGAAGACCAGCAGGCCACAAGGGACTTCCTGAAGTGGCTCTTCCTGTCCGAGCGAGGCAAAGAACTCGTTGTCAACGACCTCGGGTTCATCGCTCCGTTCGAAAACTACGACGTCGACGACGTCCCGGACGACCCGCTGGCGCGCCAAGTGCAGGAAGCGCTCAATGACACTGAGACAGAAGCGCTTCCGTGGGACTTCCAGTACACCCCGAACCAGCAGTTCCGTGACCTCTACGGGCAGAACCTCGCCCAGTACGCCAACGGAAATCTCACGTGGCAGGACTTGGTGAACAAGCTCAAGGAAGACTGGAACTACGAGATGGCCAACCAGATCGCGCTGTTGGATTAGGCGGGCCGGGAGCAACCAGAGGATCACATCATGCAACAGACACTGAAGAAATATTTCCCGATCTTCGTGCTGCCGACGCTCCTCGCATTCGGCATCGCGTTCTTCGTGCCGTTCATCGTCGGCACGGCACTATCGTTCACTAAATTCACCACCATTACCGACGCCACCTGGGTCGGTTTGGACAACTACGCCCGCGTGTTCAGCGAGCGTGAAGGCTTCGTCTCCGCGCTGCTGTTCACGATCCTGGTCGCGGTGGTGTCCATCATCACCGTCAACGTCATCGCATTCGCCATCGCGTGGATCTTGACCCGCAAACTGCGCGGCACCAACTTCTTCCGCACGGTCTTCTTCATGCCGAACCTGATCGGCGGCATCGTGCTGGGCTACACCTGGCAGTCGATGATCAATGCCGTGCTGGCTAATTACGAGACCACGATCTCCGCCGACTGGCGCTTCGGCTACGCGGGCCTCATCATGTTGATGAACTGGCAGCTCATCGGCTACATGATGATCATCTACATCGCCGGCCTGCAGAACGTTCCACCGGAGCTCATCGAGGCCGCAGAAATCGACGGTGTGTCCAAATGGCAGCAGCTGCGGCATGTGACCATTCCGCTGATGATGCCGTCGATCACCATCTGCCTGTTTTTGACGCTGTCGAACACGTTCAAGGTCTACGACCAGAACCTGGCGCTTACCGACGGCGCTCCCGGCGGCGAGACCGAGATGGTCGCCCTCAACATCGTCAAGACCATGTTCAACCGAGTGGGCGCCGAGGGCGTCGGCCAGGCGAAGGCAGTCATCTTCGTCGTCGTTGTCGTCGCCATCGCTATGTTCCAGCTGCGCGCCACCCGCAGCAGGGAAGTGGAGGCATAAACCATGACTACGAGTATCAAAGCGGATAAGAAGGCGGACCGGAACGTGCCGTCGATAAGCAAAAAGAAAAAGGCCGGGGACGAATCGACCGTGTCCAACGGCTCCAAGGTCCTCATCTACGCGGTGCTGGTGTTCCTCACCATCGTGTTCCTCGGGCCGATCGCGTTCATCCTGTTGAACTCGTTCAAGGATCGCTTCGCCATCTCCACGAACCCGTTCGCGCTGCCGACGGGTGAACTGTGGGCCGGGCTGACTAACTACATCACCGGTATCCAAGGCGAAGGATTCGGGTGGGCGATCGTGTGGTCCTTCGTGATCACGATCAGCTCCGTTGTCGCCGTCGTGTTCTTCTCCGCGATGACCGCCTACTACATCACCCGCGTCAAGACATGGTGGACGAGCGCTCTCTACTACGCATTCGTGTTCTCTATGGTCATTCCGTTCCAGATGGTCATGTTCCCGACCGTGGTCATTGCCGACCGCCTCGGCTTGGCCAATCCGCTCGGCATGATCGTGCTCTACCTCGGATTCGGCTCCGGGTTGAGCGTGTTCATGTTCTCCGGCTTCATCAAATCCATCCCGCTGGAAATCGAAGAAGCCGCGCATATCGACGGCTGCTCCCCGCTATCCACCTTCTTCCGCGTCGTGCTGCCCATGCTGAAGCCGACCGCTATTACGGTGGCGATCCTGAACGCGATGTGGATCTGGAATGACTACCTGCTGCCGTACCTCGTGATCGGCCTGTCCACCCCGTACCGCACCATCCCGGTCGTGATTCAGCAGTTCATCGGCTCGCAGGGCGACCGCGACTTGGGTGCCATGATGGCCATGCTCGTGCTGGCGATCACCCCGATCATCATCTTCTACGTCTCCGCGCAGAAGCACATTATCGAGGGTGTCGCCGCCGGCGCTGTGAAGGGCTAATGGTCAGGTAGCGGACCTGTTATGCAGTTTTTCCACCCGGACTCGAAGTTCATGGCGGCGTTCACGCTGCTGGCGGACATCGTGATCCTGAATATGCTGCTGGTGGTTACCTCGCTGCCGGTGGTGACCGGCGGCGCCGCCTGGCGCTCCGCGAATGTCGTGGTCGGAGAGATGGTGCAGGGCCGGGGCTCCCGCTACGCTCTCATGTTCATTCGCCAGCTCACCGTGCGGTGGAAAGCTGTGTCCCTGTTTTGGGTGTTGTTATTGGCTGCCGGTGCGCTCTTGGTTTACCAGCAGTTCGTGGTCTTTCAAGCCGGCGTGGACGGTTTCGCGCTCACGGTGATCCAAGCTCTGGCGTTGGCCGGAGCATTCATCATCGCCGGAATCAGCGTGTGGTTCTTTGCGCTGGCGTCGGTCGGTTCAGATAACTCGGGTAGTTCGGGTAGTTCGGGTGCTGAGAACTCGCCGGCCCCAGGGTTCGCTCAGCTCGCTACATCGTCGATCCAGCACACGTTCCAGTTCCTCGGCCGCACGCTCATCGCGGTGGCGGTGGTGGCCGGGGCGGTGTGGGTCGTCGTCAAGCTGCCCCTCGGTTTCTCCGTGCCGCTGGTGTTCTTCTTTGTGCCCGCGGTGGCGCTGTATCTCGTGCGCCTTGTGCTGGCAGGCCCGCTCGGGCAGGGGCTGGGGGACTGAAGCCCGATTTTGGTGGGGCGGGATCTTGGGGGATCTACCGGAAAATAGTTGGTCCAGGCCCATCGGTGAATCTGTTTACATCTCCGACATGTCTGCTTGTTTATAAGTAGAGGTCAGCGCGTTTTGGGGTAAAGTGGCAGCGGGGCGAAATGTAAACAGATTCACCAGCATCCCGCGCGGGCGGCGAATTAGACCGCATCGAAGAGCGAGGGCACCGAACTAGACCGCGTCGAAGAGCGCGGGCAGGTTCGAGGGCGTGATCACGCGCAGAGGCTGCTGGTTGTTGTGACCGTGCTCGGTGATGATCACGAGGCGGGGCAGGACCTGCTTGCGCGAGGGGGAGGTGAGCGCGGCAATGACCTCGGTGGCTGTGGCGGTCCGGGGAAGGAACACGGCCTTGTCCTTGCGCTCGTTGAAGGTGAGCACGTGCTCGATGCTCGAGTTGGCGATGGAATCGTCTTCGCCGAGCTCGTCGGCGAGCCACCGGGCGATCGTGTTGGTGGTCAGGACGCCACGGCACTGTTTGTCGTCGTAAATGGGGAACTGGGAGATGCCCGTGTCGCGGATGGCGTGGAGTGCCTCGTGAATGTCCTCGTCGGGCGAGAACGTGATCACGTCCTGGTGGCCGATGACATCGATGGCCAGGGCTGGGTGGAGGAGTTGGTCGCGGATGGCCTCGATCTCGGCGACTGCCTCGGGAAGGGGTTCGGCGATGGGCCGGTAGTCCTGGTATTCGCCGTGGCTGATGGCGTTCCTAAGCCCGGCGAATTCTTTGAGGTCGTTAGCCTGCCCGGTGGTGACAATGTGGCGTTTTTCCGCCTTGGAGACCATCCAGTTGAAGCCGTCGGTCTTCTTCGCGTCCAACGCGGAGCGCAGGAAACTCTCGATCTCATTGAACGCCGCGAGAAACGGCACGGCGCGATTGCTGGGCCGTGCGCTGTGCTGAGCGTCCTGATCGCTGCTGTTGTCGCCCTTTGTCATCGCTTGCTTAAAGACCTAACCCTTGTACACGCCGCGGTTGAGGGTGTCGCACTTGGCCATGGATCCGCTGTTGTAGCCGCTGAGGAACGCTTCCTGGCGCTGCTCGGAGGAACCGTGCGTCCAGGCATCCGGGTTGACGTCTTGGCCGGAGTGCTGCTGGATGTGGTCGTCACCGATGGCGCGGGCGGTCTCAATCGCCGACTTCAGCTGGTCCTCGGTGATGGGCTCGAGCAGGGCGTTTTCGCCCTTGTCTGCCTGGGATGCCCAAATGCCGGCGTAGCAGTCAGCCTGCAGCTCGATGGCGACGGCTGCGGAGTCCTCGCCCGGGTCGTCGTAGTTGCTCAGACCGAGGGTGTCCTCGAGGTTCTGAATATGGTGGCCCCACTCGTGGGCGACGACGTACATCTGAGACAAGGGAGCAGAGCTTCCGCCGAGCTGTTCAAGCTGGTCGAAGAAGCTGGTGTCGAGGTAGATGTGCTCATCGCGCGGGCAGTAGAAGGGGCCCGTGCTTGACGACGCATTACCGCACCCGGTCTGGACACTGTTCTGGAACAGGCGCAGACCCGGCTCGGTGTATTCGATGCCGGCCTGCTCGGGGAGCACGGTGGGCCACACAGCGTTGAGTGAATCGGCCATCGCAGCGGCGCGGCAATCGGCGTACTCGTTCACGGCGCCTTCAGCACTGCAGTGTTCGAGGTTGTTTTCGCCCTGCTGCTGCTGTTGCTGAGCCTGCTGGCCGGGTTCGGCCGGGCCGCCGCCAAGGCCACCACCGCGGCTGAGAAGGAGGTAGAGGACGAGCAGGACGACCGTGCCCAGGCCGCCGCCGCCGAGCATGATGGGCATGCCGCCGCCTCTGCCGCCGCTGGGGCCACTGCTCGTACTGACTCCACGCCCGGAGGGCGTCACACCACTCTTAAAGGTCATGGGCCAAATCATGCCATAACTAAGGCAGGTTCCGGGGGTGGGAACCTACTACGGAGATGCACCGGGGCCATTCGGTAGACTCACGTGAGTTGAGAAATAGTTGGACAACACGTGGAAGGACGTGGAGGAAACCGTGCTGCGCACTCACCTTGCAGGGGATCTCCGTAAAGAAATGGACGGCCAGACCGTCACGCTGACTGGTTGGGTCGGCCGCCGCCGCGACCACGGCGGTGTGATCTTCATCGACTTGCGCGACCGTTCCGGTTACGCCCAGGTCGTCTTCCGTGAATCCGAGGTGGCTGAGGCCGCTCACGACCTGCGCAGCGAGTACTGCGTGAAGGTCACCGGTGTCGTCGAGCCGCGTCCGGAGGGCTCCGCTAACCCGAATCTCGCGTCCGGCGAGATCGAGGTCAACGCGACCGAGTTGACTGTCTTGTCCACCTCTGCGCCGCTGCCGTTCCAAGTGGAGGATTTCTCCTCCAGCGAGGTCGGCGAGGAGACCCGCCTGCGCTACCGCTACTTGGATCTGCGCCGTGAGCGCCAGGCTGAGGCTCTGCGCCTGCGCTCGAAGGCGAACAAAGCTGCCCGCGACGTGCTGAACAAGCACGAGTTTGTGGAGATCGAGACGCCGACTCTGACGCGTTCGACCCCGGAGGGTGCCCGCGACTTCCTGGTTCCGGCTCGTCTTCGTCCGGGCACGTGGTACGCACTGCCGCAGTCCCCTCAGCTGTTCAAGCAGCTGCTCATGGTGTCCGGCATGGAGCGTTACTACCAGATCGCGCGCTGCTACCGCGACGAGGATTTCCGCGCTGACCGCCAGCCGGAATTCACCCAGCTGGATATTGAGGCCAGCTTCGTCGACCAGGACGACGTCATTGAGCTCGCCGAGGAGATCCTGGTTGAGCTGTGGAAGCTGATCGGTTACGACATCACCACGCCGATTCCGCGCATGACCTACAAGGAAGCGATGGAGAAGTACGGCTCGGATAAGCCGGATCTGCGCTTCGATATCCAGCTGGTGGAGTGCACCGAGTTCTTCAAGGACACCCCGTTCCGCGTATTCCAGAACGAGTACGTCGGTGCTGTGGTCATGGACGGCGGCGCATCGCAGCCGCGTCGTCAGCTGGACGCATGGCAGGACTGGGCAAAGCAGCGCGGTGCCAAGGGCTTGGCGTACATCCTCGTGCAGGAGGACGGCGAGCTCACTGGCCCCGTCGCGAAGAACATCACCGACGAGGAGAAGGCGGGCATCGTCGATCACGTCGGCGCGAAGCCGGGCGACTGCATCTTCTTCGCGGCTGGCGACACCAAGTCTTCCCGTGCGCTGCTCGGCGCCGCCCGTGGCGAGATCGCGAACAAGCTCGGCCTCATCAAGGAGGGTGACTGGGCGTTCACCTGGGTCGTCGACGCACCGCTGTTTGAGCCGGCTGCCGACGCAACGGCCTCCGGCGATGTCGCTCTCGGCCACTCCCAGTGGACGGCTGTGCACCACGCGTTCACGTCGCCGAAGCCGGAGTACCTGGACACCTTCGACAAGGAGCCGGGCGAGGCGCTCGCTTACGCCTACGACATCGTCTGCAACGGCAATGAGATCGGCGGCGGCTCCATCCGTATTCACAACCAGGATGTGCAAAAGCGCGTCTTCGACGTCATGGGCATCACCAACGAGGAAGCACAGGAGAAATTCGGCTTCCTGCTCGACGCGTTCTCCTACGGCGCACCGCCGCACGGCGGCATCGCGTTCGGCTGGGACCGCATCGTGTCGTTGCTGGGCGGCTTCGATTCGATCCGCGATGTCATCGCCTTCCCGAAGTCGGGCGGCGGCGTCGATCCGCTTACCGACGCCCCGGGCACGATTCCGGCTGCCCAGCGCAAGGAGACCGGCGTGGACTTCAAGCCGGAGAAGAAGGATGTCTCGGCCGAGGACAAGGCCGAGACTGAGAACAAGGCCGAGGCGGACAACTAAAAGGGCGAGGCCGGCCGGGGTCGTGTGTGCTCTGCGCCGGCTGTCTGAACATGCTGGATAACCAAGAAATCATCGCCACTGCCGAAGCGGTGTTGAACAACCGCTACGGCGGGCAGCAGCAGTTGACGGACCCCGAGGAGCTCAGCGGTACCGGTGCGACGACGGTGCTGCGTTTACGTGTGGCGAATAATCCGGTGTTTCCTCACCGGTCAGTCGTGGTGAAATATTCGCCGGAGTCGAATGACGAGGTGGATGACGCAGCTTTCTTGAGGGAAGTGGTGGCGTACCAGTTCACGACGTCGTTAAGCGAAGATGTGCGCCCTGGTCCTGTGTTGCTGGGGTACGACATCGAGCGTCGCACGCTGATCTTGTCGGATGTGGGCAACGGTGAGACCTTCGCTGATCTGCTCGACCAGTCCGACGACGAGGCGCGCGTGCGTCTGCTGCGGAATCTGGGCACGTCGTTGGGCAAAATGCATGCCGGAACGGCGGGGGCGGAGACGAGCTTCAATATTTTGCTGGCGCGCATGCTCCGCTCCATCGACGGCGCGCGGGAGATCCAAATTCAGCGTGAAGCGATGCTGGAAAACCGTATTGAAGAAGGCGTGGACATCATCCGGCAGATGGGCATTGACGTGCCCGCGGATGTCGCTGCTGTGGCCCAGACGGTGCAGGTGCGCATGCTGCACGGCGGGTCGCGGGCGTTCACGCCGTTCGACCTGTCGCCGGACAATATTATTTTCGCTGAGCGCGCGCAATTCCTCGACTATGAGTGGGCTGGTTTCCGTGATGTCGTGGCGGATATCGCTGGGGTGATCGCTGGTTTCCCGCAGTACATTTCGGCGCGGCCGATCAGCGAGCATGAAACGGCAGTCTTCGTTGAAGCGTGGGTGGCGGAAGTCGGCGACGTGTGGCCGTCGGTGCTCAACCACGACACGTTGCAGGCGCAGATCACCGCGGCGCTGATCGGCTGGGCGTTTTTCAGTGCCTCGTTGCTCGAGTACGTGCGGGGTGTGGAAGATGCAGCAGGAGACGGGGAGGCGCCCGAGGACGAAGCTGAGGCGCGGGTGATCCGCAGGGATGTGGCCGGCACCTTCGATGCCCTGGCGCGCTACGCGGCGACGGGCACGGAGCCGACGTATGCAGTGACGGCGGATTTTGCCCGCCGGGTAGCGGAGCAGCTGGTATGACGCAGGGCGGTTTGTTCACGGATCCGTCGAGCTCGGGTAGCTCGGGGCAATCCGGGGCGAGCCTCAGCAGTGCTGCGCGGGGCACCGCTTTTTTCGACGCGGGGTCTTCAGCGCCGCTTGCCGCCCGGATGCGGCCGCGGACCCTCGATGAGCTCGTGGGCCAGCAGCACCTCCTCGGCCCAGGCCGTCCGTTACGCAGATTGGTGGAGGGTTCCGGCGAAGCATCGGTGGTTCTCTACGGTCCACCGGGCACCGGCAAGACGACGATCGCCTCGCTCATCGCGGGCGCCATGGGGCAGAACTTCGTGGGGTTGTCGGCGCTGTCTTCAGGCGTGAAACAGGTCCGCGAGGTGCTCGAGGGCGCCAAGCAGGACCTCGTGCGCGGGCAGCGCACGGTGCTGTTCATCGACGAGGTGCACCGCTTTTCGAAGACGCAGCAGGACGCGTTGCTCGCCGCGGTGGAAAACCGCACGGTGCTGCTCGTGGCAGCGACGACAGAAAATCCGTCGTTCAGCGTGGTAGCGCCGTTGCTGTCTCGCTCTTTGCTGTTGAAGCTGGAATCGCTTGACGACGACGGCATCAGGACCGTCATCGACCGCGCCGTCGAAGACCAACGAGGCCTAGGCGGAGCAGTGACGCTTGACGACGACGCGCGCGAGCAGCTTGCCCTGCTTGCCGGGGGCGATGCGCGCCGCGCGTTGACCTACCTCGAAGCGGCTGCCGAGGGCGCAGGTGACGGGGAGCATAAATCGATCACCCTCGAGGTCGTGCAGAACAGCGTTGACCGTGCAGTGGTGCGCTACGACCGCGATGGCGACCAGCACTACGACATCACCTCCGCGTTCATCAAGTCGATCCGCGGCTCCGACGTGGATGCGGCGCTCCACTACCTCGCGCTCATGATCGAGGCCGGGGAGGACCCGCGGTTCATCGCCCGCCGCCTGGTCATCCACGCGTCCGAGGACATCGGCATGGCGGATCCGACCGCGCTGCAAACGGCGACGGCGGCGGCCAATGCGGTCCAGTTCATCGGCATGCCGGAAGGACGCCTGCCGCTCGCGCAAGCCACCATCCATTTGGCGACCGCGCCCAAGTCGCCGTCGGTGATCAAAGCGATTGACGCAGCGCTTGCCGACGTCCGCGCCGGACGCACCGGTGCCGTTCCGCCGCACCTTCGTGACGGCCACTACGAAGGAGCGAAGAAGATCGGCCATGCGGTCGGCTACCTCTACCCGCACGACGATCCGCGCGGTGTAGTGGAGCAACGGTATATGCCGGAAGGGCTCGACGATGCCAGGTACTACCAGCCCACCGACCATGGAGCGGAGAAACGCATTCAGTCCTATGCGGAGAGGCTGAGGGAAATGGTGCGGGGAGAATAGGCGCGGGTAAGCGTTGTGCCCGTGAGCTAGTGACCGTGAGATGGCGTAGCGCGGGTAAGGTGTAACGACGAGAAACGCACTGTCAACGCTTTACTAACGCTTAAGGATTCTTCTGTGCAGACCCATGAGATCCGCGACCGGTTCACCTCGCACTTCGTCGACGCTGGGCACACGCCCGTGCCTAGCGCTTCGCTGATTCTCGACGACCCGACCCTGCTGTTCGTCAACGCGGGCATGGTGCCGTTCAAGCCGTACTTCTTGGGGCAGCAGAACCCGCCGTTCGAGAACGGCAAGGCCACCTCGATCCAGAAATGCGTGCGCACCTTGGACATCGAGGAAGTGGGCATCACCACCCGCCACAACACCTTCTTCCAGATGGCGGGCAACTTCTCCTTCGGCCAGTACTTCAAGGAAGGTGCGATCACGCTCGCGTGGGACCTGCTGACGAAGTCGCAGGATGATGGCGGTTTCGGGCTCGACCCGCAACGGTTGTGGGTGACCGTCTACACGGACGACGATGAAGCGGCTGAGATCTGGCGTGACAAGGTCGGTGTTTCTGCTGACCGCATCCAGCGCATGGGCATGGAGGACAATTTCTGGTCCATGGGCATCCCCGGCCCGTGCGGTCCGTGCTCCGAGATCTACTACGACCGCGGCCCGGAATACGGCGCCGACGGCGGCCCGATCGCCGACGACAACCGTTACATGGAGATCTGGAACCTCGTGTTCATGGAGTCCATCCGTGGCGAGGGCGATAAGAAGGGCAATTTCGAGATCGTCGGCGAGCTGCCGAAGAAGAATATCGATACCGGCCTGGGCATCGAGCGCCTCGCCTGCCTGCTGCAGGGCGTGGACAATGTCTACGAGACAGACCTGCTCGCACCCGTGATTCAGGCCGCCGAAAAGCTGACCGGCACGAAATACGGCGCCGGCAAGCAGGAAGACGATGTGCGCTTCCGCGTCATCGCCGACCACTCCCGCACCGCGATGATGATCATTCTCGACGGTGTCACCCCGTCGAATGAAGGCCGCGGCTACATCCTGCGCCGTCTGATGCGCCGCATCGTGCGTTCCGCGCGCTTGCTGGGTGCCACCGGCAACACGCTGGAGACGTTCATGAACACCATCATGGACACGATGACACCGTCCTTCCCGGAGATCGCAGACAACCGCGAGCGCATCCTCCGCGTCGCTGTCGCGGAGGAAAAGGCCTTCTTAAAGACCCTTGAATCCGGTACCACGCGTTTCGACGAGACGGCCACGGCGCTCAAGTCTGCCGGCCAGAAGACGGTTCCGGGCGAGAAGGCTTTCGAGCTGCACGACACCTACGGCTTCCCGATCGACCTGACCCTCGAGATGGCCGCCGAGGCTGGCCTGGACGTGGACATGGATGCCTTCCACGCAGCGATGGACGAGCAGAAGCAGCGCGCCAAGGCCGACAACAAGGCCAAGAAGCACGGCAATATTGACGAGTCGCTCTACCGTGAGTGGATCGACGGTCACCCGACCGAATTCGTCGGCTTCACTGAGCTGAGCCACGAAGGAAAGGTCCTGGGCCTCGTCCGTGGCGGCGAGAAGGTCGGGGAGGCCGCCCAGGGCGACGAGGTCGAGGTCATTCTCGATGTCACCCCGATGTATGCCGAGGGCGGCGGACAGCTAGCCGACCGTGGCCGCATCATCGTCGGCGACACGGTCCTCGACGTTCACGATGTCCAGAAGGTCGGCAACAAGAAGCTCTGGGTCCACAAGGCGACCGTGGCAAACGGCGGACTGGACGTCGGCCAGACCGTCCGCGCGGAGGTCGATCTGACGTGGCGCCACGGTGCCCGTCAGGCGCACACCGCGACGCACTTGATTCACGCGGCGCTGCGCCAGGTGCTCGGCCCGACCGCCGTGCAGGCCGGTTCGATGAACAAGCCGGGCTACTTGCGCTTCGACTTCAACTACACCGACCAGTTGAGCCCCGAGCAGCTCGAGGAGATCTCGACCATCGCCAACCAGGCAGTCGACGCGGACTTTGCCGTCAACACCTTCGAGACCTCCTTGGACGAGGCGAAGGCAATGGGCGCGATGGCCCTGTTCGGTGAGAACTATGGCGACGAGGTGCGCGTCGTGGAGATCGGCGGTCCGTTCTCCATCGAGCTGTGCGGCGGCACGCACGTGGACCACTCCTCGCAGATCGGCCCGGTGGCCGTGCTCGGCGAGTCGTCTGTCGGATCGGGTGCACGCCGTATCGAGGCGTACTCGGGCATGGATTCCTTCCAGTACTTCTCCAAGGAAGCCGCTATTGCGAACCTGCTCGCCGGCGAGATGAAGACCCCGTCTGAGGATCTTCCGGAGCGTATCGCCCAGCTCACCGAGCGCCTCCGCGCCGCTGAGAAGGAGATCGAGAATCTGCGCAAGAAGGAACTGGCTAACCAGACCGGCGAGCTGGTGAATAAGGCAGAAGAGGTCGGGGCATTCCGCTACCTGAGCGTGAAGCTTCCCGACGGCACGACCGGCGGCGACATGCGCACCATCGCAACGGATCTGCGCGGCCGCTTCGGTGATTCTCCGGCAGTGATCGTGCTGGCCGCGGATGCCGATGGCAAGGTGCCGTTCGCTGTGGCTGCGACAAAGGCAGCTGTCGACGAGGGTGTCAAGGCCGGCGAGTTCGTTGGCCTGTTCGGCGGATATGTCGGCGGCAAGGGCGGCGGCAAGCCGGATCTCGCGCAGGGTTCGGGTTCGGATGCTGCAGGCATTGATGCCGGCTTCGCAGCCCTTCGGGACCGCATCGCCCAGATATAGGATAGGGTTCAGGAAGGTCACGAATTGATTACGTGACACGCCCTGTCCATGGTCCACGACCGTGCCGAGTGGCACTACCGTGGAAACGACGGCACTTCCAGCACGAGAAAAGGGAACCCGCCAACGATGAAAGTTCATCCGGATACCCCCGGGGTCGACGACCCGGGGAACGGCCGCCGCATCGGTCTCGATGTGGGCACCGTCCGGATCGGCGTCGCTTCCTCTGACCGTGATGCACGCCTGGCCACCCCGGTGGAGACAGTCAAGCGAGTCACGGGTTTCAAAGACCGCGACGGCGCGGATATTGAACGGTTGCTGGAGATCATCGAGGAATACGACGCCGTTGAAGTCGTCGTGGGGCTTCCGCGCGATTTGCAAGGAAATGGTTCGTCCAGCGTCAAGCACGCGAAGGAAATCGGCTTCCGGATCTCGCGCCGCAGCGATGTACCGGTCCGGTACGCCGACGAGCGGCTCACCACCGTGGAGGCGACGCACGCGCTGCGCGCATCCGGTGTGAGTGAGAAAGCTGGACGATCTGTCATTGACCAGGCCGCGGCAGTGGCCATCCTCCAGTCCTGGCTGGACGGACGAAACAACTACCGCGACATGGGCGCGCCGGAGCAGTCAGATACGTCTGCCGCATACGGTGCGGGCACGTCGCCCGAACCCAAGGAGACCTGAACGTGAGCTCGGCAACTACGTCTGGGGGGCGCACCCGCGGTGTCGCGGTGCTGGTCGCATCGATCCTGTTGATCATTGGCGCCGTCGTCTACATTGCTTTTGCACGCAGCAACTCCACTGGAAGCGACTTCAAAGGCGCCGGCAATGGCGTCGAGCAGGTCGTTGAGATCCCCGAAGGATCCTCGCTTACTGCAATGGGCCCCGCGCTTGCCGAGAAAGGGATCGTCCGCTCGGACAAAGCCTTCCAGAATGCGGCGATGACCAATCCGGATGCGGACAGTATCCAACCGGGCTTCTACCGCCTGCAGGAGAAAATGAGCGCCGAAGAGGCAGTGGCCGCGCTGCTCGATCCTGCCAACAAGGTGGACATGCTGAAGATTCCTGGCGGCTTGACGCTCATGGACGTCAAGGTCGTCGGCGGCGACACCCGGTTCGGTATTTACACCAATATTTCGAACGTCTCGTGCGGCTCCGACGGCGAGAACAAGGACTGCGTCAAGGTGGAGGACCTCCACGACGTTGCGGCGAATTCCGATCCCGCCAGCCTCGGTGTGCCGGAATGGGCGCTCGAGCGGGTCAACGAGCACAAGGGCGACCCGAAGCGCCTCGAGGGTCTCATTGCTCCGGGCGAGTACATCGTGGACCCGGGTGCAGACGCGGAGACGATCCTGAAGGACCTGATCACTCGCTCGGCAGACAAGTACAACGGCACCGATATCGTCGGTCGCGCCAAGGCCGTGGGGCTTAGCCCGTACGATCTGCTCACCGCAGCATCTCTGGTGGAGCGCGAGGCGCCGGAAGGCGAATTCGACAAGGTCGCCCGCGTGATCCTCAACCGCCTCAAGGAACCGATGCGACTGGAGTTCGACTCCACCGTCAACTACGGCCTCGAATCGGTCGAGCTGGCTACTGGCGACACAGACCGCCAGAAGGTCACGCCGTGGAATACCTACGCCATGGACGGCCTGCCGAAGACCCCGATCGCATCCCCGTCCGAGGAAGCGATCCAGGCGATGGAGCACCCGGCGGAAGGCGAGTGGCTGTTCTTCGTCACCGTCGACGACGAGGGCACGACCCTGTTCAGCAACACCTTCGAAGAGCACCAGGCTAACGTCCAGAAGGCATACGATTCCGGCATCCTGGATTCCCAGCGCTAGGTCGGGCAGAGTCAGACAGGCGCTCTAGAAGCGGAAGCACGAGCACATGAGTACAGCGATTCCCGCCGGCGGCGGTAAAGCAGCCGTCCTCGGTAGCCCGGTCGAGCACTCTTTGTCGCCGGTCCTTCACGGTGCCGGTTACGAAGCGGCCGGGCTAGAGGGGTGGACCTACGAGCGCATCGAATGCGATGCGGAGCAGCTTCCCGGCATCGTCGGCGGGGCGGGGGAAGAATACCGCGGTTTCTCAGTGACGATGCCGGGGAAATTCGCGGCCCTCGAATTCGCCGATGATGTCTCGGAGCGCGCACAGGCGATCGGTTCGGCGAACACGCTCGTCCGCGACGGCGGTTCGTGGCGCGCCGACAACACTGACTGTGAGGGAATCGCGGGGGCGCTGGACGAGCTCGTCGGCAATCAAACTGCGATCGGGCATGCTCTCGTGATCGGCGGCGGCGGAACCGCACGTCCCGCTCTGTGGTCGCTTGCCGAGCGCGGGGCGGAGAAGGTCACGGTTCTCAACCGCTCCGACCGTTCGGATGAGCTGCTCCCGCTGCTCGGTGGCGTGGAGGCGGACTTCATTGATTTCAACCGTGACCTCGAGCCGCTGGCGATGAGCGTGGGCCTCATTATTTCCACGGTTCCTCCCGCCGCGCTCGAGGGGCGGGAAAAAGAGCTCGGGCACGCTCCGCTTCTCGACGTCATCTACAACCCCTGGCCCACGCCGCTGGCGACTAGGGCTGCGTCGAACGGCCACCTGACCGTCGGCGGGCTCGTCATGCTCGCCTGCCAGTCGTACTCCCAATTCGAGCAGTTCACAGGTGTGCCTGCCCCGCGCGAAGAGATGCGCGAAGCGCTCTTCCGCCACGTCGGATGGGTCGCACCCACCGGGGTCACGCGCAAGAACCGTTGACGCGCAAGAACCGTTGATCAGACACAAGCTGAGTCAACGGATCCACTGAATTGAGTAATGCGCATTACAGTGCGCATTCTTGGCGTGCGCACTGTGGTGGGGTGGCTTTAGCGTAATGCTCATGGGGGATTCAACTGGGGTCGTAGCAGTCAGCTCGGGGACTGCGATCGTGGTCGCTGTGATCATGTGCGCTCTCGTCGCGGTGTGGACGGTGGTGCTCGGGGTGGTGGACGTGGAGCAACGGCGGTTGCCTGATGCGTGGACTTTGCCGGCGGCTGGAGCGGCGCTTCTTACGTGCCTGGCCATGCCGGTCGGTGCGTTCGGATTCATCTGGCCCGGGGCGTACCTGGTCATGGGCCGCGGGATCGGCGGGGGAGACGTGAAGCTGGCGGTGCCCCTGGGGGTAGCGATGGCGCTGGTTGGAGGGGCCGGCGCAGTGCTCGC
This sequence comes from Corynebacterium sp. p3-SID1194, assembly GCF_025144155.1. NCBI lineage: Bacteria > Bacillati > Actinomycetota > Actinomycetes > Mycobacteriales > Corynebacteriaceae > Corynebacterium > Corynebacterium sp. p3-SID1194. Next base: position 105,777 of record NZ_JALXWY010000001.1, read on the forward strand.
GGCAATGCTTCTTGCCAGCATGTTCACCGTGGTAGCGCTGCTAATCAAGAAGGCGAAGGCCATGGCCCACGGGCCATCTATGCTCGCTGCTGCCTGGATCGTGGGGTTTGCTAGCACTTTCCTGACATCAATATGAGACAATGCCTGCATGCTTCGTTGGACTACCGCAGGTGAATCCCACGGTCAGGCGCTTGTCGCACTGGTCGAGAATATGCCAGCTGGGGTCACTGTCTCCGCGGATGAGATCGGCCACCAGCTCGCGCGTCGCCGGCTCGGCTACGGCCGTGGCGCACGCATGAAGTTCGAGCAGGATGAATTGACCCTGCTGACCGGCGTGGTGCACGGCAAGACCATCGGCAGTCCGATCGCCATCATGATCGGTAACACTGAGTGGCCGAAGTGGACGACGATCATGTCGCCGGACGCGTTGGACTATGACGATCCCGACGTGGCCAAGGCCATGAACTCCGGCCGCGGCGCAGCCCTGACGCGCCCGCGCCCGGGCCACGCGGATTTCTCCGGCATGGTCAAATACGGCTTTGATGCGGCACGTCCGGTGCTGGAGCGGTCGTCGGCACGCGAAACTGCGTCCCGCGTGGCGGCCGCGACTGTCGCGCGCTCGTTTCTTCGGGAGGTGCTCGGCGTGGAGGTCTACTCCCACGTGATCTCCATCGGTGCCTCTGATCCGTACGATGGTCCGTCCCCGCAGTTCAGCGACATTGACGCGATCGATGAATCTCCCGTGCGTGCCTTCGGTAAGGACGCGGAGGAGTCCATGATCGCCGAAATCGAGTCGGCGAAGAAGGCGGGCGACACCTTGGGCGGCATTGTCGAGGTCATCGTGGACGGCCTGCCGATCGGGCTCGGCTCCCATGTCTCCGGTGAGACGCGCCTTGATGCGCAACTCGCCGCGGCCCTGATGAGCATTCAGGCGATCAAGGGCGTCGAGGTCGGCGATGGTTTCGAGGAAGCGCGTCGCCGCGGTTCGGAGGCGCACGACGAGATTCTCCGCGACGAGAATGGTGTCCATCGCGCCACCAACCGTGCGGGCGGGCTCGAAGGTGGCATGACGAACGGTGAGCAGCTGCGCGTGCGCGCGGCGATGAAACCGATCTCCACCGTGCCCCGCGCGCTGCAGACGCTCGACATGGCGACGGGGGAGAAGGCCACAGCCATCCACCAACGTTCCGACGTGTGTGCGGTGCCCGCTGCCGGTGTCGTCGCTGAGGCAATGGTCGCACTCGTGTTGGCTCGCGCGACGCTGGAGAAATTCGGCGGAGACAGTGTTGAGGAAACGAAACGGAACGTCGAAGCGTATAAGCACTACGTGTCTGAGCGTCTCGCATTCGGAGGAAACGGAAATGACTAATCCAGTAACGGGCCATCAGCGTCCGGCACGCTTCCCGGCCACCTCCGGTACCCCGGCACCGAGCACGCGTCAACGTAGTCAGATCCTGCCCGGCGGGGGCGAGCCGGTCGGTTCCCACGGAGACGCCGCCGCGTTCGGCGCCCCGGAGGAACCCGTCGTCCACGGCTCACCCCGCGTCGTCCTCGTCGGCCCGCCGGGTGCCGGAAAATCCACGATTGGGCGCCGTCTCGCCCGCGCCATGAACCTGCCACTCGTCGATTCCGACGACCTGATTGCTAAGGGCGAAGGCAAGCCGACCGGTGAGGTCTTCAGCGAGCTTGGTGAGGAACGTTTCCGCGAGGTCGAGGCAGAATACGTCGCACGCTCGCTCGCGTCCGGTGGCGTGGTCAGCCTTGGCGGAGGCGCGGTGCTCACCGAATCCACCCGCAAACTCCTTCAGGCGCACCATGTCGTCTGGATCGATGTCTCGGTCGAGGAGGGCGTGCGCCGCACCTCGGGCAATGATTCCCGCCCGGTGCTGCAAGCCGACGATCCGGAGGCGCATTACCGCGCCCTGCTGGAGTCCCGCGAGCCGTACTACCGCGAGGTGGCGATGCACCGGGTGCGCACCGATTCGCGTCCGCCGCAGCGCCTCGTGGCAGAGATTCTCGCTCTCATCGATACCCGCTAGCGGAGAACCTGGCCCAGCTGGCAGTCCAGCACAGTCCAGCAGTGGCACAGACGTACAACGCCGCCTCTCAACAAAGGAGAACCGCCATGGCCGATATTCAGGTCGCAGGACCGTCGCCGTATACCGTCCGGATCGATCACGGCCTGGATGACCAGGTGGCGCAGCGCATCGCTGAGATCGGTGCCCGTCAGGCGTTGATCGTTCACCAGGATCCGCTGACCGCGGCGGCGGAATCTCTCCAACAGCAGCTGGAGGACAACGGCATCAGCGCGACGCTGGCCCCGATTCCGGATGCGGAGGACGGCAAGTCGCTCGCTGTCGCAGAAAAGCTGTGGAACACCCTCGGCGAGAAGAATTTCTCCCGTCAGGACGTTGTCGTGGGCCTGGGCGGGGGAGCGACGACCGACTTGGCTGGTTTCGTCGCTGCAACGTGGATGCGCGGCATCAAGGTCGTCCAAGTTCCCACGACGCTTTTGGCAATGGTCGATGCGGCCGTCGGCGGCAAGACCGGCATCAATACCGCCGCGGGCAAGAACCTTGTGGGTGCTTTCCACGAGCCGGATTCGGTATTCATCGACCTCGACCGTCTGGAGACGCTGCCGGAGGAGGAATTCATCGCCGGCTCGGCCGAGATCATCAAGACCGGCTTCATCGCCGACCCGATCATCTTGGATATCTACCGCGCCGGTGGCAGCATCCCGGCCGAGAAAACCGCAGAGCTCATCGAGCGCTCCGTCGCGGTGAAGGGGGCCGTCGTGGCCCAGGACCTCAAGGAGTCCTCGCTGCGTGAGATCCTCAACTACGGCCACACGCTCGGCCACGCAATTGAAAAGCGCGAGAATTACCGCTGGCGTCACGGCAATGCCGTCGCGGTGGGCATGATGTTCGTCGCTATTCTCGCGCGCAATCGCGGGCTTATCGACGACGACGTGGTGGAGCTTCACCGCGAGATCCTCGAAGGAATCGGTCTGCCGACGACCTACGAGGCTGGCGCATTCGATGAGCTCTTCGAGGGCATGACGCACGACAAGAAAAACCGCAACGGCCAGATCCGTTTCGTTGTGCTGGATGGCATTGGCAGCACCACCCGAATCGAGGATGCGGAGATCGAGGAGCTCCGATCCGCGTACACTGAACTGTCATCGTGACGCTTATCTGACATCAACTCCCTCGGCGAGGAGGCCACCGTGAAGATTCTGGTACTCAACGGCCCCAACCTGAACAGGTTGGGCAAGCGGCAGCCGGATGTGTACGGCACGACGACGCTGGCCGATATCGAGCAGCGCCTCTGGGAGCGTGCCGAGCAGGGCGGGGCTGAGATCGCATTCATCCAGTCGAACCACGAGGGCGAATTGATCGACGCTGTTCACGAGGCAGCTGATCACTCCTGGCCCGTGATCATCAACCCGGGAGGGTTCACCCACACGTCGGTAGCGCTGCGCGATGCCCTCGTTGAGCTGCAGGGCACCCCCGGTTTCATCGAGGTGCATATTTCGAATGTGCACGCGCGCGAACCGTTCCGCCACCACTCGTACCTGTCGCCGATTGCCACCGGCATCATCGCCGGCCTAGGCACGGACGGCTACGACATGGCACTCGACTACTTCCTGAGGAGGGACGTTAAACCATGAGTTTCGCCGATTCCCGCTTTCTGACCCGCCGCCGCAAGCTGTCCGCGACACTTGCAGCGCAGCGGATCGACTCGTTCGTGATCACGGATCCGACGAATGTCCGCTATTTCTCCGGCTTCACCGGTTCCAACGGCGCATTGCTGATGAATAAGGATCTGTCCGCCGCGATCGCCACCGACGGCCGCTATACCACGCAGATCGCCGAGGAAGTTCCGGATATCGAGGCGATCATTCAGCGCGATGCCGGTCCGGCTGTTCTGGCGACAGTGCCGGAAGGGTGGCGAGTCGGCTTCGATCCTTCGCGGACCACGGTGGATGAGCTCGACAGCCTGAACAAAGCCACCCCGGAGTCGGTCACGCTCGTGCCCGTCAAAGGCGTTGTCGAGCAGATCCGCTTGATCAAGGATAATTTCGAGCTCCAGAAACTTGAAGAATCAGCGGATATCGCGGTCACTGCGCTGCGCGAGCTTATCGACGCTGGTGAGCTGCGCGCCGGCCGGACTGAGAAGCAGGTCGCTGCTGATCTGGAATACCGGATGCGCCTGTTGGGCTCCGAGCGCGTCAGCTTCGACACCATCGTCGCATCGGGCCCCAATTCGGCGTTGCCGCACTACGCTGCCGGCGACCGGGAGTTGACCGACGGGGACCTGGTCACCATCGATTTCGGTGCCCATTACCTCGGCTTCAATTCAGATATGACGCGCACGTTCTGCATCGGCGAGCCGTCGGATTTCAACCGGGAGATCTACGAGATCGTGCTGGAGGCACAGAAGGCCGGAGTTGCGGCGGCGACGCCGGGGCGCGCACTTGTCGACGTCGATAAGGCATGCCGCGACATTATCGACGCTGCTGGGTACGGCGACTACTTCGTGCATTCCACGGGTCACGGTATCGGGCTCGACGTGCATGAAGGTCCGGCGGCATCGACGCGCGGCAAAGGCGTGCTGGAGGGGAACATGACGCTCACCATTGAACCTGGCATTTATGTGCCTGGTAAGGGCGGTGTGCGTATTGAGGACACTCTCATCATCACCTCCGGTGCGCCGAAGGTGATCACCCCGGCACCGAAGGAACTCACCGTTCTTTAACAGTGAGCTCTCTGCCACGACTGATTGTCAGTCAATCCGCCAGAGTTAGTGGTCGGCGGTTGGCGGTGGTGTAGCATAGCTGTGTTTGAATCACCCACCGAGCCGAATTAAGGGAGAATATCGTGGCAACGACCGCTGATTTCAAGAACGGCCTTGTGCTCAAGGTTGACGGCAAGCTGCAGCAGATCATCGAGTTCCAGCACGTCAAGCCGGGCAAGGGCCCCGCGTTCGTCCGCACGAAGCTCAAGGACGTCGTCTCCGGCAAGACCGTGGACAAGACCTGGAACGCCGGTGTGAAGGTTGAGACCGCGACGGTGGACCGCCGTGACATGACCTACCTGTACAACGACGGCACCAGCTACGTCGTCATGGACGACAAGACCTTCGAGCAGTTCGAACTCCCCGCTGACAAGTTCGGCGACGCCGCTAAGTTCCTCTTGGAGAACATGCGTGTTCAGGTTTCCTTCCACGACGGCGAGGCACTGTTCGCCGAGCTGCCGATCTCCGTGGACCTGAAGGTCGAGCACACTGATCCGGGCCTGCAGGGCGACCGTTCCTCCGGCGGCACCAAGCCGGCGACCCTGGAGACCGGTGCTGAGATCCAGGTCCCGCTGTTCATCGAGACCGGCAACGTGCTCAAGGTGGATACCCGCACTGGGGAGTACCTCTCCCGCGTGAGCAACTAAACGACCTATACACTAAACGACCTATGCAAGGCCTTGTGTCTTGACGGGAGCGGTCCCCAACTGCTCCGATTCTGGTGGACTCAGCCCCGAGTCCACCTCATTTTTCACTTCACCTGATCGTCCCTGCCCCTGATTCTTCTTTTGCGAACATGCCTGATTACAAACGTCATGGTGCGCGTTACCGTGCACGCCGCCGCGCAGTAGACATCCTTTTCGAAGCGGAGACCCGCGACCTCGACCCGGTCGCCATCGTCGAGGAACGTGCCGCACTGGCACAGGACCCCGTGAACGCTGTCGCACCCATCGCGGTTTACACGCGAGAGATCATCGCCGGCGCGGCGGAGAACCTCGACGAGATCGACGACTATATCGAGCGATTCCTGTCGGAGGATTGGGAGCTGCACCGCATCCCAGCGGTCGACCGCGCTATCTTGCGCGTGGGAACCTGGGAGATCCTGTACAACGACGAGGTCGCCCCGCCGATCTCCATCGCCAACGCCATGGAGATGTCCACCGAGTACGCCGGCGACAACGCCTCGCCGTATATCCACGCCGTCCTCGACGACATCATCCAGGCCAATGCCGCCGATGCCCCCGACATCGTGAACGGGGAAGACAGCGGTGTCGACGACGACACCGATACTGACACCGGCACCGGCACTGACAGCGATGTCGTGCTGACCGATACTCAGTCTGAAACACCCGGTGGTGTCGTCGCGCCTGATGTGACCGAGGAAACGGAGCTGAATTCCGCAACTGCTGTAGCCGAGCTCGTCCCGGAGCCGGAAGCGCCCGAGACAACCACCCCGTCTGCCGATAAGTAGGAGTACACCGAGCCATGGCGAAGGTATCGATCAAGGAAGCTGAGGCGCTCCGCGTCGATGAAGATTTCGTGCTCGCGGATGTGGACCCGGACTCCACGCCTGGGGTGAAAAAGAGCAATGTCGACGAGGCATTTGAAAAATACGACGAAGAGGTCGCCGATCTCCAGGAGTGCTTGTACGCCAATGCCCGCGCCGGCGTTGAGGGCACTGGATCTATTTTGCTTGTGCTCCAGGGGATGGATACTTCCGGAAAAGGCGGGATCATCCGAAAAGTCGTGGGCGATGTGCTCGACCCGCAGGGCGTGCAGATCACGGCCTTCGGTAAACCCACCGAGGAAGAGAAGAAGCACGACTTCCTGTGGCGGATCGCACCGCACCTGCCTGAGCCGGGCATGGTGAGTGTGTTCGACCGTTCCCACTACGAAGATGTGCTGGTGCAGCGCGTCCGCGAACTGGCACCGCCGGAAGAGATCGAGCGCCGCTACGGCGCGATTGTGGATTTCGAGGCTGAAGCAGCAGCGAAGGGCACCAAGATCATCAAGGTCATGCCGCATATCTCCAAGGAATTCCAGGGCGAGAACCTACGCGAGCGCATTGAGCGCGAGGACAAGCACTGGAAGTACAACCCGGGCGATATCGAAGACCGCATGCTGTGGGACGAGTTCCAGGAGGCTTACGAGATCGCGCTTAAGCGCACATCCACCGACGTCGCCCCGTGGTACTGCGTGCCTTCCGATGACAAGGACTATTGCCGCACCGTGGTCAAGACCCTGCTGCTGAAGGCACTGCGCGAGCTTGACCTGGAGTGGCCGGAGCCGGACTTCGACCCTGAGGTCGAGCTCAAGCGCCTCGAAGAGTCCTAAAAGCGGACACCACACCGGCGTCGCAGCCACGCTGCACAACGCTTTCATAAACTTCGCATCCCAGGTTGACCCGCGTGTGTAATCTTGCGAGCAAAACAGGCCCGTACGTTGAGCGAGCGAAGAGGGATGCATGCGAAGAGTGAACACGGCCGTACTAGCACTTGCGGCATCGTCGGCGTTGCTGGTGGGTTGCTCAAGCCACAACGGCGGCGCTACGAACGACAATGGTTCGACGGAAGCGACGGACAGTGGCCAAGAAAATGCCGCGCAAGACGAAGCGACCGTTTCCGCGACTTTGGAGCAGCCTGATCCTAAAGCGTGCGACAGAGAAGTGAGCATCAACGCACTCCAGGACAAAATGCCGGAGTTCTTCGCCCAGCTGCCGCATGACCCGAACTTCAGCAACGATATGGACGGAGGCTGGAATAAGTTCTATCAGGACGGCTCAGGTCAGTGGCAATATTCAGTCGGCGCCGCTTACCTCGAAGAGGGTGACGCGTACAGCGTGTGTCCGGACGACCCGAAGCAGGCGGCCGATGATTTCCGGACCTTCACCGCGGAGGACTATCAGCGACAGCAACGGGAGAACGGGGAAGAGGTCGTGTCGTTCGACAACCTCGAATTCACCGTCGAGGGACGCTATTTCGCGTGCGCGAAGAACCCGCCGGCGGATCTGCGCCAATTCTTCTGCACCACGAACATGGGCAACGCGATGGTGACAACCTACATGTTCCGCCATTCCAAGGGAGATGAGGCGGACATCGCCGACATGAAGGCGGCCATGGAAGAACTCACGCCGATCGTCGATGATGTGCCGATCGGGCCGGGCCTTTCCGATATCTAAGTTCGCGCATGCGGCGAGCAGTCTTCTGAATCGGTCAAGTCGCTCTGGAATGCGGGTTTCCTTCGCTGCGCGGGGCACACTGTATAGGTGTTAAAAATCGGAAGACTTTTCAAGGCAGCGACTATCGTCGCAGTTGTCGGACTGACTGCGGCGGGGTGCTCGGCCACCGGTGGGGCACCGCGCAACGACGGTTCTGACGGCACCGCCGGCGGGGTGGACACCCCGCGGTACGTCGTCGCGATGGTCACGCATGGCGCCCCCGGTGACACCTTCTGGGATCTTGTGCGCAAGGGCGCGGAGGACGCAGCCAAAAAAGACAATATCGAGCTGCGGTATTCCTCCGACCCGCAAGCGCCGAACCAGGCCAATCTCGTTCGCTCCGCAGTCGATTCCAATGTCGACGGTATTGCCGTGACCATGCCGAATGCCGAAGCCATCGGTCCCGCGGCACAGAACGCCGTCGACGCGGGAATCCCAACGGTTGGGCTGAATGCCGGTATGGACGATTACACAACCTACGGGCTCAGCGGTTTCTTCGGCCAGGACGAGACCATCGCCGGCACCAGGGCAGGCGAGAGGCTCAAAGAAGAAGGGAAGAAGAAGGTTCTCTGCGTCATTCACGAGCAGGGAAATTCTTCGCAGGAAGCGCGTTGTAACGGAGTGAAGCAGGGGCTTGACGACGGCGAGGTCGAGCACCTCTACGTCAACGGCCAAGACCTGACTTCGGTGCAAGCGACGATCAGCTCGAAGCTTAGCCAGGACTCCAGTTTCGACACCGTTTTCGGGCTGCAGGCCCCAGTGGCCATGCGTGCCACCGAATCGGTGAAGCAGTCGGGCGCGGAAGCCCAGGTGGTCACCTTCGACACCAACGCGGAGCTCGTCGACGCGATTGCCGACGGCCGAATCGCCTGGGCGGTGGACCAACAGCCGTACCTGCAGGGGTACCTGGCGGTGGATTCGCTGTGGGTGGCCAAGCGCAACGGCGGCACCTTCGGCGGCGGCCAACCAGTCTTCACCGGCCCCAGTTTCGTTGACGGCACGAACGTGGACAAGGTCGCTGAGGCGGCGAAGAAGGGGTTGCGATGAGCACAGTCGCACCGCAGCCGGACAAAGACGTGACAGCCCACGTCTCACCGCAGGACACGGCACCGGACGACCGACTCAGGACTCACACTGGCTTAGCGAAGCTGATCCGCCGTCCGGAGTTGGCCAGCTTGCTCGGTTTCCTGGTCATCCTCGCGCTGTTTCTCGCCGTCGCGCCCGCATTCCGTTCGTTCGAGGCGATAGCGACGATCCTTTACGCTAGCTCGACTCTCGGCATCGTGGCTCTCGCCGTCGGCCTACTCATGATCGGCGGCGAATTCGACCTGTCTTCCGGTGTCGCCGTCACCACCGCGGCACTCGCGGCGACGATGCTCAACTACAACCTGCACCTGAACTCGTGGGTGGGAGCGGGCCTTGCCCTGCTCATTTCTCTCGGCATCGGTGCGCTCAACGGCATTCTCGTCTCACGCACAGGCATCGACAGCTTCCTCATCACCCTGGCGGCCTTCCTCATGCTCCAAGGCCTCAACCTCGCGGTGACCAAACTGGTCACCGGTCAGGTGGCTACCCCTACGATCGCCGACATGGAGGGCTTCCCGTCGGCGCGCACATTCTTCGCCGGCAGTTTTCACATCGGGGATGTGCGCATTAGCGTCACGGTCGTCTGGTGGTTGCTGTTTGTCGCCATTGCCTCGTTCATTCTCTTCCGCACGAAATTCGGCAACTGGATCACAGCGGTCGGCGGCGATGAGGAAGCCGCGCGCGCCGTGGGCGTCCCTGTGCGCCGCGTCAAGGTCGCACTATTTATGACCGTCGGTTTCGCTGCCTGGTTCGTGGGTATGCACACGCTGTTCGCGTTCGATTCCATCCAGGCCGGCCAGGGCGTGGGCAACGAGTTCCTGTACATTATCGCGGCCGTCATCGGCGGTTGCGCGATGAAGGGCGGCCGCGGCACCGCCATCGGCACGATGATCGGCGCGCTCATCTTCGGAATGACGAACCAGGGCATCGTCTACGCCGGGTGGAATCCCGATTGGTTCAAATTCTTCCTCGGCGCGATGCTGCTTTTCGCAGTGTTCACCAACACGTCGTTCGCCAACATCACGAAGCGGAGGTAGCCCATGGCCATCATCGAATTGCGGGACATCACCAAGTCCTACGGCAGCTTTGATGCCCTCCGCGGAGTCGACCTCGACATCGAAGAAGGCGAGGTCACGTGCGTGCTCGGCGACAACGGAGCCGGAAAATCCACGCTCATCAAGATTCTTGCGGGTTTGCATGAACAGACGAGCGGAGAATTGCTTATCGACGGCTCACCCGCCAACTTTTCTTCACCCCGCGACGCGATTGATGCCGGTATCGCCACGGTCTACCAGACCCTCGCAGTCGTAGACGAGCTGAGCGTGTGGCGCAATTTCTTCTTGGGCCAGGAGCTCACCGGTGCTTTCGGAACGCTGAAGCAAGCTGAGATGCAGCGTATCTGTTCTGAGCAGCTACATGAGATGGGGATTGATATTCCCGACGTCGACGTGGAGATCGGCAATCTCTCCGGCGGTCAGCGCCAGGTGGTGGCCATCGCGCGCGCTGTCTACTTCGGTGCGCGCGTGGTGGTGCTCGACGAGCCGACCGCAGCATTGGGCGTGAAGCAATCGGGAGTGGTGCTCAAATTCATCGCCTCGGCACGCGACCGTGGTGTCGCCGTCGTCTTTGTCACCCACAACCCGCACCATGCGTACATGGTGGGCGACCATTTCGCGATCTTGAAGCTCGGCCGCCAAGAACTCAACGCCTCACGCGACGAGGTGACACTGGACGAGCTCACACGGGAAATGTCGGGCGGTGCTGAGCTAGAAGCTCTGAACCACGAACTGCGGAAATAATTCGGTTAGCGGATATAGCCCGGGCTTCCCGAGGGCTCGGGCGGTTCGAAGCTTGAATCCCCGCCCGGCGCGGTGGGCGTCGCCGCTGTCGACGTGGCCGTGACAGAAGACGACGTGGTGGTGCTTGACGTTTCTCCGCTTTCGGAGACCATGATGGCGAAAAAGACCCCGCCGACGATGACCAAGATGCTGATGATGCCGAGAACGATCGGGAGAAGCGCAGTGAAAATCACAAGGAACCCGGCGAGGCAACCGGTTTTCGACCTGTCGTTCTGTGGCATGGAGTGGTACGGCGACGGTTGAGCGAAGGGCTGGCCTGGTTGCGGCCCCTGCTGCGGTCCGCCGTGCTGATAGCCGTGCGGACCAGACCCGTAGTGCGAATAGCCGCCCGACTGCTGCGGGTACTGATGGCCGTGTGGGTTCGTCATCGCGGTGCTCCGTTGCTGGGTGTCTCTCCGGTGGGTGTCCTTTTGTGCCCCTATTATTCACCACAGTGGGGTGGGAGCGTTGTGAGTTAATCCTGGCTGTTTTCCGCAGCCAGGCTTGCCTGCGCCTCAGCAATCTGCTCGTGGAGAGCGGACATAGCGTTGTGTGCGCTGACTACACCGTTGACAGCGGTCTGAACGGCGGAGCGCAGCTGCGCATCAGTCATGCCAGCTGCGACGGACTGCTCGGCCTCGGTGCGCACGACGATATGCTCGGCGTGGTTGCCCACGATCGCACGTGCGCCGATCAGCGTCGAGTTCACCTCGTTGGCGGCCAAGTAGTAGGACGCGTCGGGGGAGTCGGCTGCGGTATCGGTCTCCGAGTCAGCGCGGACAATGAACACCGAGTCGAGCAGAACCGCCATGAGTTCGAGCTCCTCATGCGTGCCGTGGGCGGCGCGGCCGCTGGCGTCGGCGGAAAGCCCGATGCCGGACTGGGAGGCGGCGTCGACGATGCGGTCGATCGTGACTTGGCTGGGGGTCGTGTTCTGGTCGGTCATATTAGTTCTCCTCCCACGTCACAGCAGTCGGGAAAGATTGCGCGAGGTAGTCAAATGCCTGCATCGTCGAGTGGATCGACGTGACAACGAAGGCGCCAAGCTGGTTCGGAGACAGACCCTTGCTCACATCGAGGGTGCGCACACCGGTGATGGCGAGGGTGTTCTCTTCGCTCTGGAAGAAGCGCAACGTTGGGGTGAAGTGCGTCTGGTTGTACTCGTTGGTGGCGTGCAGCAGGGAAGGGACATCCTCGGGTGCGAATTCGCCGCGCCAGACGGACTCGAATACGAGCGTGCCGTCGTCGATGGTGAAGACCATGGCGGCGTTGATGAAACCGGTGCGCACGACCGGCTCTTCCAAGCGGTATTCGAGTTCTTCACCCTCGAGGACGGTGGCGATATCGGCCAGCGTGACGTCACGGACAACGTCGGCGTCGACGGCGGCGGAGTTGTCGCCAACAGCGTCTGGGTCCGTGACGGGATTGTCGTTCGGTGTTGTCATGGCACCCTAGGCTACATCTCTCATTCGCCCGCTGCGCCTAGCGCTTGGTGCTTAAGAAGTCTTCTTTAGCGCCTAAGAAGTCTTCCTTGCCGAGCTCGTGACGCAATGCGTCGATGAGGTGCGGGTAGCGGAAGTGGTGGTCGAGGCTTTTTAGCTTTGCTGGCTCGACGCGCTGGTCGGCCAACGCTAGTTCGCGCGCACCCTCGTCGCCGAGCAGGAGCTTCGGGCCGAATTCGGGAATGCCGATGAGCTCCGGTCGGTGGAGCAACGACGTCAGGGTCTTCGACAATTCCGCATTGGTCACCGGGTTCGGCGCCGTCGCGTTGACGGGGCCGGCGAGGGAATCGTCGATAAGCGCGCGGAAATAGATGTCCGTGAGGTCGTCGAGCGCGACCCACGACATCCAGAAATCGCCGTTGCCGAAGCGCGCGCTCAGCGCCGTTTGCGCGGAGAGCTTCAGCAGGGGCAGCAGCCCGCCCGCGCCGGACAGCGCGAGCCCGGTGCGGATATTCACGGTGCGGACGCCTGCGTTCTTCGCGTAAATGGTGGCGCGTTCCCATTCGTCCACGACATCAGCTAAGAATCCGTCACCGCGCGAATCGGATTCGGTGTGGACGCGGTCGCCGGCGTCAGTGCCGTAAAAGCCGATCGCCGAGGCACTGATGAATGTCCGCACTCCCGATTCAGCGGCCAGCTGAGCGAGCCGGCGCGTGGGGCCAATGCGTGAGGAGTAGATCTCCGCCTTGTGCTCATCGGTGAACCTGCCCATGATCGACTCGCCGGCCAGGTGCACGACGGCATCGACGCCGTCGAAAAGCATCGCGTCCGGGTCCTCCATGTCCCAGTGGCGCTGTTCGTGCGCGCCGTTGTGTCGCGGTGTGCCACGTACGAGCTGAATGACTTTGTGACCCGCGGTGGTCAGCTGCGCGGTAAGCGCCGTGCCGACCAGCCCGCGGGAACCAGTCATGGCAACGGTGAGTGTGCGGGGCTGGTTCGCATGGTCGGTCGTGCCCAGCTGGTTCATGCGTTTGAGGAACGCGATGTCTTCGGCGAGTTGGTGCTGGCGGTAGGCGAATGCGGGGGCGAGCACCATTTCCGGTGCTGTTGCGTGCACGGTGTCGGTGATGCGGGTTGTTCCGCCTACTTCTTCAAAACGGTGCTCATGGCGCCACTTGGTCAGCTGTTTGATCGGAGTGTTGGCGGCCTCGTCGACGAATTGTTCATGGTCGACGAAGCCCTGCGGCTGGTGGCGGGCGACCCATTTCTGGCCGGCGGGCAGGGAGAACACTGTGGTGCCATCTTTCAGGGAATCGGCCCCAGAGACGACTGTCATCGGCAAAAACGGCGGGGTCAAGCGGTGCACGGCGCCGGGCATGGTGTGCCAACGCCAGACGTCGGCAAGCGGTGCATCGATGGTGTGTGTTGCGGCGAGTGACAAAGCTGGTGACCTGTTCATTCGAAAAATGCGGGCGGTGGAGTGCTACTCTTGCAAACGTCTACCAAGCATAGGCAGGCTCTACTAGAAACATCCTTTAAATTCCGCACAGAGAGGCGGGGAAGGAGGTTCGATGAGTGCCACAGAGTTGCTTGACGCTAGTGACGTCTCGCGCACGATTGCACGCATCGCGCACCAGATTATCGAGAGAACTGCACTCGATTCCGACGGTGCTCCACCACTGATCATGTTGGGCATTCCCTCCGGCGGAGTGCCCTTGGCCCAGCGCATCGCAGCAGCGATCGAGGAATTTTCAGGGGTGAGCGTTCCCGTCGGCAGCCTCGATGTGACGCTCTACCGCGATGACCTCCGCGGCCGCCCGCACCGCGCCTTGGCCCCGACCGATATCCCGGGCAACATCAACGGAGCGACGATCGTTCTCGTCGACGACGTGCTGTTTTCCGGGCGAACCATCCGCGCCGCGCTCGATTCGCTCAGCGATATCGGCCGCCCGGAAGCGATCCAGCTCGCGGTCTTAGTCGACCGCGGCCACCGTGCGCTTCCGATCCGCGCGGATTATGTGGGCAAGAATATTCCGACGGCGATCACGGAGGACGTCCGCGTGACGCTCACTCCGCTCGATGACGCCGATGCCGTCCTCCTGGTCAAAGAGGAGGTCGAAGAATGAGGCACCTCATCAGCATCGCGGATCTGAGCCGGGAGGAGATCGTCGGCTTGATGGACGAAGCCGACCGTTTCCGCGAGGCGCTCGACGGCCGCGAGATGAAGAAGCTGCCCACTCTGCGCGGCAGGACCGTCTTCACGCTGTTCTACGAGAACTCCACCCGCACGCGCTCCTCTTTCGAGACCGCGGGCAAGTGGATGAGCGCGGACGTGATCAACGTGTCGGCATCGAACTCATCCGTGAAGAAGGGCGAGTCGCTCAAGGACACAGCGAATACGCTGCGCTCCGTGGGCGCGGACGCGATCATCATGCGACACCCGTCCTCCGGCGCGCCGAACTTGCTGCGTGAGTGGGTGCCCGGCGCTTCCATCATCAACGCGGGCGACGGTTCGCACCAGCACCCAACGCAAGCGCTTCTCGACGCTGTGACGATGCGCCAGCACATCGGCGATGTTGCCGGAAAGAAGGTGCTCATCGTCGGCGATATCCTGCACTCCCGCGTGGCCCGCTCCAACGTGGATTTGCTCCACGCACTCGGTGCGGACGTCGTGCTCGTCGCTCCGCCGACACTGCTGCCGACTGGTGCCGAGCACTGGCCGTGCTCGGTCGAATACGACTTCGATGCGGCTTTGGCAGACGCGCGTAGTGAAAAATCCGCGCCGATAGCAGCAGTGATGATGCTGCGTGTGCAGGCCGAGCGCATGAACGGCGGGTTCTTCCCGTCGCACCGCGAGTACGCGACGCTCTACGGGCTGAGCAGGGACCGAGCGGACATGCTCGGCGACGACACGTTGATCATGCACCCGGGCCCGATGTTGCGCGGCATGGAAATCAACTTCGATGTCGCTGACCGCGATAACACCGTGGTGCTCGACCAGGTCACCAACGGTGTGTACACGCGCATGGCGGTCTTGTTTACCCTGCTGGCGAGCGGCGAAGATGCGCTGGAAGGAAAGGAGTAGGGAAGTGACGACACTCGCATTGAATAATGTCCGCCCCTACGGCGAAGACGAAACCAACATTCTCATCGACGTCGCCGACGGCGTGATCGACTCGATCGGCGAGAACCCCTTCGACGATGCCGACGAAGTCATGGATTGCGGCGGCAAGGTGTTGCTCCCCGGCCTCGTTGACATGCATGTCCACCTGCGCGAGCCCGGACGCGAAGACACCGAGACCATCGCCACCGGTTCCAATGCCGCGGCCAAGGGCGGGTTCACCGCAGTATTCACAATGGCGAATACCCAGCCGGTGATCGACCAGCCTTTCCTCGCCGACGCTGTGTGGGATAAAGGCCAGACCTACGGCAAGTGCGATGTCTACCCGGTCGGCTCCATCACCAAGGGGCTAAAAGGCGAATCGCTCACCGAGATCGGCCTGATGTCCCGCGGGCACGTCACAATGTTCTCCGACGACGGCAAGTGCGTGAACGATCCACAGCTGATGCGCCGCGCCATCGAGTACGCGAAGGCCTACGACGTGGTGCTGGCACAGCATGCTGAAGACCACCGCATGACCGACGGCTCCGTCGCCCACGAGGGCGAGAACGCCGCACGACTCGGCCTGCGCGGCTGGCCCCGTGTCGCCGAAGAATCCGTCGTGGCGCGCGACCTCATCATGACCCGTGATTATGGCGGGCGCTACCACCTCTGCCACGCATCCACCGAGGGCACCGTCTCCCTATTGCGCTGGGCGAAAGAGCAGGGCATCGACGTCTCCGCCGAAGTGACCCCGCATCATCTTCTGCTCACCGACGCGAAGCTGGAGAGCTACGACGGTGTCTACCGCGTCAACCCGCCGTTGCGTGAGGACCGCGACACGATCGCTCTGCGCGACGCGCTGCTCGACGGCACCATCGACGTCGTCGCCACCGACCACGCCCCGCACGGCTCCGAAGACAAGTGCGTGGAATTCGAAAACGCCAAGCCCGGCATGATCGGCCTGGAAACCTCACTCGCGATCATCGCCAAGGTCTTCGTCGAGTCCGGCTTGGCCGACTGGCGCTTCGTGGCCAAAGTCATGAGCGAGCGCCCAGCGGAGATTCTCCGTCTCGCGGACCAAGGCCGTCCGATCGAGGTGGGTGAGCCCGCCAACCTCACCCTTGTCGACCCAGACGCCGGGTGGACCGCGCTCGGCGACGAGATGGCGTCGAAGTCCCGCAACACCCCCTACGAGGGCGCGGAATTCGCGGCGCGCGTGGTGGGCACCTGGCTCCGCGGTGAACAGACCTTCCACCTCGCCGAGGCTGGAAGCGGAGCCGACAGCAACACCGACAAAAACACAGACACAGACTGACCAGCACGAGCGCCGCTCCCGCATGGGGGAGGGGCGCAGAAGCAGCGTGAATAGAGCGAAACGAAGAAGGAAACACACATGAGCACTGAACGCATCCCCGCCGTGCTGGTACTGGCCGACGGCACCACGTTCTCCGGCTTCGCCTTCGGCGCAGCCGGCGCCGACACCGAGCCTGTGTTCGGCGAGGCCGTTTTCACCACTGCCATGACCGGCTACCAGGAGACGATGACGGACCCGTCCTACCACCGCCAAATCGTGGTTGCTACGGCCCCGCAGATCGGGAACACCGGGTGGAACGACGAGGACAACGAGTCCCATGACAACCGCATCTGGGTTGCCGGACTGGTGATCCGCGACTTGTCCAAGCGGGTCAGCAACTGGCGCGCTGAGCGCAGTCTCGAGGACGAGATGAGCAGCCAGGGCATCGTGGGCATCCACGGTGTGGACACCCGCTCGCTCGTGCGCCACCTGCGCAACTACGGCTCCATCGCAGCCGGCATCTTCACAGGCGAGCAGGCGCGCGGCGACGTCGACAAGCTTGTTGTCCTCGTCAAGGAGCAGCCCGCGATGTCGGGCGCGGACCTCTCCGCGGACGTGTCCACCGACGAGCCCTACGTGATCGAGGCGAAGGGGGACAAGCGCTACACCGTCGTCGCTTACGACATGGGCATTAAAACGGCCACGCCGGGGCATTTCTCCCAACGGGGTATCGAGACAATCGTTGTCCCGGCCGGCACGCCGTACGCGGAGGTCAAGAAGCACAACCCCGACGGCGTGTTCATCTCTAACGGTCCCGGCGACCCGGCGACCGCCGACGACATGGTGGCGATCACCCGCGATATCATCGCCGACGGCACGCCGCTGTTCGGTATCTGCTTCGGCAACCAGATCTTGGGCCGCGCGCTCGGACTGGACACCTACAAGCTGAAGTTCGGCCACCGCGGTGTGAATGTCCCAGTGAAGAACCACACCAGCGGGAAAATCGACATCACCTCCCAGAACCACGGCTTCGCAGTGAAGGCACCGGAAGGCTTCACCTCCGAGAAGATCGCGGCAGGAACGACATTCGACACCGATTTCGGTCCGGCGGTGATCACGCACACCTGCCTCAACGACGGTGTCGTCGAGGGCGTGGCACTCGAGTCCGGCATGGCGTACTCCGTGCAGTACCACCCGGAATCCGCCGCCGGCCCGCACGACGCGAACCCGCTCTTCGACCAGTTTGTGGAGCTCATGGACGGCTACAAGGTGAAGAAGAACGGGACCGGCGCCCCAACCACGGCCACCGAGCAGAACTAACCAGGAAGGGAACTAATGAAACGCGACGACATCAACCACGTCCTGGTCATCGGCTCTGGTCCGATCGTGATCGGCCAGGCCTGCGAGTTCGACTACTCGGGCACCCAGGCGTGCCGTGTGCTCAAGGAGGAAGGCCTCCGCGTCACTTTGATCAACTCCAACCCGGCGACGATTATGACCGACCCGGAATTCGCCGACCACACCTACGTCGAGCCGATCCAGCCGGAATACATCGACCGCATTCTCGCCCGTGAGGCAGAACAGGGCCACAGGGTCGACGCCATTCTGGCCACCCTCGGCGGGCAGACCGCTCTGAACGCCGCGATCCAGCTCGACCGGCAAGGCATTCTGGCCAAGCACGGTGTCGAGCTCATCGGCGCGAATATCGACGCGATCGAGCGCGGCGAGGACCGCCAGAAATTCAAGGACATCGTGGCTAAGATCGGCGGCGATTCCGCGCGCTCTCGCGTGTGCTTCAACATGGACGAAGTGAAGGAGACCGTAGCAGAGCTCGGACTGCCTGTCGTGGTCCGACCGTCCTTCACCATGGGCGGCCTCGGCTCCGGCCTCGCCTTCACCATGGAGGATTTGGAGCGCATCGCCGGCGACGGCTTGGACGCTAGCCCGGAGGCGAACGTCCTCATCGAGGAGTCCATCCTCGGCTGGAAAGAATTCGAGCTCGAGCTCATGCGCGACGGCGACGACAACGTTGTCGTGATCGCCTCTATCGAGAACGTCGACGCTCTCGGCGTCCATACGGGCGACTCCGTCACGGTGGCCCCCGCGTTGACGCTGACTGACCGCGAGTTTCAAACCATGCGCGACCAGGGCATCGCGATTATCCGCGAGGTGGGCGTGGACACCGGCGGCTGCAATATCCAGTTTGCGGTGAACCCCGTCGACGGCCGCATTATCACTATCGAGATGAACCCGCGCGTGTCGCGCTCTTCTGCGCTCGCTTCTAAGGCCACCGGCTTCCCGATCGCAAAGATCGCCTCGAAACTCGCCATCGGATACACCCTCGACGAGATCACCAACGACATCACCGGCGTGACGCCGGCCGCGTTCGAGCCGACGCTCGACTACGTGATCGTGAAAATGCCGCGCTTCGCCTTCGAGAAATTCCCGGGTGCGGACGAGACCTTGGGCACCTCCATGAAGGCAGTGGGCGAGGCAATGGGCATCGGCCGCAACTACATTCAGGGCCTGAACAAGGTCATGCGTTCGATGGAGGACAAGCCGAGCGGTTTCTGGACGAAGCCGGACGCGTACTTCGCGGAGGGCCGCGAGAACGACCTCGCCGCCGTCCTCGACGACCTGAAGCGCCCGACGGATAAGCGCATGTACGACGTCGAGCTCGCGCTTCGTCTCGGCGGCACCATCGAGCAGGTCTACGAGGCCAGTGGCATCGATCCGTGGTTCCTCGCCGAGCTCGAGGCACTCATCGATTTTCGCGGGCAGCTTATCGACGCCCCTGTTCTCAATGCCGACCTGCTGCGCGAGGCCAAGGTGTACGGGCTTTCCGACGCCCAGATCGCCGCGCTCCGTCCGGAGCTCGCCGGCGAAGACGGTGTGCGCTCTCTGCGCTGGTCCCTGGGCATCCACCCAGTGTACAAGACGGTGGACACCTGCGCCGGCGAATTCGAGGCGCAGACGCCGTACCACTACTCGGCCTACGAGTACGATCCGAACGCTGAGTCCGAGGTGGGGGCCGTGGGCACCGCGCAGGGCGGGGCAGCCAAGGAAAAGGTCATCATCCTGGGCTCCGGCCCGAACCGCATCGGGCAGGGGATTGAGTTCGACTACTCCTGCGTTCACGCGGCGCTCGAGCTCTCCCGCGTGGGTTACGAAACGGTCATGGTCAACTGCAACCCGGAGACCGTCTCCACAGACTATGACACCGCCGACCGGCTGTACTTCGAGCCGTTGACGTTCGAGGATGTCATGGAGATCTACCGTGCCGAGGCGGCGACGGGCACCGTCGCCGGAGTCATCGTCCAGCTTGGTGGCCAGACTCCGCTGGGCCTGGCGCAAAAGCTTGCCGACGCAGGTGTTCCCGTCGTGGGCACCACCCCGCAGGCCATCGACATGGCGGAGGATCGTGGCGAATTCGGCAAGGTACTTGAAGAAGCTAAGCTGCCTGCCCCGGCCTACGGCACCGCGACCTCCTTCGATGGGGCCCGCGAGGTCGCCGACCGCATCGGCTACCCGGTCCTGGTCCGCCCCTCCTACGTGCTCGGCGGCCGTGGCATGGAAATCGTCTACGACGAGGAGAACCTTCGCGACTACATCGATCGCGCAACCGAGCTGACCCCGGACCACCCGGTGCTCGTCGATCGCTTCCTGGACAACGCGATCGAGATCGACGTCGACGTGCTGTCGGACGGCAAGGATGTCTACCTTGGCGGCGTGATGGAGCACATCGAGGAGGCTGGCATCCACTCCGGTGACTCTGCTTGTGCTCTGCCGCCGATGACTCTGGGACCGGACGACATCAATAAGGTGCGCCGCTCCGCCGAGGCTTTGGCTCATGGCATCGGGGTCAAAGGTCTGATGAATGTCCAGTTCGCGCTGAAAGACGACATCCTCTACGTCATCGAGGCCAATCCGCGCGCTTCCCGCACTGTGCCGTTCGTGTCCAAGGCGACCGGCGTGCACCTGGCCAAGGCTGCGTCCCGCATCATGATGGGCTCCACCATCGCGCAGTTGCAGTCCGAGGGGCTGCTGCCGACTGATTATGACGGTGGATCGTTACCGCTGGAGCACCCGATCGCGGTGAAGGAGGCGGTCCTCCCGTTCACTCGCTTCCGTCGGCCAGACGGTGCGGTGCTGGACACTATTCTCGGGCCCGAGATGAAGTCCACCGGCGAGGTCATGGGCCTGGCCCCGTCCTTTGGAGTCGCCTTTACGAAAGCGGAAGCAGCTGCGTTCGGCGAACTGCCGACTGAGGGCACTGTGTTCGTCTCCCTGGCCAACCGTGACAAGCGCACCCTGATCTTCCCGATCCAGCGCCTGTACACGATGGGCTTCAATGTGCTGGCGACGGAAGGTACTGCCCAGATGCTGCGTCGAAACGGCATTGAGTGCGAAGTCGCGTTGAAGGCTTCCGAGGTGCGCGACGGCGTTGAGGGCAAGTCCATCGTCGACCGAATCCTGGAAGGCGAAGTGGACTTGGTTCTGAACACGCCGGCTGGATCCGCGGGTGCCCGGCACGACGGCTACGACATCCGTGCGGCGGCCGTTGTCTCTAGCGTGCCGATGATGACGACGGTCCAGGGTGTCACCGCGGCAGTCCAAGGCATCGAGTCTTTGCGAGCCAACGAGATCACGGTGACCAGCCTGCAGGAACTCGAGCACGCAGCACCGGTGGAGCACTAAATAATGGGCCACGACGATAAGCAGAGCGCCCCGCGTAATTTCGGTAATCGCCTCGTCGAGGCAGGGGAGCGGTACGGCCGCTTGTGCGTCGGCATCGATCCCCATGAGGCACTCCTCGACGCTTGGGGGTTGAGCCCGAATGTCAACGGTCTGCGGGAGTTCTCCCTGCGCTGCGTGGAGGCCTTTGCCGGCCACGTCGCGCTGATCAAGCCGCAGGTCGCCTTCTACGAGCGCTTCGGTTCTGCAGGTTTCGCCGTCCTCGAGGAGACGCTGTCCCAATTGCGGGAGAGCGACTCCCTCGTCGTGGCCGACGCCAAGCGTGGTGATATCGGCTCCACGATGGAGGGCTACGCCTTGGCATGGCTCGACGACAATTCCCCACTGTGCTGTGATGCTGTAACGCTCACGCCGTACCTTGGGGTGGGATCGCTCGCGCCGGCCATTGAACTAGCTGGCCGGGAAGGACGCGGTGTGTTCGTCATGTCCGCCAACTCCAACCCGGAGGCAGAAGGCTTCCAGTCACAGACGCTCAGCGAAAGCGGTGTGTCCGTGGCGCAGCAGATGGTGGACGAATGCGCTGGATATAACGTCGATAAGCGTGCGCGAAACGGCGAGTCCGGCTCCGCGGACGGGCACGTGGCGCACGTCGGGCACGTCGGGGTTGTTGTGGGCGCGACGGTGAAGAACCCGCTGCGCCTCAACGCGCTCAATGCTCCGGTGCTCATGCCGGGTGTCGGTGCCCAGGGCGCGACGATGGAGGACGTTGCCCGGATTGCTGGCGACCAGGCTCACCTCGTCTTTCCGAATGTCTCCCGCTCAGTGTTGTCTTGTGGACCTGGTATCGCTGAGCTGCGCAAAGCTGCGAATTCGCTGGTAGTGTAGCGCTAAACCGACCCTCAAATTCGGTGGGATGAAAACTGCTGGTAGGTTATAGGCGTCGATGCGATGACGTGGCAAAACAAGACGTCACGCATCGTGTCTAGAACCGCTCAGTGGTACAGTTGTCCCACGTCGACGAGTTGCAACTGTGTAATTCTTTTGCGACAGTGTCGAATCGGTTCATAAGCTGGATCAGAACTTAACCCCTAACACATTGGAGGAACCAGTGGCCCTTCCCGAACTGACCCCGGAACAGCGCCAGGAAGCTCTCGCTAAGGCTGCGGAAGCACGCAAGCAGCGTGCTGAGCTGAAGGCATCCCTGAAGCGCGGCGACACGAACCTCAAGGAGGTTCTCGCAAAGGCTGAGTCTGATGAGATCATCGGCAAGACCAAGGTCTCGGCTCTCCTCGAGGCTCTGCCGAAGGTGGGCAAGGTCAAGGCACGTGAGATCATGGAGGAGCTCGAGATCGCTCAGACCCGTCGTCTGCGCGGCCTGGGTGACCGTCAGCGTCGCGCTCTGCTCGAGCGCTTCGGTTTCGGGGAATAATCGGTGACAAACGTGAATGGGAAGGGCCGGCTGGTTGTTTTGGCTGGCCCTTCCGCCGTTGGTAAGTCGACGGTGGTCGAGCGCCTCCGCAAGGAAGTGGAGGACCTGTACTTCTCCGTCTCTATGACCACGCGCGACCCGCGCCCGGGCGAAGTGGACGGCAAGGATTATTTCTTTGTGTCCCCGACGTCTTTCCAGGAGCGGATCGATGCGGGCGAGATGCTCGAGTGGGCTGACATTCACGGTGGCCTGCAGCGTTCCGGCACTCCCGCCGCACCCGTGCGGGAAGCCCTTGATGCCGGCCGTCCGGTCTTGGTCGAGGTCGACCTAGTCGGCGCCCGCAATATCAAGGAGATTATGCCGGAGGCCGTCACAGTCTTCCTCGCCCCGCCGTCCTGGGAGGTGCTCGTTGAGCGCCTCACTGGTCGCGCGACGGAAACCGAAGACGTGATCGCGCGTCGTCTCCAAACGGCACGTGCTGAGCTCGCCGCTCAGGACGAGTTCGATGATGTCATTGTCAACAACGATCTGGATGAGGCTGTGCAGGGGATCAGTGATATTCTCTTGTGCGTCCAGCGTCCAAACAACGAGTAGGTGTGAGTGAGCAACGTGACCAACGATCTTGCTAATTCGGCGGAGACCGCCGACGTCAACGAGCAGGTGTACGACACGCCTGAAGGCATCACGGCCCCGCCTATCGACGAGCTGCTGACCAAGGTGTCCTCCAAGTACGCCCTGGTGATCTTCGCGGCCAAGCGTGCCCGCCAGATCAACAGCTACTACCAGGAGCAGGACGAGGGCGTGTTCGAGTTCATCGGCCCCCTGGTCACTCCGCAGCCGGGCGAGAAGCCGCTGTCCATCGCCCTCCGCGAGATCGAGCACGGTCTCCTGGAGCACGAGGAAGGCCAGTAAGGCTTCCCCCCCCATTTTCACCCCCGCAAAAGCGGGCTACGCGACTAGTTTTTGGTCCGTAGCCCGCTTTTTCTTGTCTTCCGCCCCTCCTTTGTATCCCTCTGACCTGCGGTTTTGGTCGCGCCGATCCCGATGTCTACTGAAGTAGACATCGTTTCGTTTTATTTTTGCTTGACTCATGTAATCCTTGTGTCTGTCGGCCAGCACCACTACGAACACAGGCGACATCCACCGCACTGGGGGGACGGAGGAAATGGGAATGTCACGGCGCACGACGCATAGTTGGGGGACTACGTCTGCCCGCGCATTCCTTGCCGCTTGGGGGGCTGTGTTGGTAGCGGTGCTGGCCGGCTGCTCGTCGGGAGGATCCCTCACGGTGAATCCCGCACCCGCTCTCAACTCCGCTGTCGCCGAGACCCAGCACCCATCCGCTGAATCCGACGTCAGCTCATCCACCGCACCAAACCCAACCACCCCATCCGAAGACGACCCACCCGCCTTCCACTTCGAAAGCGGCGACGTTGTCCTCGGCGACTTCGTCTACGACGACGTCAAAGGCAACATCTTCAACCCCTGCGAAGAAATCTCCCCCGAGGAGTTTGCCCGCATCGGGTTTGAGACGGAGGGGGAGAGTAAGCGGTCGGAAACTAAGGACATCTACTCGTGCTTCTTGGATAAGCCTGGTGATACTAGCGGACTGAGCTATGTCGTGATCGGTGGATCAGCCAATCTCATGATGGCGGTCGATCAGGGCGCAATCGTCGAAACTGGCGTTTCAGACGTAGTCCCGAGTGTCTACTCTTACGGTCCGATCGGCGTCGAAGCCGATATCTGCTACGCCGCGGTTGATACAACCCGGGGTCAGTTCGCCGCAGCAGTTGGGGGTATCGAAAATGTCTACGACCATGACGAACTCTGTAATCGTTCCATCGAAATACTAGAAGCGCTTTACCAAATATAGGCAATTAATCGGGGGGAAAATGAGACTTGAGACAAGTGATGTACAAAGTGCTACTGCCAAACTCGTAGACGCTAGGGAGAAATTGTCGAATACTTTTTTCCCATTAACTAGCGTCGGCATCAGAAGCTTTTCTGCAGTATCTGGTCTGGACGAGTCAGGCTCGATGCACAGTACTATTCGATCCGATAACGAACCTGAAGCGACGAAAGGGCTGGCGCAGCATCTTGCCAATGCCGTCGACCTCCTCACCGCGCAGCTGACGGGCTATCAGATGGCGGACAACAGCTTCGCGGATGTGCTGGGGAATGTCGGGCAATCGGTGATGGGGAAGAGCCTGGAGGCGGTCATCGAGAATGTCAGTACGGAGCAACCTACGGTGAACAACTTCACCGCGACGAATCCGGTGGCGGGAAAGCCGTTCAGCTTGGACACGTTGAATACGGAGTTGATTGCTACTGACGTGGCGTCGATGTCGGGAATGTCGACGGACTGGGCGGATACGGCAGCAACGATCGGGGAGGCGCTGTCATACATTCCTGGTGCTATCGCCGACCTGCAGGGGTCGTCGGAGACCGAGTCCATCGCGAAAGCGATCGAGAATCTCGGGCAAATCGAGACTGCGGGCGGCGAATACATGGCTAATGCCAGCGCGCTATCCACGCACACCGCGAGTTTGGTCACAGTGACCGAGGCGAACGCACTCCAAGTCGCGGCGGCGCTCGCAGTAGCGCGCGCGATACCGAATGCGAGTCTGGCCAAGACATTCGAGGAAACTTTCCTGACTGCATTCTCACCGAAGCTCACCACCGAGCTCGTGCCAGTGACACCGCTGTTCACGCAGCTGTTGCCAGAGTTGGGTGCGCCGAATGGCAACGGAACTAATCAGTCGGGCACGCCCGGGTCGGGAACACCGACGTTTGAGGACACCCCGCTGCCGAAGATCGTGCAGCAGGCGCTGTCGAATGCCGGCTACCGGGATCTGGCCTACGCGTCGACACCGAGCCAAGTCGTCGAGCAGTTCGGTCGGCCGAACCCGGATATGCTCCAGTCCATCGCGGCGGGAGCGACACCGACGCAGGCAGCAACAGCGGCTGCACCATCAATGCCGCCGTCACTGACAGGTCTCACTGGTGGTGGTGCTGGCGGTGGTGTCGGAGCAGGTGGTGGTGCTGGTGCTGGTGCAGGCTTGCAGGGCATGGGCCAACTGGGCTCGCTGGGAGCCGGTGCAGGAACCGGACTTGCTGGTGGCGCTAGTGCTGGTGCTGCTGCAGGGATTGGCCCTGGTGGTTCGGGCGGTTTTGGCGGTCCGGCGATGGCACCGCTGGGCGGTGCGGGCCGAGGGGCAGCAGGTAGTGCAGGTGGGCTTGGTAGCGCACTTGGCGGCGCACGTGGTGGTGCGGGCCTATCCGGCGCTGGGGGCGGTGGTCGCCTGGGTGGTGTCGGTGGTGTTGGTGCTGGCGCTGGCACGGTTGCAGGACCGATGGGAGGATTCGGTGCTGGATCTGGTGCGGGCATGGGCACTGGCGCTATCGGCCAGGGCGGCAATGCGTTCGTCGGTGGGGGACAGGCAGGTAACGGTGCAGGCGCGCGTGGGGCGGTAGCCGGCGGGCCGGGCATGTATGGAGCTGGTCATCGCGGGGCAGGCGCGAAAAGCGGCAAGCGGGGAAAGGTGCAAGCCGTGACATCGGCGGTCGAGCGTGAAGGAAACCTGAAAGCACTGCTTGGTGAGGCACCTGAAGTGGTGCCCGGGGTCATCGGGGACTGGGTCCGGCAGCCCCGGACCTAACGGTGGTGGGTAAGCTCGGGGGCCATGAGCCCAGAGCCCAGTGAGAACACGAAAACACCCCGCAATGTCGTCGTCGGAGTCGCGGGCGGAATTGCCGCGTACAAGGCATGCCACCTCGTCCGAGAGTTCACCGAGGGCGGCGATAGCGTGCGCGTTGTGCCGACGCCGGCGGCGCTGAATTTCGTTGGGGCGGCGACGTTCGAGGCATTGTCAGGTCACCCGGTGGACACCGATGTGTTCTCACGCGTGGACGAAGTGCAGCACGTTCGCGTGGGCAAGGACGCGGACCTCATCGTCATCGCGCCGGCGACCGCGGACACCATCGCGCGGATCGCTGCGGGACGGGCGGACGATCTGTTGACGGCGACTGTGCTGGTGGCTACCTGTCCGGTCGTGCTGGCGCCGGCGATGCACACGGAGATGTGGGAGAACCCCGCCACGCAGGACAATGTGGCGACGCTGCGCCGTCGCGGCATCGTGGTGCTGGAACCAGCGCACGGACGTTTGACTGGGACGGACACTGGGCCGGGGAGGATGCTCGAAGCCGCGCAGATCGCCGAGATGGCACGCACCGTCCTCGAGACCGGTTCGTTCGGTCTTTCGCTGCAGGGCAAGAAGGTCGTCATCAGCGCCGGCGGCACGCAGGAGAATATCGACCCTGTGCGCTATATCGGCAACCGGTCGTCCGGGCGCCAGGGCTTCGCACTGGCCGACATCGCAGCCCACCGCGGGGCTGATGTCACGATCGTGGCTGGCGACACCGATGCACTGGACACACCGCCAGGAGCGGAAATCATCAAGGTGCGGTCGACGCGCGAAATGAAAGAAGCGGTGGACCAGGCAGCAGCGGACGCGGACATCGTCATCATGGCGGCGGCTGTGTCCGACTACCGGCCGGAGAATGAAGCGGACTCGAAACTGAAGAAGGGCGAGTCCGACGATGCACTGGCCACCCTGCACATGGTGGAAAACCCGGACATCCTCAAAGGCCTCGTCGAAAAGCGCGATGCGGGCGAGACCACGGCGACGATCGTGGGCTTTGCTGCTGAGACGGACAACCCGCTGGAATACGGCAAGGCGAAGCTGGAGCGCAAGGGCGCAGACCTGCTCATGGTCAACTCTGTCGCCGGTGGTGCGGTATTCGGTGAATTGCGCAACAGCGGTTGGCTGATCGGCAAGGGCGGGGACGTCGAGGAAATTCCGGACGGTCCGAAGCACGTGGTAGCTGCGCGGATCTGGGACGGAATCGAAGCGCTTTCTTTAAACAGACAGTGAGGTTGTCTTTTTTAGACAGCTTGGTCTATTGTTGTGTGGGTGCCGCGTACGACGCGTGTCACACAGAGAGACAGCCGTCTAAAACAAAGGACCGATTTCGCGATGACTGACCCCTTCTACCGCCTCTTCACCAGTGAATCCGTTACCGAAGGGCACCCCGATAAGATCTGCGACGCAATCTCCGACACCATCCTGGACGACATGCTCGCCCAGGACCCGTTGTCGCGCGTGGCCGTGGAAACGATGGTGACCACCGGACAGGTTCATGTCGTCGGCGAGGTGACCACGAAGGCGTACTCGAATATTGCCAAGCTCGTGCGCGATAAGCTCGTCGAGATCGGGTTCATCTCCTCCGAGGTCGGCTTCGACGGCCGTACCTGCGGCGTGAATATCTCCATCGGCGACCAGTCCGTTGAGATCTCTGACGGCGTCACTGATTCGCTCGAAGTGCGCTCGAACACTTCAACCGGGGAAGAGGACCAGTCCGGTGCCGGTGACCAGGGCCTGATGTTCGGTTACGCCACCGACGAGACCCCGGAATTCATGCCGCTGCCGATCTCTACCGCGCACCGACTCTCACGCCGCCTCACCCAGGTGCGCAAAGAGGGGGTTGTTCGGGGCCTGCGCCCGGACGGCAAGACGCAGGTGACCTTCGCTTATGACGGCGACACCCCCGTGTATCTCGACACCGTCGTCATCTCTACCCAGCACGACCCAGACTTCACCGGCGCTGAGCTAGAGGCCGCCCTGCGCGAGCACGTCCTCGAGTGGGTGCTTGAGGATGCCGGGCTGGCTCACTTCCTGACACCGGACACCAAGCTGCTGGTCAACCCGTCCGGTTCCTTCGTGCTGGGCGGCCCGATGGGCGATGCGGGCCTGACAGGACGCAAGATCATCGTGGACACGTACGGCGGCATGGCCCGCCACGGCGGCGGCGCCTTCTCCGGCAAGGACCCGTCAAAGGTGGACCGCTCCGCCGCGTACGCGATGCGCTGGGTGGCGAAGAATATTGTCGCAGCAGGCCTAGCTAAGCGCGTGGAGGTCCAAGTCGCTTACGCGATCGGTCGTGCGACCCCGGTCGGCCTGTATGTGGAGACCTTCGGCACCGCAGTTGAAGGCCAGACCAACGAGACGATCCAGCAGGCAGTGGAGAAGGTCTTCGACCTGCGCCCGAGCGCAATCATCCGTGAACTGGATCTGCTCCGCCCGATCTACTCGGATTCCGCCGCCTACGGCCACTTCGGCCGCACCGACGTGGACTTCCCGTGGGAGGCACTGGACAAGGTCGATGACCTGAAGTCGGCTGCCGGGCTCTAATCCTTCGGCCGGTAGGGGTTCGTCTCCTCGGCGGAATCCCCTTCGGTTCGTCCAGGATGCTCACGCGTGCTGGACGGACTCGTCTCCGCTGTGTCGGCGGAGGCGCTTTTTTCGCGCCATTGCTCTTTTTCTGCCTCCGACTTTCGGTAATTGCGCAGTGCGATGATTCCCACAACAATGCCGACGACGATGGGCACCCAGATTTTCGTGTACTCCATCATGAGCTGCACCCATTCGGGAAGCGGCGGCAGCGACGGCAGATTGGGGAGATCGATATTCGGTGTCGGCAGCGTGACCCGAGGAAGATCAGGCACAGGCAGGTCGACATGGGGCAGCGTGAATTCAGGCAGCTCCCAGTCCGGCATGAACTGTAATAGCCAGTCCAAAAATCTACCGATCAGGGGGCTCAAGACAAGCACGGCGATGGCCCAGCCGGATTTACCGAGTCCCTCGATGATGGGAATCGCTGTGCGCCGGACGGGGCTGGACTGCATCATCGCGCGGCGCCGTTCGCCGCGCGAACCAGCAGGCGGATCGAATTCGACGACCGTCGAGCCCTCACGGAATTCAATCTGCAGGATGTCCTTGAAGGTGTTCACCTGCAACCGCAAGTGCGGCTTGGAGCGGTCGGTGCCGAAATTGGCGAAGAGCTCGAGCTTGTCTTTCTTGCCCGGACCGCGCAACGGAATCCGGTTAGAGCCTTGCTCGATTCCGTCGTACTGGTGCTGCACCTGGCCGTCGACAAGCACCTGCATGCGCAGCGGCGGATTCTTTCGGAATTCGCCGAGACGCGTCCACGGTTTCGCGTCGGCGGGTGCGCGCTCGCCGGCGTCCGGGTCATCTTTGAATTTCTCCGGAGGTTCGCCCGGCCAATCGGGGTCGGCGGCGAGGAAATCTTTGTCGAAGCCAGAGCGCACCTCGATGCGCCCGTAATCGGGATGGTCGAGTACCCAGGTCTCTAGCACTTAGTCATCATCCCCTGCGGTTCCCGCCAAAAGCCCCGCAAGATAGTCGAAGGCGGCGGCGATGATTATCACGCCGATAAAGTAAATGACGGTTCCGTCGTTGAAGTACAGCAGCTTCGCCGCCATGAAACCCACACCCGCCAGGAACGGCAGCGACCATGTGGGGCGGAACGTCCAGCCGTCGATGAAGCCGAACAAAGCAGCGGTACCCAAGATCAGTCCCGCGGTTGGGGCGCCGGCGTTTTCTTCGCCGACAGCCGGAATCAGCACCAAAGGGCCGAGCAAGTACACCGCGAACATCACATACGGGGTGACCTTTTGCCAGCCTCGACGCTTGGGTTTTCCGTCATTTTGCTTATCGACGAACACCGCATCCGATTCACTCATGCCCCGAACTTATGCGATCGAAAATGTAGATTCAATGCGACTGGCCGTGTGATCGAGCACACGGCCAGAAAGAAGCAATGGGGTGGGTGAGGGGAGCGATTCGTTATTCGGCCCTGGTGTAGGTGCGACCCGGCTCCGGCTGGATCATCTCGTCCAAGGTGACTGGGCGGAGACCCTTCGCACGCAGGCCGTCAATGATGCAGGCGGCGGCATCCACGGTGCTGGGGTGGATATCGTGCATGAGAATGATCGAGCCTGCCTGGGCATTGTCCACGGCATTGCGGCAGGTGATGTCCGCATTGCGGTTCTGCCAGTCGGCAGTGTCCACGTCCCAGAGTGCCAGCGCCATGCCACGTTCACCGGCGATAGCGGCGACACGGTCGTTCGTCGCGCCGTAGGGCGGGCGCAGCCAGTGCGGCTTGGTTCCCAATGCCGATTCGATGGCACGGCTGGTCTCGTCGAGTTCGCGGCCGACTCGATCCTCGGGGATCGCGTTGAGCTGCGGGTGGTTGTACGAGTGATTGGCTACAAGGTGCCCCTCATCGCGCTCGCGGCGGAGAAGGTCAGGGAATGCGTCAGCATTAGTGCCGATCGTGAAGAATGTCGCCTTGACATCCTTGCTCTTCAGAATGTCGAGCAGACGCGGCGTGGTTTCCGGCGAAGGGCCGTCATCGTAGGTGATCGCCACGGTGTTCGTGCATGCAGGCGGGGTCTCCGGTGCTGGCTTCTTACGGCCATTGGTGTCGAAGCACATTGAGGGCTCCTTCGGCAGCGGCTGCGTGCGCGGATGCGGGGTCTGCTGAACCGGGCGGAGACCCTCCGGGATCGCCTTCTTCATGTCGGGCGGCAGAGCGTCGTATGCCTGGCGCATACCGTTTTCAACACCAGAGGAGATGTTGTGCGACACCTGCGAACTCAACGCGGCAGGATCCGGATCCAGTGAGGGACCCGGATTAGCCGATAGCGGCCCAGCGGTTGCGGGACCAGCCAGTAGGACGGTGGTGATCAGAGCCAACGAAGAAGCGATAACGGAGCGTTTCACAGCTTAAAGCGCACTTTCCAACGACGAACGACTGAAAACGACTTGATTATGCGTCTCGCGCACTTTTTTGGCAAGCATTTACACGCGATTTTCAGGGTAAAAGTCCAGGTAACAAATCGGTCACGATGATGTGGTCGCTGCGGCCGTTACACTTTGGTGCATGTCAGGAAGCTCCAACAGCACCCCCGCCGCGGCCAACCCGGTCGCGCACGTGCTGCCACTTTTGGGGTTGCCGCATCTGGACCGTGGCTTCGACTACCTGGTGACCGAAAGTCAGTCGGCTGATGCCCAACCGGGGGTGCGCGTGCGCATCCGTTTCGCGGGCAGGCTCGTCGACGCACTGGTGCTCGCGCGCACCGCTGAGTCGGACCACGACGGCAAGCTCCGTTTTATCGAGCGTGTGGTCTCGCCGGAGGTGGTCTATCCCCGTCAGATGCGCGAACTCGTAGATGCGTTGGCCGACCGTTATGCCGGGACCCGCTCCGACATCATCCGTTCCGCGATTCCTGCCCGCCACACCAAAGCCGAGTCGACGGACACCGCAACGCCATGGGAGGAGCTCGGCAGCGTGGAAGAACCAGACCTGTCGGGGTGGAGCGCTTATTCCCACGGCGAGTCGTTTGTCGATGCGGTGGTCGGCGGAACCGTCGCCCGGGCTGCGTGGCAGATCGCGCCTGGTGATGACTGGGCAGATGCTCTGTCCGCACTGGCCGCTAAGATCGCGGCCGACGGTGCTGGAGTGCTCATTGTCGTGCCGGACCAGACCGATGTGGACCGAATGCACGCGGCACTTCGGCAGGTTGTGGGGCCGCGCCAGATCACCACTCTCACTGCCTCGCTCGGCCCGCAGGCACGCTACAGCCGTTTCCTTTCAATCCTGCACGGCCAGGGGCGTCTGGTCGTCGGTACTCGTTCCGCTGCGTTCGCGCCGGTGGAGAATCTGCGGCTGGCAGTGGTCATGTTCGACGGTGACGATTCGCTCGTGGATCCCCGTGCCCCGTACACGCATGCTCGGGAAGTGCTCACAACACGGTCCGCGGTGGAGAAATGCTCGCTGATCATCGGCGGTCATGCTCGCACCGCCGAAACGCAGCTCTTAGTCGAGTCCGGTTGGGCGCACGATCTCATCGCCCCGCGCACGAGCCTGCGAACGCGCTCACCACACATTCACGCCGCTGGCGACAGCGATTTCGAGCTGGAGCGCGATCCCCGTGCTGGCGCTGCACGTCTTCCATCCGTCGCTTTCGAAGCGGCGCGGCGCGCGCTCAACGCTGAAAAGCCAGTGTTGTTCCAGGTGCCCCGGGCCGGGTACGTCCAGTCTTTGGCGTGCGGGAACTGCCGTGCCCCCGCACGGTGCCGCGCGTGCAACGGTCCACTCGGACTGCCGTCCGGCAACGAAGCCGCCGCACCGACGTGCCGGTGGTGCGGGCGAATGGACAGCGCTTATGTGTGCGCGAATTGTGGTTCGCACCGTTTGCGCGCCGTGGTCGTGGGAACGCAGCGCACGGCGGAAGAACTGGGACGTGCCTTCGCGCCCCAAAAAGTAATTGCGTCATGGGGCGAGCGCATTCACACAGAAGTGGAGGATAAACCGGCGATCGTCGTAGCCACTCCCGGCGCCGAGCCGCGAGTCGCCGACGGCGGTGCCTACGGCGCCGCGATTCTGTTGGACACTTGGGCGTTGCTCGGCCGGCCAGACCTTCGCGCCGCGGAGGAGACCATGGCGAAGTGGATGGCGGCGGCCACGCTGGTCGCTCCGCATGGCAAAGGCGGGGAAGTGGTCGTGGTCGCTGATGCAGCACTTCCCGTCGTCCAGCACCTGATTCGCTGGGATGCAGCAGGTCATGCGGCAGTGGAGCTCACCCAGCGGCGCGAGGTGCGCTTCCCGCCGGCTGTGCACATGGCAGCAGTGGATAGCCCGCGGGAATCGCTGAACGATTTTCTCGATCACATTGACCTACCCGCAGAAGTAGACATTCTCGGTCCCGTCGATCTTCCCGCCGGCGTGGACCTGCCCGGTGAATGGGATCGCCGTACCGCCGGGCAGGCTCAGCGCGTCCTCATCCGCACTCCTCTGTCCACGCGCACAGCGCTAGGCAAAGCGCTTCGCGCGGCAGCGGTGAACCGCGCGACCCGCAAGCAGGATCTGCCATTGCGGATCCAGGTGAACCCGATGCACATCGGCTAGCGCTCGTGCGCCACGTAGACTGGGCTGCCATGACCGTCCGTCCCATCAGGATCTTCGGTGATCCGGTTTTAAACACGCAGGCCGCCCCCGTCGAGCTTTTCGACGACGCGTTGCAGCGCCTCGTCCACGACATGCTCGAGACCATGGACGAGGCCGGCGGCGTCGGATTGGCCGCCAACCAGATCGGTTTGACCAAGCGGGTCTTTGTGTACGACTGCGACGGCATGCGTGGCGCATTGATCAACCCGGAATGGACACCGATCGACGACATGGTGCAGATCGGCCCGGAAGGCTGTTTGTCGATTCCTGATCTGCAGGCTGATGTGGCACGCCACGAGACGGTGGTGGCGACCGGCCGGGACGAATTCGGGCGCCCCGTGACGTTGCGCGCCAACGGTCTGCTCGCACGCTGCATCCAGCACGAGACTGACCACTTGGACGGCGTGCTCTTCTTGCGGCGGCTTGAACCCGAGGTGCGGAAAGAAGCAATGCAGATGATCCGCGGTATGGATTGGTTCACGGGCGAGTAGCGAGCGAGTAGGAGGAAATAAGACACATGCGTGTGGTTTTCGCGGGAACACCGGAGCCGGCGGTGGTGGCGTTGGAGAAGCTCATCGCCTCGGAGCATGAAGTGGTGGCGGTACTGACGCGCCCTGACGCTAAGAAGGGGCGCGGTCGCACGTTGCACCCGTCGCCGGTGAAGGCCCTGGCGCAGGAACACGGGATCGAGGTTCTCACCCCGGAGAAACTCAAAGGCAACGAGGAGATCAAAGCCGAACTTGAAGCCCTCGCGCCCGACGCGATTCCGGTCGTGGCATACGGCAACCTCATTCCGGAGGATTTCTTGGACATTCCCACGCACGGGTGGGTGAACCTGCACTTCTCGTTGCTTCCGCGTTGGCGCGGTGCCGCGCCGGTCCAAGCGGGCATCCTGCATGGCGACGAATACAGCGGGGCGACGACATTCCGCATCGATGCGGGCCTGGATACCGGCGATATCTTGCTGCAGGAGCCGGAGCGCATCGAGCCGAGTGACACGGCGGATGACCTGCTGACCCGGCTTGCTTATTCCGGTGGCGATCTACTCGTGCGCACGATGGACGATCTCGCTACCGGGCACGCGACTTTCACTCCGCAGGAGGGGGATGCGACGTATGCGCCGAAGATCAGCAAGGACGACGCCCGGATCGACTGGTCCGCTCCCGCCGTGGAGATCGACCGTGCGATCCGCGCATACACCCCGGGGCCCGGTGCGTGGACCACGCTGGACGGGGACCGTGTCAAGGTCGGGCCTATAAGCATCGATTCCACCGCCGAGAAACTGGCGCCGGGGCAGGTCGCTGTGAGCAAATCTGCGGTCCATGTCAGCACTGGCACCGAAGCTGTGGTGCTCGGCCAGATTCAGCCCCCGGGCAAGAAGATGATGGCCGCGGCCGACTGGGCTCGCGGTCTGCAGGACAATGAAGGGGTGGCATTCGAGTGAGCGGAGGTTTCCGGTCCCGCACCAAGCGCGCGAAAGAACAGGCTGCGCAAGAAGCAATTCACGGGGAGAAGAAACACTCGCCGAGGCGTGACGACGGCGCGCGTCGCCCCCGCCGAGCCCGCGATTCCCGCGATTCAGGCGAGCCCCGTGGCAGGAATGCCGGTGTCGGAAGTATCGGCGATCCGGCTCGCCAAGCCGCTTTCGACGCGGTGCTGCGGGTGGAAGTCGAGGATGCATTCGGCAATTTGGTCCTGCCTCAGATTCTCCGGGAGCGGAAGATCACCGGGCGCGACGCGGCATTCGCCACAGAGATCGCCTACGGCACGCTGCGCACGCTCGGTGTTCTCGACGCAGTGATCGCCAACTGCTCGTCCCGGCCGCTGGACGGTCTCGACCCGGCGGTGCTCACCGCTTTGCGCCTGGGCGCGTACCAATTGCTGTTCACGCGTGTCGACGACCACGCTGCGGTTGATACCTCAGTCCGTCTCGTTGCGGCCGCGGGTGCGGAAAAAGCGAAGGGCTTCGTCAATGGCATCTTGCGCACGGTGTCCCGCACGAGCGTCGAGAAGTGGATGGACAAGCTCACCCCGGACGGTGAGATCGCAGCCGTCGCGTTCCGCACGGCGCACCCGGAATGGATCGCGCAGTCTTTCGCCCGCGTCGTCGGGACTGACGAGCTGGAGGAAGCTCTCCAGGCCGACTCGCAGCGCCCGATCGTTCACCTTGTTGCCCGGCCGGGCGAGATGTCGGCAGAGGAGCTAGCGCTGGTCACAGGTGGGGAAGAGGGACGCTACAGCCCGTACGCCGTGTACCTCGACCAGGGCGGCGACCCAGGTTCGCTCGAGCCCGTCCGCGACAAGATGGCCGCTGTGCAGGATGAAGGCTCGCAGCTCATTGCCCGTGCTGTGGCCGAACTGCCTGTCGCCGACGATGGTGGACGCTGGCTCGACTTGTGCGCGGGGCCGGGCGGCAAGGCGGCGCTCATGGGCTCGCTGGCAGCTATCGACGGCGCGCGCGTTGACGCGATCGAAGTCAGCGCGACCCGCGCGGACCTGATCCGGAAATCCACCGAAGGAATGCCGGTGACGGTCCATGTCGCCGACGGCCGCGACCCGGGGCTCGAGCCGGGATATGACCGCGTGCTCGTCGACGCTCCGTGCTCCGGGTTGGGTGCGCTGCGCCGCCGCCCCGAGGCCCGGTGGCGCAAGAGCGAGGTGGACATCGCGGAGCTGACTAAGCTTCAGTCCGAGCTCCTAGCCTCCGCCGTGAGGCTGGCCAAGCCCGGTGGTGTCATCGTGTATTCCACGTGCTCGCCGGATGAAAGGGAGACGCGGGGGATCGTCGATAAGCAGCTTGCTGCAGGCGATACCGACGAGCTCGACGTGCGTGACGTGCTGCCGGAGATGGGCGATCTCGGCAAGCACTTGAGTGCCCAGATGTGGCCGCACCGCCACGGCACCGACGCGATGTTCCTCGCCGCCCTGAGAAAGCGATAGTCTGGGTTCATGATCTACATCGCCCCGTCGATCCTCGCCGCAGACTATGCCGATCTTGGTGCTGACGTGCGCAAAATTCCGTCCGCTGACCTGATCCACGTCGACATCATGGATGGCCACTTCGTGCCCAATCTCTCTTTCGGGCCCGACGTGACCAAAGCCGTCGACGGCGTGACTGACCAGTTCCTGGACATCCACATGATGATCGAGGAGCCGGAAATCTGGTTTGAGACCTATATCAAGGCTGGCGGCGACCGTCTCGTATTCCACATTGAGGCGGCCGATAACCA
The DNA here is from genome assembly GCF_025144155.1 of Corynebacterium sp. p3-SID1194. NCBI lineage: Bacteria > Bacillati > Actinomycetota > Actinomycetes > Mycobacteriales > Corynebacteriaceae > Corynebacterium > Corynebacterium sp. p3-SID1194. The sequence goes on from NZ_JALXWY010000001.1 coordinate 142,780, forward strand.
TATCGCCGCGGCGAAACAGATCCATGACTTGGGAGTTCAGGCTGGATTCGCCATCAAGCCCGGCACCCCGATCGAGCCGTACCTCGACGACCTCGAGCATTTCGAGCAAGTCATGATCATGAGCGTCGAACCGGGCTTCGGCGGCCAGAAATTCATGCCTGAAGTGCTGAGCAAGGTCGCGGCCGCGCGCGAACGCATCGAAGAAGCTGGCTTATCGACGATTATCGGCATCGACGGCGGCATCGCCCAATCCACGATCGTCCTGGCTGCCGAAGCTGGTGTGGACGCCTTTGTCGCAGGCTCCGCGGTATTCGGCGCCGAAGACCCGGCCGAGGCGGTAGAGACCCTTCGCGCTCTCGCCACCGCGGCCTCCGAGCGTTAGCATGACCGCACGCTTTCACGCGGACATGTCTCCGGCTGTTCAAGCTGCGATGATCGCCGCAACGAATGCGGGCCAACGTGTCCGTGGAACGACGAGCCCGAATCCGCCTGTTGGCTGCGCGCTTTTCGACGACGCGGGCATCATCACCACCGGCGCTACCGAACCCGTCGGCGGCCGGCACGCTGAACGCGTCGCTCTCGATGCCGCTGTCGCAACCGCGCCCGAGCGTGTCCGCGGCGCATCGCTCGCCGTCACCCTCGAACCCTGCAACCACACCGGCCGGACAGGCCCATGCGCCGAAGCGATCATGAATGCAGGTGTCGCGCACGTCTATTTCGTTCACCGCGATCCACACCCGCTCGCGGCGGGAGGTGCAGAGCATCTCCGCGCCAGCGGAGTGCAGGTCACCGAAGTGAGCTACCCAGTCGACGGTCTCGAGCCGTGGCTCGACGCGACTGTGTACGACCGCGTGTCCGTCACCGCGAAATTCGCCGCCACTCTCGACGGTTTCACCGCTGCATCCGACGGCACGAGCCAGTGGATCACCTCCGACAACACCCGCCAGTACACGCATTTCGACCGGGCAATGCGCGACGCAATCGTCATCGGGACAGGCACCGCCATTGCCGACGACCCATCACTCACCGCCCGCGACCGCGACGGATCCCTCCTCGAGCACCAGCCGCGCAGGGTCGTTGTCGGCACACGGCCAGTGCCCGACGGAAACCTGACGCGCCTCGGCTTCGAGCAATACGCCACCCCACAGGAAGCCTTCGATGCCCTGTATGAATCCGGCGCCCGCGATGTCCTCGTTGAGGGCGGCCCGACGCTCATGCGCAGCGTGTTCGAGCTCGACGTCGTGGACCGCGTCCACGCCTACCTCGCGCCCATGCTGCTCGGCAGCGGACGGGGTCTGCTCGGCGGGCCACTCGCCGGCACGCTTGCCGACGCCCACCGCTTCGAGCTGTACGACGCCTTCTCCCTCGGAGACGACGCCGTCGTCGAATTGCGCCGCCCGCGACCACACGACAAGGAGAGCGACTAATGTTCACAGGCCTCGTGGAAGAAATCGGCACCGTAGAAACCCTTGAGCAGCTGGATAACGCTGTGCGCCTGACAGTGTCAGGCCCGACCGTCACTTCCGATGCGGCACCTGGTGACTCCATCGCCGTCGACGGCGTGTGCTTGACCGTCGTCGATCCAGTCAACGGAGCGTTTACCGCGGACGTGATGAAGGAAACGCTCGACCGCTCTCGGCTCGGCAGCTACGAGCCTGGTTCGCGCGTCAATCTCGAACGCGCTGTGTCCGTTGGCGCGCGCCTAGGCGGGCACATCGTCCAAGGCCACGTCGATGGAGTAGGCGAACTCATCTCCCGCGCGCCCTCCGAGCACTGGGACGTCCTGCGTTTCTCCTTGCCGTCGGCGCTTTGCCGCTACGTCGTTGAGAAGGGCTCCATCGCGATCAACGGCACCTCCTTGACTGTGTCAGCGGCGGGGGAGGACTATCTCGAAGTTTCCCTCATCCCGACAACGCTGCGGGACACCACTTTCGGAGAGCTCGTCGTGGGCGAGACCGTCAACTTCGAGGTCGACGTGGTGGCCAAATACGTTGAGAAAATGGTGGGGGTCTACCATTAGTCCTCATGACGGACACCCTGCGACTCGATTCAATTGAAGAAGCTGTTGCGGCGGTCGGCCGCGGTGAAGCGGTCGTTGTGGTGGACGACGAGGACCGCGAGAACGAGGGCGACCTGATCTTCGCGGCCGAGCACGCCACCCCGGATCTCGTCGCGTTCATGGTGCGCTATTCCTCTGGTTATATCTGCGTGGCCATGGAGGAAGAGGCAGCCACGCGCCTGGACCTGCCACCGATGGTCGCCGTGAACGAGGATGCGCGCAGCACCGCCTATGCCGTCACCGTTGACGCGGCTACCGGCACCACCGGAATTTCCGCCCGTTGCCGCGCGGAGACGATCCGCCGCCTTTCCGATCCAGCCCGCACCGCCGCTGATTTCACCCGTCCGGGCCATGTCGTGCCGTTGCGGGCCCGCCCCGGCGGGGTGCTCGTCCGTGACGGGCACACGGAGGCATCGGTGGACCTCGCGCGGCTCGCGGGGTGTCAGCCCGTCGGCGCGCTGTGCGAGATCGTCTCCGAAGACGACCCGACGGACATGGCCCGCGGTGACGAGCTTCGTCGCTTCGCCGACGAGCACGGCCTGAAGATGATTTCCATCGCCCAGCTCATCGCGTACCGCCGTCGCACGGAGCGCATTGTCGAGCGCGTTGTCTCGACGACGCTTCCCACCGAGTACGGGGACTTCACGGCGTACGCATACAAATCGCTTATCGACGCCTCCGAGCACATCGCCCTCGTCCACGGCGACGTTTCCGGCGGTGCAGACGTCCTCGTCCGCGTGCACTCAGAGTGTCTGACTGGCGACGTATTCGGTTCGCGGCGCTGCGATTGTGGTCCGCAGCTGCACGAGTCGATGAGGATCATCCAGGAGGCCGGCCGAGGCGTGATCGTCTATCTGCGCGGCCACGAAGGTCGCGGCATCGGACTGGCCGCGAAGCTACGGGCATACCGACTGCAGGAGGACGGCCTAGACACAGTCGACGCCAATCTTGAGCAAGGTCTTCCAGCTGACGCGCGCGAATATTCCGTCGCCGGTCACATTCTCGCTGACCTCGGCCTCGCCTCGATGGAGGTGTTGTCGAATAACCCCGCTAAGGTGGAGGCGTTGAGCGGTTACGGTCCGGTCGTTCTGGGCCGGACACGCGTGGAAATCGCGCCTTCGCACAGCAACATCAAGTACCTGCGGACCAAGCGAGACCGAATGGGACACGACCTCCCTGTAGTCAAAGAATGGGATAAGGCGCATGGCATCTAAGATGGGGTTGTACGACTCTTCGCCGAAGATGTTCGAAACTGATTAAGGAGCAACCATGATTTTCGGAGCGCCCGACACGTCACCGGATAAGATCGACGCGAAAGGCATGCGTGTTGCCGTCGTCGGAACCGAGTGGAACGCTGAGGTCGTGGATCACCTGATCCAACGCGCAGTGGAGCTGGCTGAAGCAGCTGGTGCTGAGGTCCATGTCTTCATGGTCTCCGGCGCAATGGAGCTCCCGCTCATGGCGCAGGCCGCGGCCAAGCGCTTCGACGCTGTGGTGGCTCTCGGCTGCGTCATCCGCGGCGAAACCCCGCACTTCGACTATGTCTGCCGTTCCGTCACCGACGGCCTCACCCGCGTCGCCCTGGACATGTCTGTCCCGGTCGGCAACGGTGTCCTCACTGTGGACACCTACGCGCAGGCGATGGACCGCACCGGCGGCCCGGACGCCCACGAGGACAAGGGTGCAGAGGCATTCGCCGCCGCTGTCGGCGCGGCCAAGGTCATGGAAGAAATCCAGCGCTTCCCGCTGATGAAGCTCACCCGCGGCGACGCTCACGACGCCTGGTAAAAAGACACCGCAGTAACAGGGCTGGCTTTCGCAGTCAGCGACACAGCGGCGGGGCACACGCGACCATGGCCCCGCCGCGCAGCACTTGCGCGAGAAAAGGAACGACAAAGGGGAGACACGTGGTCAACGAGGTAGCCAAGGCCGAAAACGGAGGCAACGAGCACATCCCTGACCGTGACCGCGATATTGCCCTTTTCAACGCACTCGACCCGCACGCGGTCACCTCGACCAAGCCGTGGGAAGTTGAAATCGTCTCGACATACCTGCGTCGCGTTGCTCTCGCCGCCGTCATCGTGATCATGGCTGCGCACATCTTCACGGGCGTGATGGTGGACGTGGAATTCACGGGAGCGGCGATCACGACCGTCGATAAGTTTGCTTTCCCGGCGATCGGGCTGATCCTGTCCGTGCTCGTGTGGCTGGCGCTCACCCGCCCGCGGGTCCGCGCGAACGAGGACGGGGTGGAGGTCCGCAATATCATCGGGACCCGCTTCTACCCGTGGGTCGTCGTCTACGGCCTGTCGTTCCCGCGCGGCTCACGCATGGCCCGCCTCGAACTCCCTGAATTTGAGTACGTCCCGCTGTGGGCCATTCAATCAGGCGATAAAGAGCGCGCTGTCGAGTCGGTGAAGGCATTCCGCCGTCTCGAGGCCCGCTACATGCCGGAAGACTAGGGGCAGCCGCTGTGGTCAACCCAGCTACCTACCGCCCCGCGCCCGGGACCATCCCCACTGAACCCGGCGTGTATAAATTCCGCGACGGCGCCGGACGCGTCGTCTACGTCGGCAAAGCGAAAAATCTCCGCGCCCGCCTGAACAACTACTTCCAGCCGCCGGAGCAGCTCCACCCGCGTACCCGCCAGATGGTGTTCACTGCCTCCAAAGTGGAGTGGACCGTCGTCGCTAGCGAAGTTGAAGCGCTCCAACTCGAATACACCTGGATCAAGCGGTACGACCCGTGGTTCAACGTCATGTACCGCGACGACAAGACGTACCCGATGCTCGCCGTCAGCGTGGGGGAGCGCTACCCGCGCGCGTTCTTCTACCGCGGACCGCGCCGCAAAGGCGTGCGCTATTTCGGGCCGTTCTCCCACGCCTGGGCCGTACGCGAAACGCTGGACCTGCTCACGCGAGTCTTCCCCGTCCGGACGTGCTCCAACGGCGTCTTCAACCGCCACGAGCAGCTCGGGCGGCCGTGCTTGCTCGGCTACATCGACAAGTGCTCCGCGCCCTGCGTGCAGCGTGTCGACGAGGCAGAGTACGACGAGATCGTCTCCGGCTTCATGGGATTCATGTCCGGCCGCACCGACGCTGTCGTCAAAGGCCTGACCAGCCAGATGATGGAGGCCAGCGAGAACCTCGAATTCGAGAAAGCGGCGCGGCTGCGCGACGATCTCGGTGCCGTCAACAAGGTCATGGAGCGCCAGACAGTCGTGCTCAGTATCGACACGGATGCCGACATCATCGCCTTCGACACTGACGAGCTCGAGGCCGCCGTGCAGATCTTCGCCGTGCGCGAAGGCCGGATCCGCTCGCAACGCGGGTGGGTCGTCGAGAAAACGGGAGATGAGCCGGGATCGCTCACACGGCTAGACGACGGCGAAGCTGATCCCGCCCTGCCCGCCCTCATGCAGAATTTCCTGGTGCAGCACTATTCCGACGCCGTCGAACGCATGGAGCAGGAAAAAGCCGAGGATGAACGGCTGGCTGCCAAGAAGGTCCGGCGCCGTGGCGTCGACCAGGAATCGCACGAGAAAATCCGCCCGCCGATGCCTGTCCCACGCGAAATTCTCGTTCAAGTGATGCCGGACGAACCGGAAGAGACCCGGGCGCTGTTGGAGCAGCTCCGCGGCGGCCCCGTCGAATTCCGCGTCCCGCAGCGCGGCGACAAAAAGGCACTCATGGAGACGGTTCAGCGTAACGCCAAGGAATCGCTGCGTCAGCACAAACTGAAGCGCGTCGGCGACCTCACCGCGCGATCGCAGGCACTACAGGACATTCAAGATGCCCTCGGCATGGATGACGCGCCCTTGCGCATCGAGTGCACCGATATCTCCCACATTCAGGGCACCGACGTCGTCGCCTCGCTCGTCGTCTTCGAAGACGGCCTGCCCAAGAAATCCGACTACCGCCGCTACCGCATCAAGGAAGCCGCGGGCGACGGCCGCAGCGATGACGTGGGCTCCATCGCCGAGGTGACTCGCCGGCGCTTCAAGCGCCACAACCAGGACAAGCTGGCCAACCCGGAGGACCCGGACCTCGACGAGACCAGCTTCACCGACGAGGAACTCGCCGACGCTTCCACGGAGACCACCGACAACAAGCGGTTCGCGTACCCGCCGCAGCTGTTCATCGTCGACGGCGGCAAGCCGCAAGTCACCGCCGCGCAGAAAGTCTTCGATGAGCTCGGCATTATCGACGTCACCCTCATCGGTCTCGCCAAGCGCCTCGAAGAGATCTGGGTGCCGGACGACGATGAACCCCTCATCCTGCCCCGCAATTCCGAAGGCATGTACCTGCTGCAGCAGATCCGCGACGAAGCGCACCGCTTCGCCATCACCTACCACCGGCAGCAACGCTCCAAACGCATGCGCGCTTCCGCCCTCGACGGGATCCCCGGTCTCGGTCCCGCTCGCCGCAGCGACCTAGTCAAACACTTCGGCAGCGTGAAAAAGCTTGAACAAGCCAGCGTCGACGACATCGCAGAAGTCAAGGGGATAGGTCCCAAGCTCGCGGAAACGGTGTACGAGCATCTGCGGAAAAGCTGACGTCGTCAAGCGTGCAATTGGATACGATGGGGCACATGACCACCCCAACTGAGCTGCGACCCGTCATCATCACGGGTCTTTCCGGTGGCGGGTTATCCACCGCCGCGAAAGTCTTCGAGGACAAGGGCTACTTCGTCTCCCAGAACCTCCCGCCGCAACTCATCCTCGAGCTCATGGACCTCGCGGCGCGCAAGGACTCGCCCGTGGACAAGCTCGCCGTCGTCACTGATGTTCGCGCCCGCATCTTCAAAGGCTCCCTGATGGAGATGATCAGTGTCGTGCGCGACCGTGGCTTCAACCCCTTCGTGCTCTACCTTGAAGCGCGTGATGATGTCCTCATCCGCCGCTTCGACAGCGTCCGGCGCACTCACCCTCTCCAGGGCGACAACCCCTTGAGCGTCGGCATCGCCCGCGAACGCGCCGAACTTGCCCGCGTGCGCGACACCGCCGACGTGATCATCGATTCCTCGAACCTGTCCATCCACGACCTGCGCCGCGCCATCGAAGCGTCCATCGGCGACCTCGACTCCGCCAAACAGCACGTCACCGTTCAATCCTTCGGCTTCAAGCACGGCTCGCCGCGCGACGCCGACCTCGTTTTCGATGTCCGCTTCCTGCCGAATCCCTACTGGATCGAAGAACTCCGCCACTTCCGCGGCGTCGATAAACCCGTCAGCGACTACGTGCTCTCGCGTCCTGGCGCCGGGGACTTCGTCGATGGTGTCGTCAAACTACTGACCTCTATGATGGACGGATACAAACACGAAGGAAAAGACTTCGTCACCGTCGGAATCGGCTGCACCGGCGGCCACCACCGATCCGTCGCGATTTCTGAGGAAGTCGGCCGCAGGCTCGCCCAGCAAGCTGGCCTCGACGTCTCAGTCATGCACCGCGACCTGCAGCGCCACTAGAAAGAACAGCAACCCGACCATGACCCAACTCCGCATCACCAGTCTCGGTGGCGGCCACGGCCTGCATCAGACCTTGATCGCCGCTAAACGCATGACCAACGCACAAGATGGCGACGGTTGCGACCCCGAGTCCTGCCGCGTCCATGCCGTTGTGACCGTCGCAGACGACGGCGGATCCTCCGGCCGTCTGCGCCGCGAACTCGCTGTCATCCCTCCCGGCGACCTGCGCATGGCCATGGCGGCGCTGACACCCGAAACTGACGACGGTGATCTCCGCCGCGACGCATTGCAGCACCGCTTTGGCGGAAACGGGGCCATGGCGGGGCACGCCGTTGGCAACCTCATCATCGCTGGCCTTACCGAAATGACGGGGAATATCCAGCAAGCACTCGATACCGTCGCGCGCTGGACGTCCGCTAAAGGACGTGTCCTGCCGGTCGCGCTCGAGCCGCTCGACATCGAAGCAGAAGTCGCAGGGCTTGACGACGACCCGCGTCTGATCCGTTCCGTCCGCGGCCAAGTCGCCGTCGCCACGACCCCTGGATCCGTCCGCCGCGTTCGCCTGCACCCGGATCATCCAGCCGCGAACCCGGAAGCGGTGGATGCAATCTTGAACGCCGACATCGTCACCATCGGTCCCGGGTCTTGGTTTTCCTCGGTGCTGCCGCACCTGCTCATCCCGGAGATCGTGGCGGCCTTGAACGAGACGAAGGCCACCGTCGTGGTGATCCTCAACCTCTCGCCTGAAGCGGGGGAGACCCCCGGTTTTTCCACCGAACGCCATATTCATGTTTTGAGCCAACATGCACCCGAGCTTCGTGTGGACATGTTCTTAGTCGATAACGGCACCGACCTGACTGCAGGGGAACGCAGCTATCTCACACGCACCGCCGACCAAGCTGGCGCGCGGATGGTGTTCGCGGATCTTCGCGAAATCGATGCAAAGGGTGAGCCCATGAACAGGCACGATCCGGACAAATTGGCAGCTGCCATCACGGCGGAACTCGACGGAAACTAGACTGTCGCACAGCTACCGGTTCATTCACGAAGCGTTGCTGGCACCAGGGAAAGGGAGAACTCTCACGTGGCGTTGACAGCGAAAGTCAAAGACGAATTGCTGGCGGTCACCCCGTCAGGGACGGACGCCCGCATCGCCGAGGCGACCGCGATGCTCCGCGTGGCAGGGGAGTTCACCCAGGGGCTGCACGGCATCGAGGTACGTGCCGATTTCGCCGAGCTCGCCGTGGCTGATCACCTCGCCACCACCATCCGCGACGTATGCGAGGTCGACGTGGCCGTCGACTCCGTTGCAGCTGGCAGCAATTCCCGCGAGACTCGCTACGAAGTCACCGTGACCGACGGCGCCCGCGATGTCATCCGCCGTTTCAAGCTCGTCACGGCCTCCGGGTACCCTGTCGTGGGGCTGCCCCGCACGATCATTTCCGGCACCACTGCCGAGGTCGAAGCTGCATGGCGCGGGGCATTCCTCGCGCGCGGTGCCCTCACCGAACCCGGCCGCACCTCCAATCTCGAAGTGATCTGCCCACGGCAGGAGACCGCCCTGGCGCTCGTCGGACTCGCACGTCGCCTGTCCGTGCCAGCCAAGACCAAAGAGACCCGCGGCACCGAGCGCGTCTTCGTGCGCGACGGCGACGCCATCGGCATCCTCCTGTCCCGCATGGGCGCACCCCGCACCCGCCTCGAATGGGACGAAAAACGCAAGATTCGCGATGAGCGCACCAGTGCCAGCCACCACGCCAATTTCGATGACGCGAACCAGCGCCGCTCCGCCCAAGCAGCCGCCGCAGCGGCCGCTCGCGTCGACCGCGCCATGAACATTCTCGGCGATGACGTGCCCGAGCACCTCGCCGATGCCGGCTACCTCCGCGTCAAGCACCGCCACGCCTCCCTCGAGGAACTCGGCCGGCTCGCCGACCCCCAGATGACCAAAGACGCCGTTGCCGGACGCATCCGCCGACTGCTCTCGCTCGCGGACAAACGCGCCGAAGAACTCGGCATCCCCGACACCCACGCTGCCGTCGACGAGGAAGCATAGTTCGCGCTCGGTGCCGTAACGGTGCTGGAAAGGTGGGGTACGCAGTCGTCGAAAAGCGACTGCAGGGGAGAGTCCAATTCTCTACACTGGGTTTCGGAGACCGCGAATTGACAAAGAAACATCGCACGGTCTAACAGAAGGAACCCAAACTCCCCGAAGGAGCACTCACACATGACCACTCGTATTGGCATCAATGGCTTCGGCCGCATCGGCCGCTCCGCGTTCCGCATCATCCTCAACGAGTACGCCGACGACCTCGAGGTCGTGAAGATCAACGATCTCACCGACAACGCCACCCTGGCTCACCTGACGAAGTACGACACCGCCTACGGCCAGATCGGCCGCGAGGTCACGTACGACGACGAGTCGATCACCGTTGACGGCAAGCGCATCGAAGTCACCGCCGAGAAGGATCCGGCAAACCTCGCATGGGGCGACGCCGACGTGGACATCGTGCTCGAGTGCACCGGCATCTTCACCAACGGCCAGAAGGCGAAGGCCCACATCGACGCCGGCGCCAAGAAGGTCATCATCTCCGCACCGGGCAAGGAGGTCGACGGCACCTACGTGTGGGGTGTGAACCACACCGACTACACCAACGACGCCACGATCATCTCCGCCGCGTCCTGCACCACGAACTCCCTGGCACCGGTGGCCAAGGTCCTCAACGACGCATTCGGCATCGAGCGCGGCCTGATGACCACGATTCACGCCTACACCGGTGACCAGCGCATCCAGGACGCGCCGCACAAGGATCTGCGCCGCGCCCGCGCCGCAGCACAGAATATCGTCCCGACGACGACCGGTGCCGCCAAGGCCGTCGCGCTCGTCCTGCCGGAGCTCGAGGGCAAGCTCGACGGCTTCGCGATGCGCGTGCCGACCATCACCGGTTCCGCGACCGACCTCACCGTCACCGTTGGCAAGGACGTCACTGTCGAGGAGGTCAACGAGGCAGTCAAGAACGCTGTGCAGGACACCGAGTTCGGTCGCGCGCTGGAGTACACCGAGGATCCGATCGTGTCCTCCGACATCATCGGTAACTCCCACGGCGCCATCTTCGATGCCGGCATGACCCGCGTCATCGACGGCAACCTGGTGAAGATCATCTCCTGGTACGACAACGAGTTCTCGTACACGTCCCAGTACATCCGCATGACCAAGCACGTCGCGGACAACCTCTAAACCACAACTTCCAAACGCGATGCCCGGGTAGAGTGCAATCTCGCACCCTGTCCGGGTTTTGCTCGTTTCACCCTGATTCCAAGGAGTAAAAATCATGGCTGTACGTTCCATCGACGAACTGCTCAAGGAGGGCGTCGACGGACGCCACGTGCTCGTCCGCTCTGACTTCAACGTCCCGCTCGACGACGACGGCAACATCACGGACGCCGGACGCATCGACGCGTCGCTGCGCACCATCAAGGCGCTTATCGACGGCGGCGCCAAGGTCATCCTCACCGCCCACCTCGGCCGCCCCAAAGGTGAAGTCAACCCGAAGTACTCCCTAAAGCCTGTGGCAGAGGCCCTGTCCGACAAGCTCGGTCAGTACGTCGCCCTGGCATCCGACGTCACCGGCGAGGATGCTCACGAGCGTGCCAACGGCCTGTCCGAGGGCGATGTCCTCCTCGTCGAGAATGTGCGTTTCGACGGCCGTGAGACCTCCAAGGACGAGTCCGAGCGCGGCACCTTCGCCGACGAGCTCGCTGCCCTGGCCGCAGACAACGGCGCCTTCGTCTCCGACGGCTTCGGCGTTGTCCACCGCGCACAGGCCTCCGTGTTTGACGTAGCGAAGCGTCTTCCCGCTTACGCCGGCTACCTCGTCCAGGACGAGGTGGAAAAGCTCGCCTCTGTCAAGGACAACCCGACCTCCCCGTACGTCGTCGTGCTCGGTGGCTCCAAGGTCTCCGACAAGCTCGGTGTCATCGAGGCGCTGGCCGAGAAGGCCGACAAGGTCATCATCGGCGGCGGCATGTGCTACACCTTCCTCACCGCGCAGGGCCACAACACCCAGGCCTCCCTGCTGCAGGAAGAGATGGTGGACACCTGTAAGGAACTCATCGAGAAGTACGGCGACAAGATCGTCCTGCCGGTCGACCTCGTGGTCGCCTCCGAATTCGACAACGATGCCGACCGCAAGGTCGTCGACCTCGACGGCACCCCTGAAGGCTGGATGTCGCTCGACATCGGCCCGGAGACCGCCAAGAAGTACGCAGAGATCATCGCCGACTCCAAGACCGTGTTCTGGAACGGCCCCATGGGCGTGTTCGAGAAGCCGAACTTCGCCGACGGCACCCGCGCCGTCGCCCAGGCCATGATCGACGCCACCGCGAACAACGGCTCCTTCACCGTCGTCGGCGGCGGCGACTCCGCAGCATCGGTGCGCACACTCGGCCTCGACGAGAACGGCTTCTCCCACATCTCCACCGGCGGCGGCGCGTCCCTCGAGCTCGTCGAAGGTAAGGAACTTCCGGGCGTCGCCGTCCTGGAACAGAACTAGAGCGAAAGGAGCCACTACTAATGGCACGCACACCACTGATCGCCGGCAACTGGAAGATGAACCACGACCACCTCGAGGCCATCTCCCAGGCGCAGCGCCTCGCATTCGCGCTGCCGGGCGACTACTACGAGGATGTCGACGTCGCGCTCACCGTCCCCTTCACCGATTTGCGGTCCCTGCAGACCCTCGTCCAGGGTGACAAGCTGAAGATCACCTACGGCGCCCAAGACGTCTCCGCCCACGAGTCCGGTGCCTACACCGGCGAGATCTCCGCGGCGATGCTGGCCAAGCTGGACTGCACGTGGGTCGTCGTCGGCCACTCCGAGCGCCGCGATTACCACAACGAGTCCAACGAACTCGTCGCCTCTAAAGCCAAGGCCGCACTCGACAACGGCATCAGCCCGATCGTCTGTGTCGGTGAGCCCTTGGAGGTGCGGGAGGCAGGGGAGCACGTGGGCTTCGTCGTCAAGCAAACGCGCGAATCTCTCGCTGGCCTGTCTACCGAGGAACTCTCCAAGACCGTGATCGCCTACGAGCCCGTGTGGGCCATCGGCTCCGGCAAGAGCGCGTCCGCCGAAGACGCCCAGGAGATCTGCGCCGCAATCCGCGGCCTCATCGCCGAGCTTTCCGACGACACCGTCGCCTCCTCCATCCGCATCCTCTACGGCGGTTCCGTGAAAGCCGACACCATTGCCGACATCATCGGCCAGCCCGATGTCGACGGTGGCCTCGTCGGCGGCGCATCCCTCGACGGCAACGACTTCGCCAAACTCGTCGCCGCCGCAGGCGACGCAGTCCGCGCCTAGAGGCCCTCACCCCAAAGCTTCCCCGGCACGTCGATGCTGGGGAAGCTTGCCCGTTCATGTAACATGTGAACGGTTAACCGCCCGTACCCGATATGGAGGCATCTTCACATGACCCTCGCACTGCAGATCATCCTCGTCATCGCATCCCTGCTGATGACTGTCTTCGTTCTGCTGCACAAGGGCAAAGGTGGCGGCCTGTCCTCCCTCTTCGGCGGCGGCGTCCAGGCGAACCTGTCCGGTTCCACCGTCGTGGAGAAGAACCTCGACCGCTACACCGTGGCCGTGGCGATCATCTGGATCGTCTGCATCATCGGCCTCAACCTGATCCAGGCATACGGCCTGTAAGAATCAGACCGCCTAAATCAGCCCCTGATCCTTCAAGAACTGGAGGTAACGCGGGGGCTCTTCTTCAAAAATCTCCGGGACCATCATGTATGCCGCGATGAGCCCGTTTGCGGCTGGTCGCTCGTAGCCGAGCTCGTACTCGCACTGACCCAGCCGCAGTTGGATATACGGGTTCTCGATTCCGCCGGGGGATTGCGTTGCCTCGAAGAACGCATCGCGGGCGGCCTGCCAGTCACCAAGTTCTATTAGGGCATCGCCCATTGTGCCGAAGAACCACATGGCCCCGTCCGCCAACCGGGGATTACCCAGAAGTGCCAAACCTTGGTGGCACAACTCGATGGCAGAACGGTAATCCTCGGCATCCATCAGATCATTGATGCGCTCGGCGAGTTCTTGCACCTCCGGTGAGTCGACTTCGGATTCCTGTGCGGGATTTTCTTCGGGACTGGTGATCTCACCCGTAGCGACAGCCACATAAGTCTTGTCCTTGCCGAACCCGGCCGTACCGAACTCTTCGTACAGATCGGAAAAGATCGCCCGTGCCCGCTCTTTGGAGCCAACGTGCCATTCGATCACACCCTCGTAGAACCGGCGTTCCTGGTCGTCTTCCGGGTACCACCGGGCGAAGCGGTGGAACCACCGAGCCATGTCGTTGTAGGCGCCCAGTCGCATCATCTGCGCCAATGCGGTGTTCAGAATGAGTTTGAGCTTCTCGGTGTCTTCCTCATCACCGGGGAACATGGCCCACATCTGGTTGTACAAAGCGACCAGCGTCGAAGCGTCGCCCTGCTCTACCGCTGCGTCGATGCGAGGATCCAGCTCTTGTTTGAAAATGCGTTTGAAGTTCTTCCAGGCTGCTTCATCCATTGGTGCTCCTACGGGTCGTTGTGCGCGGACTTGGTTATCCGGCCTTGCGCCCGAATGTAGACGAATATGTAGTTGTCCAGTTTTGAATTCGCTGGGCGTTCACTGATCTCGATGTCGACGACGGCCTTCTCCCGCTTTCGCTTGACGACGCCACTCTGTCTCCCACACCACCCCGCCCACGCCCTTTCACCGGCGTGCGGCGGGGTTTCGGCCATTTCTGTGCCCTGTGACCTGCCTGTTTAGGCGATGTCTACTGAAGTAGACATTGTTTGGTGGATCTCGGGTTGCGGGGCGTTTAACGTTTGTGTCATGAACCAATTCGCGGCGCATGTGGGCGCAGGCAATGCTATCGACTTGCTGGGGAGTTTCGATGCCCAGCAGCTTGTCGACGCCGGTGCTAACCCCACCCGCGTTGCCGATTGGAAAGGCGTCTACGAGGTCTACTACGGAAAGACTCGATTTTCCCGCCAGCAGGCTAATGCTGTTCGTGTTGCCCGCCAGACGGCGAAGTCACTGGATCAGTTGGTGCTCATCGAGCAGCGAGTCCGCAAGTTGGGCACGGAGAAAGAAAAGTGGAAGATCCGCCTGGCGTTGTTGTCTGTGCGCGGGAACTATGAGACGTTGAAGCGCCGCGCCAAAGACATCGTTCCTGAGGTGGATACACCTGCTCCTGAGTCGTCGGTGCGGTTCGGTAAGGAGCGGAAAGGTAAGCGCACTTTTAGTGCTACTGGTGATGCGAGTGATATCGCTGCTCTTGAGTACGCCCTGCGCCGAAACCTGGATGCTAATCGTCCTGAGGGTCCGCAGATGTACGAGGCGTTCCACGACCTACTGCACAACGATGGTGCTGTCGCTGATGCTGTCCCACGCCCGCTGGTCCAGATTCCGTTGCCGGATTACATCTCGATCCTCGGCGGCCAAGGCGATGACACCATCCTGGGGCTGTCTGATGGCACCACAATGACTGGTGCGGAGTACTTGATGCACCATCACTCCAAAGACCTTGAGGTGGCGTTGTTTCACCCGCAGGCAGGTCCGGTGAACCTGTATAACACGAAACGGTTCGCCAATAAGAAACAACGCGACCTCGCCCGGGCAACACTGACGACGTGTCCTGTGCCGGATTGCCGGCATGCTGCCGATAACTGCGAGGTCCACCACATCACCCCCTGGGCCCGCGGTGGGCCGACGAATATGAATAACCTGTCGGTGTTGTGCAGGTACCACAACCGCACCAACGACGATGACCCCGACAGGAACAACAGGGGTCGAATACAGATGCGCGATGGGACACCGACATGGATCTCACCGCGCGGAACACCAGTGGCGAACAAGACACACCAATACGGTGCCATGCACCTACTGTTCGGGAAATAGCGAAAAGGCCGCAGACACAGTCTGACCACGCTTATCGCGTGAGTCAGGCATGTCCACGGCCAGTTCGGCACGCCCGAAAACTTGCGCAGGGCCTGCGCCAGAGTGCTGGGAGAAGAGCTACTGCGCCGGGGTGAAAGCGTCCTCGGTGACGAAGAGCGTGGTATCCGCGAGGGCGGGAACGCGCGTGACGGGCCATTCGTCGGAGGGCTCGCCGTCCACGAGGTGGCTGATGGCTTCGGCCTTCTCGGAGCCGGAGACAAGGAGCCAGACCTGCTTCGCGCGGGCAACGGCGGGAAGCGTCAGGGTGATGCGCTCAGCGGGCGGCTTCGGGGAGTCGGTGACACCGACGACGAGCTTGTCTTCTTCGCTCAGCTGCGGCGAGGAGGGGAACAGCGAGTTGATGTGGCCGTCGGGGCCCATGCCCAGGAGGTGGAGGTCGAAGCCTCGGGGAGCGTGCTGGTGGATGGCGTTGGAGTAGTTCGCGGCTGCGTCGTCGAGCGGAAGGTTGCCGGGGCGATAGCCGTGAATATTGGACTCCGGGATATTGACGTGGTTGAGCAGGGCGTACCGTGCCTGTCCTTCGTTGGAGTCCGGGTCGTAGACGGGGACGTTGCGCTCGTCGCCGAAGAAGACGTGGATGCGGGACCAGTCGAGGTTCTTGGCGCGTACGAGGCGCGACAGGAGCTTGATGCCGGCGCCGCCGCCGGTGAAAACTACGCGTGCGATTCCGTCCCCGTGCACACCGCCGGTATCGGAGGTGATGATCTCGGTGACGGTGTCGACGAAGCGGGCAGAGGCTTCGTCGATAAGCACATCGAGATTGGGGACGTTCTCGACGGTAATCATTGCTATCGCTCCTTCAAAAACTGCTTGCCTTATGACTCTAGACAAAATTCACGTTCGACAGTGACCGCAGCGCCTGCGAGTACGCCCAGTCGGGGTCGAGGTGGCGGAGTTCCTCGGAGAGGCAGTCGGCGTCGCTGCGGGTACTCATCGCGACGAAAGAATCGGGCATCCCCGGCACGCGCACGCGGATGCTTTTATCGTCCTTGACGCTGACGGACACGGGCCCGGATGCGCGTTCGAGGGTGAGGCGGCGGATGGGAAAGAGCCGCGACGGTTCGCTCGCGGTTTGTTCGCTGCAGATGCGGGCGACAGGCGCGTCGAGGGCGGAGGAGAGCCAGGCAGCGGCGATGTCGACGCTCGGGTCGTCGGCGGGCCCGTCGATCTCGACGGCGGTGACAGGCTCATGCGGGTAGCGGTCCAAGGCGGAGGCAACGACGCCGCGCCAGTGCGTGATGCGGGACCACAGCATGTCGGAATCGCCAGGGCAGTAGCCGTTGGCGAGACGCAGCAGCGAGTTGCCGTCGACGTTCTCGCGGGCGTTGGTGATGCGGCGGTGCGCGAGTTGCCCGAGCGGATGCTCGGCGGGAAGCGCGGGAGCGGTCGACGGCCACCATGCGACGATCGGGGTGTCCGGAAGCAAAAGAGGCGTGACGACGGACGCGAGGTTGTTCGCCAACTCCCCGTGCAAATCCATGACGATGATTTCGGAGGCTCCTGCATCATCCGCGAGTATCGCTTGGGCGTCGAGAACGTTGTCGCCGTCGGGGTTGCCGGTGATGAGCATGAGCACACGCGAGGGGTGCTCATGGGAGGCGGTGCGGACGTGGTCGAGGATGGATTCGACGTCGTCGTGGATGTCTGCGACGACGATGAGAGTGAGCACACGGCCGGTAGCCAGCGAGTAGTTCTCCTGGGTGTCCAGCAGAAGCTTCGTGATCTCCCGGGTGGAGGTGTCGGACATGGTGATGATCATCTGTGACTCTTTTTTCGTCCTTAGGTCTACGGGCGGCGCCAGGTCCGTCCGTGGGCGGCCATCATTTCGTCTGCGGAGGTGGGGCCCCAGGTGCCGGCGGCGTATTCGTCGGGGCGGCCGTTTGCGGCCCAGTAGTCGAGGATGGGATCGAGGATTTCCCAGCTGCGTTCGACTTCGGCGGCGGTGGGGAAGAGGCCGGTTTCGTCGAGAAGCGCGTCGAGAATGAGGCGCTCGTACGCTTCCGGCGACTCCTCGGTGAAGGCTTCGGTGTAGGAGAAGTCCATGTTGACGTCTCGGACTTCCATGGTGGAGCCGGGGACCTTGGAGCCGAAGCGGAGCAGGATGCCTTCATCGGGCTGGACGCGGATGACGAGTGTGTTCGCGCCGAGCTGGCTGGTCAGGCCTGGGCCGAATGCTTCGTGCGGGGCCTTTTTGAACACCAGCGCGATCTCGGTGACGCGACGTCCGAGACGCTTGCCGGTGCGCAGGTAGAACGGCACGCCAGCCCAGCGGCGCGAGTTCACGCCGAGGGTGCACGCGGCGTAGGTCTCGGTGGTGGACTCGGGGTCGAAGCCGTCCTCTTCGCGCAGGCCGAGGACTTGCTCGGAGCCCTGCCACCCGGCGGTGTACTGGCCGCGGGCGGTGGTCTCTTCGAAGGGGCCGATGGGCTTGGTGGCGCGGAGAATCTTGAGTTTTTCGTAGCGCAGCTGCCGCGGGGAGAAAGACACTGGCTCATCCATGGCCACCAGTGCGAGGAGCTGGAGGAGATGGTTTTGGATGACGTCGCGGGCGGCGCCGATGCCGTCGTAGTAGCCGGCGCGGCCGCCGAGTCCGATGTCCTCGGCCATGGTGATCTGGACGTGGTCGACGAATTGGGCGTTCCAGAGCGGCTCGAACATCTGGTTGGCAAAACGCATGGCCAGGATGTTCTGGACGGTCTCTTTGCCGAGGTAGTGGTCGATGCGGAAGACGGCGCGTTCGGGGAACACGGAGTTGATGGTCTCGTTGAGTTCGCGCGCGGTGGCGAGGTTGTGGCCGAAGGGCTTCTCGATGATCACGCGGCGCCACTGTCCGTCGCGTGCTTTCGCCATGCCGGTGCGGTCGAGCTGGTCGATCACATTGGAGAAGTACTCCGGCGGCACGGACAAGTAGAAGGCCCAGTTGCCGGCGGTGCCGCGGGTCGCGTCCATGTGGTCGAGGAGCTCGGCCATGGAGTCGAAGGCAGCGTCGTCGTCAAAGGCGCCTTGGACGAAGTGCATGCCTTCGGCGAGGCGGTCCCAGACGTGCTCGTCGAAGTCGGTGCGGGCGCCTACTTCGACTTGTTCGCGGACGTAGTGTTCGAATTCTTCCTTCGACCAGGGGCGGCGGCCGAAGCCGACGAGGGTGAAGCCAGCGGGCAGGAGTCCGCGGTAGGCGAGGTCGTAGATGGCGGGCAGCAGTTTCCGCTTGGCCAAGTCACCGGTCACACCGAAGATGACCATGCCGGAGGGGCCGGCAATCCGAGGGAGGCGCCGGTCAGCATGCGAGCGGAGGGGGTTCTTCCATTCTTCGGGTGCCGGGTTCGACACAGGCGTTGGCCTTTCGTCTGGTGGGCTGGGGCTGGGTGTGCCGCACGTGATGCGTCGCGGCCACGATTCCAATTAAGAAGATTAAACCTTAAATGGGCTGCCGCGACGAAGGAATTGGCTATTTCAAATTCTCGAGCATGGAGTCGAGCAATTCCTGCCACGCATCGACGAACTTGTCGACGCCTTCGCGTTCGAGGACGGAGACGACGTCGTCAAGCTCAATGCCCACGGCGGCGAGCTGCTCGAAGACGGCGCGTGCCTCGTCGGCGGTGCCGGTGAGCGTGTCGCCGCGGACATTGTCGCCGTTGAGCGTGGCGTCGATGGTCGGCTCGGGCATGGTGTTGACGGTGTCGGGGCCCGCGAGCTCGACGACGTACATGTCGGCGGGGTAGTCGGGGTTCTTCACACCCGTGGATGCCCAGAGCGGGCGCTGTTTGTTGGCGCCATCCGGCAGGTCGTTGAGCGTATCGAGGAACAGCTGGTACGCTAGGCGCGCGTTCGCGATGCCGGCCTTGCCTTTGAGCGCGCGTGCTTCGTCGGTGCCGATCGCGTCGAGGCGGTTGTCCACCTCGGTGTCCATGCGGGAGACGAAGAAGGAAGCGACGGAGTGAATCCCGGAGACGTCGTGCCCGTTGGCGGCGGCCTGCTCAATGCCCGCGATGTAGGCGTCGATGACCTGCTTGTAGCGCTCGACGGAGAAGATGAGCGTGACGTTGACGGAAATCCCCTCGGCGAGCGCCTGCGTGATGGCCGGCAGGGAGGCGTCGGTGGCGGGGATCTTGATCATCACGTTCGGCCGGTCGACGAGCTCCCACAGTTCCTTCGCGTGGGCGACGGTGGCTGCTTCGTCGTCGGCGTGGCGCGGGTCGACCTCGATGGACACGCGGCCGTCCTGGCCGTCGGTGGCGTCGAAGACGTCGCGGAACAGGTCGCAGGCGTCCTGGACGTCTTTGACGCTCATGGCGTACACAGCTTCGTCGACGCCGACTTTGCCCTCTTTGAGCTCGGCGATCTGCGCGTCGTAGGCGGTGCCAGAGGACATGGCCTTGGCGAAGATCGCCGGGTTCGTGGTCACGCCGGCCAGGGACTTGGCGGCTTTGATTTCGGCGAGGTTGCCGCTCACGATGCGTTCGCGCGACAGGTCGTCGAGCCAGGTGGAGGTGCCGGCTTCGGCAAGGCGGTCAATTGCGGTCATGGGTAGCTCCTTTTCGCTTATCGACGTTTCCCTGTTTTCCCTTACACCCCGTCCCCTCGCACGGGACCGCGCTGCGGGTCAGCTGCCGAGTCGGCGGTGCGGGTGCGCACGGAGTCGAGGGATTCGCGGGCGGCGGCGACGACGGCGTCGGTGGTGAAGCCGAAGCGCTCGAAGAGTTCTGCGCCCGGTGCGGATGCGCCGAAGTGCTCGAGGGAGACGTTGCGGCCCTGGTCGCCGGTGAAGCGGAACCACGGCATGGCCACGCCCGCTTCGACGGAGACGCGGGCGAGGACGTCGCGCGGGATGATCTCGTCGATGTAGGAGCGGTCCTGCTGGAGGAACCAGTCCATCGACGGCATGGACACGACGCGGGTGGCGATGCCGTCCGCCTCGAGTTCCTTCGCCGCCGCGACAGCGAGCTGGACCTCGGAGCCGGAGCCCATGAGGATGACATCGGGCGTGCCGGTGGAGGCTTCGACGAGGATGTAGGCGCCGCGTGCGACACCGTCGATGGCCTTCTCCTTGGTGCCCTCGAGAACGGGGAGGTTCTGGCGGGACAGAGCGAGAGCCTTCGGCTGCGGATCGGCCTCGAGGGCGGCCTTCCAGGCGGCGGCGGTCTCGTTGGCGTCGGCCGGGCGGATCACCGCGAGGTCCGGGATGGCGCGCAGGGCGGTCAGCGTCTCGACGGGCTGGTGGGTCGGGCCGTCTTCGCCGAGGCCGATGGAATCGTGGGTGAAGACGTAGTAGCCGTCGATACCCGAGAGAGCCGCGACGCGGATGGAGGGGTAGAGGTACTCGGAGAAGATTAGGAAGGTGCCGCCGTAAACGCGGGTGTTGCCGTGCAGCGCGATGCCGTTCATGATCGCGCCCATGCCGTGCTCGCGGATACCGAAGTGCAGGTTGCGGCCATAGGGGTGCGCGGTGAACTTCTCGGTGGAGATCGACTCCGGGCCGAACGACGGCTCGCCCTTGATCAGGGTGTTATTCGAGCCGGCCAGGTCGGCGGAACCGCCCCACAGCTCAGGCAGGGTCTTTGCCAGGGCTTGGATGGATGCCTCGGAGGCCTTGCGCGTGGCGATGCCCTTCTCGTCCGGCTCCCACGTCGGCAGCTCGTCAGCCCAGCCTTCCGGCAGTTCGCGGGCGGTAAGGCGGTCCAAGAGGGCCTTGTTGTCGGGGTTGGCGGCAGCCCAGGCGTCGAAAAGCTCTTGCCATTGCTTGTGGGCCTCGGCTCCGCGCTCGGTGAGCTGGCGGGTGTGCGCAATGACGTTGTCCTCGACGGGGAAGGACGCATCTGCGTCGAAACCGAGGACTTCCTTGACCGCTGCGACCTCGTCGGCGCCGAGTGCTGCGCCGTGGACAGCACCGGTATTCATCATGTTCGGGGCGGGGTAGCCGATGACCGTCTTGACACGAATCATGGTCGGCTTCGCCGTCTCGGCCTTCGCCTTCTCGACAGCATCGAGGATCGCGGTGACGTCTTCGCCGGATTCGACGGTGAGCGTCTGCCAGCCGTACGCCTCGTAGCGGGCGAGAACGTCTT
The DNA here is from genome assembly GCF_025144155.1 of Corynebacterium sp. p3-SID1194. NCBI lineage: Bacteria > Bacillati > Actinomycetota > Actinomycetes > Mycobacteriales > Corynebacteriaceae > Corynebacterium > Corynebacterium sp. p3-SID1194. The sequence continues at coordinate 164,375 of NZ_JALXWY010000001.1, forward strand.
CGTTGAAGGCGATCTGGGTGTCGTCCTCAATGGAGATGCGGTTGTCGTCCCAGAAGGCGATGAGGTTGCCCAGCTGCTGCGTGCCCGCGAGGGAGCTGGCCTCGCTGGTCACGCCTTCCTGCAGGTCGCCGTCGCCGGCGATGACGTAAATGAAGTGGTCGAAGGGCGACTTGCCGGGAGCTGCCTTCGGGTCGAAGAGGCCGCGCTCGCGGCGCGACGCCATCGCCATGCCGACTGCCGACGCGAGACCCTGGCCGAGCGGACCCGTGGTGATCTCCACGCCGGCGGTGTGGTTGTACTCCGGGTGGCCCGGGGTCTTGGCGCCCCAGGTGCGCAGAGCCTTCAAGTCCTCAATCTCGAGGCCGAAGCCGCCGAGATAGAGCTGAATGTATTGCGTCAACGACGAGTGGCCGTTGGACAGCACGAAACGGTCGCGGCCGATCCAGTGGGGATCAGCCGGGTCGTGGCGCATGACACGCTGGTAGAGCGTGTACGCCAGCGGGGCAAGCGACATCGCGGTGCCCGGGTGGCCGGAACCGCAGTTCTCCACTGCATCTGCGGCGAGCACACGCACGGTGTCCACTGCGCGGGTGTCTTCTGCAGTCCAGTCCTCCGGGTAGCGGGCCACAGTCATGGCCTGCAGTTCGACGGGGAGCGACGCGGCGGGGTTGTTCTCGAAAGTCACAGTGTGTGTCCTCGCTTACCAGTGTGTTGGAGCTAACTAACTCTTTACACACTAGTGGTATTCAGCGGGCGGGGACCGAGGCGGGTCAGTCGAGGTAGTCGACGACCTCGACGTCGGTGTACGTGTTCATCAGCGCGGTGATGTCGGCGCGGGCGCTGACGGGGTCGACCCAGCCGAGGGAGGCGGCATCGGCAAGCGGAATGACCTTGTACTCGGTGGTTTGCGGCTTGCCGACGGTGTAGGTGGGCATGAAGCGGATCTTGTCCAGCGTGAGCGTGCCGTCGGTGCGGCGGGTGATGGTGTATTCGCCGATGCCGCCGTACTTGGTCTGCTCGTCGTACTGGCCGTGGAGGAAGTTGCCGTGCGAGAACCAGACACCCAGCCCCGGCTCGCTCTCCGGGTAGCGCTGGAACGGCTCAAGCACGTGGGGGTGGCCAGCGAGGACGAAATCGGCGCCAGCGTTGCGGGCAGTATCAGCCGCGTCGATCTGCGATTGGACGGGCAGCGATTCGTATTCTTCGCCGGCGTGGAGGTTGACGATGAGGATGTCGACGTCGTCACGCAGCTGTTCGATATCGCGCTTCATCAGCTCCGGATCGATGAGGTTCACCGCGTGTTCCTCCCCGGCGGGCACGGGGATTCCGTTCGTGCCGTACGTGTAGCCGAGGAAGCCGACTTTCAGCCCGTTGCGCTCGATCACGCGCGGCGTCGCACGGTCCTGCGGGGAGTCGAAGCTGCCCATGTACAGCATTTCGCGTTCGCGCAGATTGCTTGTCGACGCCTTGACTCCCTCCGTTCCCCGATCCATCGAGTGATTGGTCGCGTTGTTGACGATGTCCACGCCCACCCCTTTGAGCGCGTCCACGATTTCCGGCGGGGAGTTGAAAGCTGGGTAGCCCGACAGTTCGAATTCGGGGCCGGCGACAGGGACCTCCATATTCGCGGTGGTGATGTCCGCGTTCTCCATGTGCTTTTTCACCGTTTCGAACATCGGCGCGAAATCGTAGTCCTGGCCGCTACCTTGAGCTTTTGCCGCCGCGTCGAAATAGACCTCGCTGTGAATGAGGATGTCACCGACGGAGCGGAACGTCACCGATGCTTCTTCCAGCTCCGGTTCGGCTTTGTCTTCTGATGACGGGTCGGGTGCGTCGGTATCGCCGGAAGACTGCGCCGGGGAAGCCTCGGTCGCGGAGCTCGCATTGGGGGCATCAACGCCGTCGCCGATCGTGCAGCCCACGAGTAGAACACCGGAGCAAAGCACAGCGGCGAGGGTCGTTGCGATACGGGGTTTCATAAGTAGTTATCTAACAACATATGTGGGTGAAAAGCGCGGTAATTTCATGCCGGTGCGGGCGGAGACTAGGATGCCAAGGGCGTAGGAAAGCGGGGGACGTCGATAAGCGCGGGAACTTGTGCGCGCCTTGTTACGACTAGTCCCCTAGTCCAAAAACCGCGTCGAATGAGGAGTTGTGTTGGAGACCATCAAAGCGTACTTCGCGCTGACTAAGCCGCGAGTCATCGAGCTTTTGCTGGTCGCCGCTATCCCCGCGATGCTGCAGGCCGACCGCGGCGAAGTGCACGTTTGGCTCATCCTGGCCACGCTGTTCGGCGGCTGGATGGGCGCCGCGGCCGCGAACACGTTCAACATGGTCGTCGACTACGACATCGACCAGAAAATGGGCCGCACCCGCGCCCGCCCACTCGTGCGCCACACGGTGACCAAAGAACGCGCCCGCATCTTCGCGGTCGTGCTGCTCGTGGCGTCCGTTCTGTGGCTCGGGCTGGTGTGTGGCTCGTGGCTCGCCGCGTTCTTCATCCTGTTGACGAACTGGTTCTACATCTTCGTCTACACGAAATGGCTCAAGCGCCGCACCTGGCAGAACGTCATTTGGGGCGGGGCGGCCGGCTGCATGCCGGTGCTCGTCGGCTGGGCTGTCATCCGCGGCCATGTCACCGACGGCAGCGCTGACCACTGGTGGCAGGCCATTGTCCTGTTCATGATCATCTTCTTCTGGACTCCGCCGCACACCTGGGCGCTCGCCATGAAATACCGGGACGACTACGAGCGCGCGGAAGTTCCCATGCTGCCCGTCGTGGCGACCCCGGTGGAGACGACCCGCCAGATCGTCATCTACTCGTGGCTCACCGTGATCACGTCGCTGCTGCTCGTGCCGGCTGCGTCGTGGGTGTACTTCGCTATTGCGCTGCTGTCGGGTGGTGTGTTCTTGGTCATGGCGACGCGCTTGCACTCCGGTGTGAAGGCCGGCGGCGACGTCAAGCCGCTGAAGCTGTTCATTCTGTCGAATAACTACCTTGCGGCGTTGTTCCTCGGCTTGTCCGTTGACGCGGTCTTCGGGCTGCAGACGCTGGGCGATCTGGTCGGCGGCGGACTCGGCTCGATCGGTTAAGCAGGTTAGTCGGCGACCTTCAGGACGATTGAACCCGTCGTCCTGCGCCCCTGCAGATCCTTGTGGGCCTGGGCGGCATCCGCGAGAGCATAAGGCTCCTGAACGCGGAGGGTGAGTGCACCGTCGTCGACGGCACGCACGATGGCTTGGGCACGCATGCGGAATTCGTCGTCGGTGGCGGTGTATGCGCCGATCGACGGTCGCGTCAGGAAGATCGACCCGTGCGTGTTGAGCACCTGCGGGTCAATCGGGTCCACCGGGCCTGAGGCTGCGCCGAAGAGGCATACGAGACCGCGGGGGCGGACGGCTTCGAGGGATTCGGTGAAGGTGTCTTTGCCGACGCCGTCGTACACCACATCCACGCCGCGGCCGCCGTTGCGGCGACGCACCATTTCCGCGAGATCGTCGCTGTAGCGGAAGACTTCGGTGGCGCCGGTGTCGTAGGCGAGCTTTTCTTTCTCGTCGGTGGAGACGACGGAATAGACCGCGGCACCCTGCGCCGCGGCGAGCTGCGTCAACAGGAGGCCCACACCGCCCGCGCCCGCGGTGATGAGCAACGAGTCGCCCTGCTGGGTGTCGCGCACACCGTAGAGCAGGTAGTGGGCGGTGATGCCCTGGAGGAGCATCGTCGCGGCGACGTGCGGATCGATAGTGTCGGGCACGGCAACGAGGCGACCGCGGTCGACGCAGACATATTCGGCGTAGGAGCCGGTGGCGGAATCCCACGCCACGACGGTACCGGGCGCGATGGTGCCAGAGGGGTCCTCGACGACCTCGCCGCAGCCCTCCAGCCCCGGTGTGAACGGCAGCACGGAGTGATAGATGCCTTCGCGGTAGTAGGTGTCGATGTAGTTGACACCCGCGTAGGCGACCTTGACCAGAACTTGGTCGGGGTTGGGGGAGGGGGCGGGGACGTCGGCAAGTTTGAGGACGTCAGGTCCGCCGTGTTCGGTAATCTGGATAGCTTTCATACGTATCCAGGTTACGCGTGGTCAGGTGAGCTGCGTAGGCCTTTTCTATGACGAGCTGGTGTTGTACTGCTGCGGCTCCAGCAGCGGCATGCGTCGGTTGCCGTGGGCGAAGAGGAACGCGGTGAAGGCGACGACGACGCCGGACATGAGGATATGAAGCGGAACGGTCCAGCGCGGCACGCCGAGGTAGAACTGGCCGACGCCGATGGCCCACTGCACGGCGATCATCGCGATGAGAACGAGGGACGACTTGAAGGCGTCTTTCGGAGCGTTGTCGCGCCGCAGGATGTACACCGCGATGAGGGTGAACGCGAGGTAGACGTACATGGCGGCGGCGTGAACGTAGGCGAGCGTGCGGGTGGGCAGCTCGAGGCGGCCTTCCATGCCTGCGGCGGCATCGCCCGAGTGAGGGCCGGAGCCGGTGACCATCGTGCCGGTGACCAGCACGACGCACAGGGCGACGGCCGCGGCGACAACCAACCAACGCGCGGTCGAAGAGTAGCGGCGCTCGGGCACGATGTCGTCGGGTTCGGCGATGCGCATGTACAGCACGGCGGCGACGAAGACGAGGATCATCGACGGCAGGAAGTGGATAGCCACGGACCACCAGCGCAGGTCGAGCAGCACGGAAATGCCGCCGATGACGGCCTGCACCAGAACGCCGACGCCGGAGACGACGGACAGAGCAATGATTTCTCCGCGGCGGTTGGCCCGCAGTATGCCGATGAACAGCACGATCGTCGCGGCAGCCACGACGAAGGTGAGGGTTCTGTTGCCGAATTCGATGAGCTGGTGCACCCACGGGTTCGCTCCCGGGACTGGGAAGAGGGAACCCTCGTGGCACAACGGCCAGGTATCGCAGCCGAGGCCGGAACCGGTGACACGCACGAGTGAGCCGGTGAAAGTGATGCCGGCTTGTGCGAGGAGCACGATGAGGGCGAAGATGCGCTGCGTCTTCACCGTGGGGACGCTTTTGAGACGCTCCCAAATGCTGGAGGTCGTGGCGGTGGTACTCACGGTCGGAGTGTGCCTTTCACGTGGTCGAGTTAATGGTGTCTGACTATCCGTCGAATCTGAACCAGCGAATGGTTCCCGCGACGGCGAAGATGGCCCACCCGATCAGGGCTAGCCAGGCCCAGGGGTGGATGGTGGCGGATAGGGCGCCGTCCATGGCGTCGGCAAGCGCGACGGAGGGTACAAGGTCCCATATGCCGGGTGTGCCGAGTTTCTCGGCGTAGACGACCCAGCCAAGCACCGCCAGCAAGACCAGCCAGATGAAGTTCGCGCTGGCGAGCACGACTTCGGACGATTGGGTGCCGCCAAGGAGCAAGCCCAGCGCAGTGAAGGCGGTGACACCGGCGAGCAAGGTAAAGAAACCGAGCACAGCGCCGCCGGGGGAGATGCGCCAGCCAAGCGCAAGAGCGATGCCGCTGAGGACGACGATCTGTACAAGGACGGTGGCGAGCACGCCGAGCACCTTGCCCGCGATGATCGTCCAGGCCGGGACGCCGGAGGCACCGGTGCGCTTCAACGCGCCGTATCGACGATCGAATGCCAGTGAGATCGCCTGCCCCGTGAACCCGGCCGACGCGGCGGCGATGGAGAAGACCATGGTGACGATCTGGTCCACGCTCGTCTGGTCGCCGAGCACCGGAACGACGGTCGCGCCGATGAGAATGGCCGCCGGGATGAGCAGGTTCACGAGGATCTGTTCGCCGTGGCGCAGCAGCAGGATCGCTTCGATGCGGCCCTGCGACGCGATCATGCGGGCGGCACTCGCGCGCTGCGGGGCGGGAGTGAAGGTCCCGGGGTCGAACCGTCCGGGGGCGAGAGTTTCAGAAGTGTCAGTCATAGAATCAGGCTCGTAGCTCACGTCCGGTCAGATCAAGGAAGACGTCCTCGAGGGTGCGGTGGTGCACGCCGAGTTCCTTGATCAGGACATTTTGCCGGGCAGCTTCGGAGGCGACTGCAGAGATGATCTGCGGATCGCCGGCGGAGTGGAGGCGGTAGGTGTGGGGGGAGTCGTCGATAAGCGATGCTTCTGTGGAGATCGCCTTAAGGTCGAGCGGACCGTCGGTGCGGATGCGCAGGGCGGGGTGGTCGCCGGCGTCGATGAGTTCCTGCGGAGTGCCGGTGGCGACGAGTCGGCCGCGGTCGATGATGACCACATAGTCCGCTAGTCGTTCCGCTTCGTCCATCAGGTGCGTGGTCAAGATGACCGTGACTCCGTCCCGGCGCAGCGAACCGATCAGTTCCCACACAGCGCGGCGCGATTGCGCATCCATGCCGGCGGTGGGCTCGTCGAGGAAGACAAGCTCCGGGCGCCCGATGAGCGCCAACGCGAGCGATAAGCGCTGTTGTTGGCCACCGGAAAGCCGCCGGTAGGTCGTCGTTGCGACCTCGTTCAAGCCGAGCGTGTCCATGAGCCAACCCGGATCGAGCGGATCCGCGTTGTACGACGCGGTGAGCTCGAGCATTTCCTTCACGCGGATGCCCGAATACGACCCGCCGCCCTGGAGCATGATGCCGATGCGTTCGCGCACTTTCTCGCCGTCGCGCTGCGGATCGAGGCCCAGCACTGAAATCGAGCCGCTGGTGGGGGACGTGAAGCCCTCACACATTTCAATCGTGGTGGTCTTGCCGGCGCCGTTCGGGCCGAGCAAAGCCAGCACTTCACCGCGGTGGGCAGTGAAACTGATGTTGTCGACGGCTGTGACGGACCCGAAGGTCTTGACCACGTTGCGGACCTCGAGCGCAGCATCGCGCGCCTCGCCCGCGGCATGGCGGGTCGGCGCGGAGCCGGTTCCGCTTGAAGCTCGTGCAGATTTCATCGGGTTTAGTGTAGAACTTTTTGTCCACGGACCCTTAACCACGCCCACGCGCCGGCGCCAATGACGGCGGCGGCGAGAAGCGCGTTGACGTAGATCGTCGCCACGGCATCGGGCGGCAACGCGAGGCCACGGGGAAGCACGACGAAGCTGAAAAGTGCGGAGTAGGCGGCGGTACCTGCGCGGAAGAAGGTGCGGTTGGCCCAGCCGGCGAGCGGCATGATGCCCCACAGCGGGTACCACGGATGCACGACGGGGAAGAGGAGCACCAAAACGAGAGTGGCCACGCCGAGCCCCCCAACGGGGTGAACCGTGCCCCTGTAGGTGGCCCACAGCATGCGGACGATGAATCCGACGGCGATGAGAAGGCCGGCGGTGCGGGTGATGACGAGTGTGGCTTCAGAGTGGTCGCCAAGCCCGAGCAGTTGGCCGATGAACGCGGAGATCACGCCGATATCAGTGGTCATGGACAGCCAGCTGCGGATCGTGGCGGCGCCACCTTGCCCGGTGACCCAGCCGAGGCCGATGCGGGTGACCACGGTCGCGAGAGCAATAGAAGCGACCATGATTGCAGACTGGACAAGCACCGCCCCGGCAATGCCGCGCGCGCCGCCCCAGCGCCGGGCGAGCGCCATCCCGACGAAACCGAGCGCCAAAAAGCCGGTCACTTTCACCATGCCGGCGCAGCTGATCAGCACGCCGGAGCCGATCAGCAACGCCCATCCAGACCAGCCTGGGCCGCCGATCTTGTCGACACCGCGGAGTCCGAGTTCAAGACCGACCAGGAGGATTCCCATCATGATCGCCTCGTTGTGGATGCCACCGATCAAGTGCAGGATCACCAGCGGGTTCAGCACGCCGAGCCACACCGCGGCAGCAGGGTTGACGTCGCAGCGCCGCGCGAGAGCAACGATCGCCCACGCGGCCGCAGCTACGCCGAGCAGCGATAACAGGCGGTGACAGATGACGCCCCAGAAGATCGACGACCCAGTGATCTGCGCGATCACCGACGAAATGCCGAGCGCCACCGGGCCGTACGGCGACGGCGATTCAGCCCAGATGAACGGCACGCTGCGCGCGAGCGGGTGTTCCTGCCCCAGTAGTTCCACGGGTCCTGCGGAATACGGGTCCATGCCGTCCGCGACGATCGCGCCCTGCGCCAGGTACGAGTAAATGTCCTGCGTGAACAAAGGCGCCGTGAAGATCAGCGGCAGCACCCACGCGCCGAACGTGCGGAGGAGGACAGCGACGCTCACGCGCGGTGCGCCGCCGCCCGCGCCGACAAACGGGCCCATCAGCAGCCACGCGAGAACGAGAAAGGCAACGCCCACAAGCACCACGCTTGACGACGCCAACATCATCCTCCCCATCAACGCCCCCAATGGGAGCGAAGTGAAAGAGGTGGCTGACCCGTCCACCACCGGCAAAGCGCCGCCGCCGAGTCCGCCGAGACCGATGAGGATGGTGCCCACCAGCCCGACCACACGGAGCAACTCGAAGCGGTTGCGCTCCCAAATGGAGGGGGTGGGTGAGGGGGAGGGGGTGTCAGGGTGCCCGTCGTGAAGCTCCGCGGAGCGTGAACCAGGGCGACCGAAACGCGGTAGCTCACGCGTGATGAACCAGACCGGCGAATGCTTGCGGCGCCCGAAAGCTCGGCGGGTGGGACCACCCGGGCTTGCTTTCGTCGCTTCGTTGGAGCGGGGCACCGAATTCACACACGCAGTGTACTAAACGGCCCAGACGACACTGTCAGTGCAGCGCCCGTCACAGGGCCTATGAGCGTGCAACACCGGTCACACAACACACCTTGAAGTAGGCCGGAATTTAGAGCACACTAGTGTTGTCTAAAGGTTGAGAGGAAGAAAGGAGCGGACCGCGAAACCATGACGGGTGCAGGAACACGCGCGCAACGGTCGACTGAAGGTCAGACCCGCATGCGCATCATGAACTGCATGCTGCGGTCCGGTCCTTCCACGGCTGCGCACCTCGCGGAGCAAGTGGGTCTCTCGCCTGCCGGTGTACGCCGGCACATAGACAAGTTGCTCGATTCCGAGCTGGTGGAAGCGTGTGAAGCCCCGGCGCAATCGCCGGCGGGCAAACCAACGCGCGGCCGGCCCGCCCAGCATTATCGTCTCACGGACAGCGGTCGAGACCGCTTCGGCAACGGCTACGACGAGCTCGCGCTCGCCGCCTTGGCCGAAGTGGAGGAACTCGGCGGCCGCGAAGCCGTGAAGAAGCTCGCGCGTAAGCGGGCGGAGCGGATGTTGGGGGTGGCAGGCAGCGTCGATAAGCGAAAAGCCCACGATGCGGAAGGTGTGGCGCACGCCGCAACCGAGGTCGCGGACGCATTCGCAGCCCACGGCTACGCCGCTGAAACGAACCACGTAGGCTCGGGTCTGCAACTGTGTCAGCACCACTGTCCGGTACACGCCGTCGCGGCCGAATACCCGGAAATCTGTGAGGCTGAGCACGAGTTAATTGCGGAACTGGTAGGTTCCACCGTCGCACCGTTGGCCCTGATCGCAAACGGTGACGGGGTGTGCACCGCGCACATCAGTCTCGCAAGGAGCACCAAGCTGGAGGACAAACAATGCGAAAGGAGCGGAGACGATGACTAGTACGACTCCCGCACCCGGCCTGGAAAAGCCGATGAATGACGACGAGATCATTGAGTCCATGGGGCCGTACAACTACGGCTGGCACGACTCCGACGAAGCAGGTTCCGCCGCTCGCCGTGGTCTCGACGAAGATGTCGTGCGCGAGATCTCTGCGGCCAAGAATGAGCCGGAGTGGATGCTCGAGCAGCGCCTGAAGGCACTGGACATCTACGACAAAAAGCCCCTGCCGAACTGGGGTCCGGACCTGTCCGGCATCGACTTCGACCAGATCAAGTACTTCGTCCGCTCCACTGAGAAGCAGGCGACGAGCTGGGAAGACCTGCCGGAAGACATCAAGAACACCTACGACAAGCTGGGCATTCCGGAAGCTGAGAAGCAGCGCCTCGTCGCTGGTGTCGCCGCACAGTACGAGTCCGAGGTCGTCTACCACAAGATCCGCGAGGACCTTGAGGAGCAGGGCGTCATCTTCGTCGACACCGACACCGGTTTGCGCGAGTACCCGGAGCTGTTCAAGGAGTACTTCGGTTCCGTCGTTCCGGCTGGCGACAACAAGTTCTCCGCTCTGAACGCGGCTGTTTGGTCCGGCGGTTCCTTCATCTACGTGCCGAAGGGCGTCCACGTGGAGATCCCGCTGCAGGCCTACTTCCGCATCAACACCGAGAACATGGGCCAGTTCGAGCGCACCCTCATCGTCGTCGACGAGGACGCTTACGTCCACTACGTCGAGGGTTGCACCGCGCCGATCTACCAGTCCGACTCGCTGCACGCAGCAGTCGTGGAGATCATCGTGAAGAAGAACGCGCGCTGCCGTTACACCACGATCCAGAACTGGTCCAACAACGTGTACAACCTGGTCACCCAGCGTGCCCGCGCCGAGGAAGGCGCCACGATGGAGTGGGTCGACGGCAATATCGGCTCCAAGGTGAACATGAAGTACCCGGCTGTCTGGATGACGGGCCCGAACGCCCGCGGCGAGGTTCTCTCCGCCCAGTTCTGTGGCGAAGGTCAGACCCAGGACACCGGTGCGAAGGTCGTCCACATGGCGCCGAACACCTCCTCCAACATCGTGTCCAAGTCGGTCTCCCGCAACGGCGGCCGCGCCGCTTACCGCGGCCTGGTGCAGATCAACGCCAACGCGAAGAACTCCACCTCCAATATCGAGTGTGACGCACTCCTGGTGGACAATATTTCCCGCACGGACACCTACCCGTACAACGACATCCGCAACGACCACGTGACCCTGGGCCACGAGGCGAAGGTGTCGAAGGTGAGCGAGGAGCAGCTGTTCTACCTCATGTCCCGCGGCATCTCCGAAGAAGACGCGATGGCGATGATCGTCCGCGGCTTCATCGAGCCGATCGCGAAGGAGCTCCCGATGGAGTACGCGCTCGAGCTCAACCGCCTCATTGAACTGCAGATGGAAGGATCGGTGGGTTAATTGACCGAGACCGTAGCTAAGAAGGAGCGCGTGGGTAACGCGACCTTCCACGACAATAAGGGCGACCTGTTCGCCTCCTACGACGTCAACGACTTCGAGGTCCCGCAGGGCCGCGACGAGGTCTGGCGCTTCGTGTCCCTGCGCCGTCTGCGTGGGCTGCACAACGGCAAATTCGCTCCGCAAACGGAGGCGAAAGTGGAAGTCCAGTCGTCTTCCGAGGTCACGGTTGAAGAGGTTTCGCGTGACGACGAACGCCTGAAGGCCGTCACCGCCCCCACCGACCGCATCGCCGCGCAGGCATGGTCCTCCATGCCGCACGTGACCGTGGTGTCGATCCCGGCGAATGCCGATCTGGCTGAGCCCGTGGTCATCACCACCACCGGTGCAGGGCTGGACAACACCACCTTCGCCGGCGTCCACGTCGAGGCAGGGGAGAACGCCCGCGCCACCGTCATCGTCCAGTACGAAGGCTCCGGCACCCACGCTGACAACGTCAATTTCGTGATCGGCGATAACGCTCACGTCAACGTCATCGTCGACGAGGAGTGGGAAAATGACGCCGTCCACGTCGGTGCCCAGAGCATCGTGGTGGGCCGCGACGCTGTGCTGCGCCACACCGTCGCCACCTTCGGCGGCGAAGTCGTCCGCAACACCCCGCGCGTGAAGTACGCCGGTTCCGGCGGCGATGTCGAGCTGACCGGTGTGTACTACGCCGACGACGGCCAGTACATCGAGAACCGCCTGCTGGTGGACCACAACCACCCGTACTGCCGCTCCAACGTGCTCTACAAGGGTGCGCTCCAGGGCGACAAGGACTCCAAGCTTCCCGACGCGCGTACCTGCTGGGTCGGCGACGTGCTGATCCGCTCCAACGCCTCCGGCACGGAGACCTACGAAGCCAACCGCAATATCGTGCTCACCGATGGTGCCCGCGCAGACGCGATCCCGAACCTCGAGATCGAGACCGGCGACATCCCGGGTGCTGGCCACGCCGCCACCGTCGGCCGCTTCGACGAGGAGCAGCTGTTCTACCTCAAGTCCCGCGGCATTCCCGACGGCGAGGCACGCCGCCTCATCGTCCGCGGCTTCTTCAACGAGGTGCTCAACCGCATCCCGGTCGAGTCCGTGCGCGACGAGCTGATCAATCGTGTCTCCGGCGAGCTCGAGCAGGTCAACCTGTAAGGCCACGGCCAAGGCAACACCCTTTTAAAACGAAAGAGAAAAGAGTTCTATGTCTACCCTGGAAATCAAGAACCTCCACGCCTCGGTCCTCCCGCTCGAGGAAGGCCAGGATCCCACCCCGATCCTCAAGGGCGTCAACCTGACCATCAACTCCGGCGAGACCCACGCCATCATGGGCCCGAACGGCTCCGGCAAGTCCACGCTGGCCTACACCCTGTCCGGTCACCCCTCCTACGAGGTGACCGAGGGCGAGGTCCTGCTCGACGGCGAGAACATTCTCGAGATGGAAGTCGACGAGCGCGCGCGTGCCGGCCTCTTTTTGGCCATGCAGTACCCGGTCGAGGTCCCGGGCGTGTCCTCGTCCAACTTCATGCGCTCCGCTGTCACCGCCGTCCGCGGCGAGGCACCGAAGCTGCGTGAGTGGGTCCAGGAGCTGAACCAGGCCCGCGACGACCTGAAGATCGACCCGTCGTTCAGCGAGCGCGCGGTCAACGAGGGCTTCTCCGGCGGCGAGAAGAAGCGCCACGAGGTCATGCAGCTGTCCCTGATGAAGCCGAAGTTCGCTGTCATGGACGAGACCGACTCCGGCCTCGACGTCGACGCGCTGCGCATCGTCTCCGAGGGCATCAACCGCTACCAGGACGAGACCGAGGGCGGCATCCTCATGATCACCCACTACCAGCGCATCCTGAACTACGTGAAGCCGGATCACGTGCACATCTTCGCTGATGGCGTGATCAAGCACTCCGGTGGCTTCGAGCTGGCTGAGAAGCTCGAGGCTGAGGGCTACGACGCATTCGTCTAAACCCTTCCGAAACGGCCGGCCTCACCAATACGCCGGCCGTTTTTCTTCCCCCCAATCCACCAACGAGACAGAACCGAGCTCATGACCCAGTACGTGAACACCGACGGAACATTGAACCTTGATGCGATCCGCGCGGAGTTTCCGATCCTTTCCCGCACCGTGCGCGAGGACACGCCTTTGGTGTACCTCGACTCCGGTGCGACATCGCAGCGACCGGAGCGCGTGTGGCGCGCGGAGGAAGAATTCGTGCTGAACACCTTCGCGCCCGTCCACCGTGGCGCATACCAGCTCGCGGAGGAAGCGACCGACGCCTACGAATCCGCGCGCGAGTCGATCGCCCGTTTCGTGGGCGCCGAGGGGCATGAGATCGCGTTCACTAAAAACGCCACCGAGGCGCTCAATCTCGTCGCCTACACGCTTGGCGACGACCGCGCCGGCGACCTCCAGGTCCGCGAAGGCGACACCATCGTGATCACGGAGCTGGAGCACCACGCGAACCTCGTTCCGTGGCAGGAGCTCGCCCGCCGCACCGGTGCGACGCTGAAGTGGTACGCCATGACCGACGATGGTCGCATCGACCTCGACTCGCTGGAGCTCGACGAGACAGTCAAGGTCGTCGCCTTCACGCAGCAGTCGAACGTCACGGGTGCGATCGCAGACGTCCCAGAGATGGTCCGTCGCGCGAAGGCCGTCGGCGCGCTCACCGTCCTCGACGCGTGCCAGTCCGTGCCGCACCAGCCGGTCGACTTCCACGCGCTCGACGTCGATTTCGCGGCGTTCTCCGGCCACAAGATGTGCGGACCGTCCGGCGTCGGCGTCGTGTACGGCAAGGGCTCGCTTCTCGACGCGCTCCCGCCTTTCCTCACCGGTGGTTCCATGATCGAAGTGGTGAAGATGGAAGGCTCTACCTTCGCCCCCGCACCGCAGCGTTTCGAGGCAGGCACCCAGATGACCAGCCAGGTCGTCGGACTCGGTGCGGCCGTGGAGTTCCTGGGCGAGATCGGCATGGACAAGATCGCCGCGCACGAGCACAAGCTGACCGCCTACGCGCTCGAGCGTATGCAGGAGATCGACGGCCTGCGCATCATCGGCCCTGAGATTGCGGAGTCCCGCGGCGGCGCGATCTCGTTCGTCGTTGACGGCATTCACCCGCACGACCTCGGCCAAGTGCTGGACTCCAAGGGCGTGTGCATCCGCGTCGGTCACCACTGCGCATGGCCCGCACACCGCGGCCTCGACGCGCAGTCCACCGCCCGCGCGAGCTTCTACCTGTACAACACCACAGAAGAAATCGACGCGCTTATCGACGGCATCCGCGCCGCCCAGGAATTCTTCGGCGCCTAATCCCGTTGCACGTGTAAGACACCAGAACTGTTAGACGGCAGAAAGCCAAGGTAGAAAGAAGAGTATGAACCTAGAGTCCATGTACCAAGAGGTCATCCTCGACCACTACAAGAACCCGCAGAACGCGGGCCTGCGTGACCCGTACGAGGCCGAGGTGCACCACGTCAACCCGTCCTGCGGTGATGAGCTCACCCTCCGGGTGCACTTGTCCGAGGACGGCAACACTGTCGAGGACATCTCGTATGAGGCGGAGGGGTGCTCGATCTCGCAGGCGTCGACAAGCGTGCTCACCGAGGAAGTGATCGGCCTGCCGGTTGCTGAGGCGATGAAGAAGCTCGACGCTTTTGAAGAGATGATCACCTCCAAGGGTGAGAAGGAGGGCGACGCTGGCCTGATCGGCGACGGAATCGCCTTCTCCGGCGTGGCCAAATTCCCCGCCCGCGTCAAGTGCGCGCTGCTCGGTTGGAAGGCCTTCCAGGCCGCCACCTGCGACGCGATTACCGAGCTTGAAAACAATCAGAACAAGGAGTGACCGGATAATGACCACCCCGAATGAAGCAGACACCTCCAGCTCGAGTTTCGACGGTCCGGGCGAGCGCCCCGAGCAGACCGAAGAGCAGATCCAGCTCGCCGCTGACGTCGCTGAATACCTCCACGACGTGATTGACCCGGAGCTCGGCATCAACGTCGTCGATCTCGGCCTCGTCTACGACATCTGGATCGAGGAGGAAGCCGACAAGAAACGCGCCGTGATCAACATGACGCTGACCTCTCCGGCATGCCCTCTGACCGACGTCATCGAGGAGCAGGCCGAGCAGGCCGCAGTCGGCTCCGGCGCCGTCGACGCGATCACCCTGAACTGGGTCTGGATGCCGCCGTGGGGCCCGCACATGATCACCGAGGAAGGCCGCGAGCAGCTGCGCGCCCTCGGCTTCGCGGTCTAAGTATCCCGTTTTGACGGCAGCGGTACACTGACCGCTTGTGATTGTCACCAACGACCTTGAAGTCCGCGTCGGCGCGCGTACCCTGCTCAACGCGCCCGGCCAGCACCTACGCGTGCAGCCCGGCGACCGCATCGGGCTTGTCGGCCGCAACGGTGCCGGCAAGACGACCACGATGCGCATCCTGTCGGGGGAGACCGAGCCGTACGGCGGGTCGGTGACACGCTCCGGTGAGATCGGCTACCTGCCGCAGGATTCCCGCGAGGGAAATATTGAGCAGACTGCGCGCGACCGTGTGCTCTCGGCCCGCGGGCTCGACCAGCTCCGCTCCTCTATGGAACGCCAGCAGGAGATCATGGAGGTCGAAGACGGGGCCAAGCGCGACGCCGCGATCTCGAAATACTCCCGTCTCGAGGAGCGCTTCCAAGCTCTCGGTGGCTACGAGGCAGATGCCGAAGCAGCCCAGATTTGTGACAACCTGGGTCTGCCGGACCGCATCCTCGACCAGCAGCTCAAAACGCTCTCCGGCGGCCAGCGTCGTCGCGTTGAGCTCGCGCAAATTCTCTTCGCCGCCAACGATGGTGCGGGTAAGTCCACGACGACGTTGCTTCTCGACGAGCCCACCAACCACCTCGACGCTGATTCCATCACGTGGCTGCGCGATTTCTTGTCCAAGCACGAGGGCGGGCTCATCATGATTTCCCACGACGTCGAGTTGCTGGACCAGGTGTGCAATAAGGTCTGGTTCCTCGACGCTGTCCGTGGCGAAGCCGACGTGTACAACATGGGTTTTTCCAAGTACAAGGATGCTCGCGCCGAAGACGAGGCGCGCCGCCGCCGCGAGCGCGCCAACGCGGAGAAGAAGGCCTCCGCCTTGCAGAAGCAGGCCGCCAAACTCGGTGCCAAGGCCACCAAGGCAGCGGCTGCCAAGCAGATGCTCGCCCGCGCCGACCGCATGATGAACGAGCTGGACGAGGTCCGGGTGGCGGACAAGGTGGCGTCGATTAGCTTCCCGGAGCCCGCGCCGTGCGGTAAGACCCCGCTATTCGGCAAAGGTCTGACCAAGATGTACGGCTCACTCGAGGTCTTTGCCGGCGTGGATCTCGCGATCGACAAGGGTTCGCGCGTGGTCGTGTTGGGCACCAACGGCGCAGGCAAGACGACCCTGCTGAAGCTTCTTGCCGGGGTGGAGCGCACCGACGGTGAGGGTGGCCTCGTCAGCGGCCACGGCCTCAAGATCGGCTATTTCGCGCAGGAGCACGACACGATTGACGGCGACAAAACCGTGTGGGAGAACACGATCGAGGCGTGCCCTGACGCCGGCCAGCAGGACTTGCGCGGCCTGCTCGGCGCGTTCATGTTCTCCGGCGACAAGCTGGAACAACCCGCCGGAACACTCTCCGGTGGTGAGAAGACACGACTCGCTCTGGCCACGCTCGTCTCCTCCCGAGCCAACGTGCTGCTTCTCGACGAGCCCACCAACAACCTCGACCCCCAATCCCGCGAGCAGGTCCTCGATGCCTTGAAGACCTACACCGGTGCCGTCGTCCTCGTCACCCACGACCCTGGGGCGGTCCGTGCCCTTGAACCGGAGCGCGTGATCATCATGCCGGAGGGCGATGAGGACATCTGGAGCGACGAGTACATGGAGATCGTCGCGCTCGCCTAAATAAGAATAAGATGAGGGACATGAACCCGATTGATTCAGTACTTGAAGCCTGGAAGTCCCTCAGCAAGGAAGAGAAGACCATAGCCGGTGTGTTCGGCGCGATCGATACTGTCGCGAAGGGCATCGCGTTGTGGGATCTCGCGCGCACCGACACGAAGAACCTGCGCGGCCCGAAGTGGTTCTGGACCACCTTCATCGGCGCGGTGAACACGCTCGGCTGGGCGAGCTACTTCACCGTCGGCAAGAAGCGTGACGGCAAGAAGAACTAGTCAGGTTCTCCCCGCGCCGCGCTAATTGCGGAAGCCGTGGACCGGCGCGGGAATGAATCCGCCGCGCTCGATGAATGGCGCGTTGTACACTTCGCTAACCGGAATGACCGGGGCGTATCCGAGAAGACCACCGAAGTTCACCTCATCGCCGGGCTTTGTGCCCGGCACAGGAATGAGGCGGGCGGCGGTGGTCTTGTGGTTCATCACACCGATAGCGGCTTCGTCGGCGATCATGCCCGCGATGGACGCGGCAGAGGTGTCGCCGGGGATGGCCACCATGTCGAAGCCGACGGAGCAGATCGATGTCATCGCCTCGAGCTTGTCCAGTGAAATGGCGCCGGAACGGACGGCATCGATCATGCCCTGGTCCTCGGAGACCGGGATGAAGGAGCCGGAGAGACCGCCGACGCGGGAGCAGGCCATCATGCCGCCTTTCTTGACGGCGTCGTTAAGCAATGCGAGCGCGGCTGTCGTGCCGTGCGTGCCCACTTGGCCAAGGCCCATGTGCTCGAGGATGTGGGCAACGGAATCGCCGACCTCCGCGGTGGGGGCGAGGGAGAGATCGACGATGCCGAAAGGCACGCCGAGCCGTTCCGCAGCGAGGTTGCCGACGAGCTGACCGGCGCGCGTGATCTTGAATGTGGCCTTCTTGATTTCTTCGGCGACTTCGTTGAGGCTCTTCCCGGCAAGGGGTGTGATGGCGCGGTCCACCACGCCCGGGCCCGAGACACCCACCGACACGACAGTGTCGGGTTCCTCGATGCCGTGGAATGCTCCTGCCATGAACGGGTTGTCGCCGACGGCGTTGGCGAAGACAACAAGCTTGGCGCATGCGATAGAGGACTCGTCGGCCGTGCGGGCAGCCGCATCCTTGATCACCTCGCCCATCGTCTTCACCGCATCCATGTTGATGCCTGCGCGCGACGACGCGACGTTGACGGAACCGCAGACGAAGCTCGTCTCGGACAGTGCTTCCGGAATCGAGTGGATGAGGCGCGAATCAGCCTCGGTCGCGCCCTTTTCCACGAGGGCGGAGTAGCCGCCGATGAAGTTCACGCCCAGCTCGGTCGCAGCGCGGTCGAGGGCGCGGGCAATGTCGGCGGGATTTCCGTCCACACCAGCAGCGACGAGTGAGATCGGGGAGACGGAGACGCGCTTATTCACGATCGGGATACCGAGTTCGTGCTCGATTCCCTCGCAGACTTCCACGAGACGGGCGGCGCGCGTGGTCACGCGGTCGTAGACGGCCTCCGCGGTTGCCTCCATCGTGGCCCGCGTGCATCCGATGAGCGAGATGCCCATGGTGACGGTGCGGATGTCGAGGCGGTAGTCCTCGATCATCGAGATGACGTCGACGATGCTGGCGGCTTTGAAATTGAGTTGGTTCGCCATCGCCGCTTAGACCTCGTTCATGGCGGTGAACAACGCTTCGGACTGGACGCGGATATCCACGCCGAGGGTCTTACCGAGCTCGGCCATCGTGTCCTGGAGGCCCGCGAGATCGAAGTCGTCGGTCGGCAGCTCCGCACGCAGAATCATGGTGAAGAAGTCGTCCATGATGGTCTGGGAGACGTCGACGATGTTGAGCTGATGATCGGCAACGGCCTGCGAGACGCCGGCGATAATGCCGACGCGGTCCGGCCCGGTGGTGGTGATGATGGCGTACATGCGTCCTATCCTACGGCGCGCTTGGGTGATGACAGCGTTCGGGATTCAGGGCTACGGTGGGCGATATGAGCACTGAAGAAAACACGCAAGAAGCAAGCAAGTTCGTCCTCGTCCTCGGCGCGGGCGGCAACGTGTCCAAGCACACGGTTCCGCTGCTTACCGAATCGGGGCACAAGGTCGTAGCGCTCGTGCGCAATCCGGACCACGCGCAGGCGCTTATCGACGCCGGCGCAGCCGTGATCATCCAAGACCTCACCGCCTTGGACGAAGAGGGGTGGGCGCGCCTGATAACTCCCTTCGACACCGTCGTGTGGTCCGCCGGAGCCGGCGGCGGCAGCGCAGAACGCACATACGCAGTGGACCGCGACGCAGCCCTGAAGGCCGTGGACGCCCTCGAGGAACTCGGCGAGTTCGCGCCGCACTTCATCATGGTCTCCTACGCAGGTGCCTCCGAGGCGACCACGGAGGACGACGGCGGATCGTGGTACGCGTATGTGGAGTCGAAGAAGGCCGTCGACAAGCGTCTGCTCGCTTCGGAGCTGCCGTACACGATCCTGGGCCCGACGCGTCTGACAGATGAACCGGCGAAGGGGCTCAGTGTACTCACCGAGCTGCGCAACGCGGAGTCGACGACGTCGCGTGAGCTCGTCGCGCAGGTGATCGTGGAGGCTGTCGATCGCGGTGGCCTCGAGCCGAACCCGTTCGATTTCGAGGACGGCGACACGCCCGCCAGCGAGGCTTAGTTCAGGCCGCAGTGCGCGGTGAAACGACGCAATAACTCGTTCGAGTACGTGGTGTCCACGCCGGGAAGTGAGGCGACGATCGTGTCGTATTCCTCGGCGGGGAAGTACCCGTAGTCGTAGAAGAAATCCATGCGGGCTTTCATCGCCCCATGGTCCATCTCCGCGTGGAATTGGGTGGCCCACACATGGTCGCCGTAGCGGACAATCTGTACAGGACACGTCGGGCCGCTGGCGAGCAATTCGAGCTCAGCCGAAAGCGATTCGGCGTTTTCAGTGTGCCCAGTCAGCGCCGTGAATTCCGCGGGCAGCCCGGCAGTCAGCGGATCCTGCGCAGCAGCGGGCAGAAGCTTCACAACGGTCGGCCCCGCCGCCTCAGGGTGCGTGTGCGCAACGGAGCCACCCAGGTGGTGCGTGAGCCAGCTCAGACCGAAACAGACAAAGAAGACGGGGAGTGGTCCGGCGACGACCTCTCCGAGAATCTCGTCGATGTGGCGCTGCCACGGGGACCACTCCGCGTTGGTGATATTCAGTGAGCTGCCGCCGACGATGATGCCGCTGAAGCCTTCGAGGCTGCCGAGCGGGGTGTGCACGTCCGGGATCATGCGGCGCTCAAGCTGCTCAGGCATGAGACCCGTCGCGCCTAGGACGTCGTTGTATTCGGCCATCGACACATCAGTGCCGATCGCGCCGTCGCGCAGGGAAAGGAAGAGCAGACGAGACATGACGGCAATTCTATACCGCTTGGTCTAGTAGGGGTGAAACTGGGGGCGAGCGGCGGTGTCGTCGATAAGCGAAAATGCGCAAAGCAAAAGGCCGGACCCCGCGCGGGATCCGGCCTTTAGTGGCTAGAACTTAGTTCTTGACCATCTGGCGCAGCACGTATTGGAGAATGCCGCCGTGGCGGTAGTACTCAGCCTCACCAGGGGTGTCCACGCGGACCTTGGCGTCGAACTCGACGGTCTCGCCACCTTCCTTGGTAGCCGTGACGTGAACGGTCTCCGGAATGGTGTCGCCTTCATTGAAGGCGGTGATGCCGGAGATGTCGAAGGTCTCGGTGCCGTCCAAGCCCAGGGACTCGTGGGACTCACCCTCCGGGAACTGCAGCGGCAGAACACCCATACCGATCAGGTTCGAGCGGTGGATGCGCTCGAAGGACTCGGTGATGACGGCGCGGACGCCGAGCAGGTTGGTGCCCTTTGCAGCCCAGTCGCGGGAGGAACCGGTGCCGTACTCCTTGCCGGCCAGGACGACCAGCGGGATGTTCTTCTCGGCGTAGTTCTGCGCAGCGTCGTAGATGTACGCCTGCGGGTTGCCTTCCTGGGTGAAGTCCAGGGTGTAGCCGCCAGCATCGGTGACGAGCTGGTTGCGGAGACGGATGTTGGCGAAGGTACCGCGGACCATGACCTCGTGGTTACCGCGACGGGAACCGAAGGAGTTGTAGTCGTGGCGGGCGACGCCGTTGTCGTCCAGGTAGTTCGCCGCCGGGGTGCCCGGCTTGATGGAGGAAGCGGGGGAGATGTGGTCGGTGGTGACCGAGTCGCCCAGCTTCGCCAGAACGCGAGCACCGGAGATGTCCTCGACTGCCTCCGGCTCATCCGGCATGCCGTCGAAGTACGGAGCCTTGCGGATGTAGGTGGAGTCCTCGTTCCAAGAGAAGGTCTTGCCCTCCGGAACGTCGAGAGCCTGCCACTGCTGGTCGCCCTTGAAGACGTCCGCGTAGTCCTTCTCGTACATCTCGCGGGAGATCGTGTCGGCGATGACGCCCTCGATCTCCTCCGGGGACGGCCAGACGTCCTTCAGGAAGACGTCGTTGCCCTCAGCGTCCTGGCCGAGCGGCTGGGACTCGAAGTCGAAGTCCATGGTGCCGGCGATCGCGTAGGCGATGACGAGCAGCGGGGACGCGAGGTAGTTCATCTTCACGTCCGGGGAGATGCGGCCCTCGAAGTTACGGTTACCGGACAGCACAGCGGTGGCAGTCAGGTCGTACTCGTTGATGGCGTCGGAGATCTCGTTCGGCAGCGGGCCGGAGTTACCAATGCAGGATGCGCAGCCGAAGCCGGAGAGGTAGAAGCCGACAGCCTCGAGGTCCTTCCACAGGTCCGCGCGGTTGTAGTAACCGTCGACGACCTGGGAGCCCGGAGCCATAATCGTCTTGACCCACGGCTTCGCCTTCAGGCCCTTCTCCGCAGCCTTGCGTGCCAGCAGGGCAGCGCCGACCATGACGGACGGGTTGGAGGTGTTGGTGCAGGAGGTGATTGCGGCGATGGCGACCATGCCGTGGTCGAGGGTGTACTCGCCGCCCTGCGGGGACTCGACGATGACCGGCTTGGAAGCGCGGCCTTCAGCGCCCTCGGCAGCGGACTCACCGTTTGCCGGCCAGGACACGTTGTAGTCGACAGCCTCGACCTTCTCGGCGCGGACCGGCTCTGCGGCGCCCTCGCCGGCGGTGTTGTAGTCCGGCAGCTGCTTGCGGAAGGTGTTCTTGGACTCCTCCAGCAGGATGCGGTCCTGCGGGCGCTTCGGGCCTGCGATGGACGGCTTGACGGTGGACAGGTCGAGCTCGAGGTACTCGGAGTACTCGGCTTCCTCCGCGCCCTGCTCGAGCCACATGCCCTGAGCCTTGGCGTATGCCTCGACGCGGTCGATGGTCTCCTGGTCGCGGCCGGTGAGGTGCAGGTAGTTGATGGTCTCCTCGTCGATCGGGAAGATCGCACAGGTGGAGCCGAACTCCGGCGACATGTTGCCGATGGTGGCGCGGTTAGCCAGCGGGATCTCCTTGACGCCATCGCCGTAGAACTCGACGAACTTCTGGACCACGCCGTGCTCGCGGAGCATCTCGGTGACGGTCAGAACGACGTCGGTAGCGGTCACGCCAACCGGGATCTCACCGGTGAGCTTGAAGCCGACGACGCGCGGGATCAGCATGGAGACCGGCTGGCCGAGCATTGCAGCCTCGGCCTCAATGCCGCCGACACCCCAGCCCAGGATGCCCAGGCCGTTTTCCATGGTGGTGTGGGAGTCGGTGCCGATGCAGGTATCCGGGTACGCAACGCCCTCGTTGTCGAAGACGACGCGGGACAGGTACTCGATGTTGACCTGGTGGACAATGCCGGTTCCCGGCGGGACGACGCGGAAGTTAGAGAAGTTCTCCGCACCCCAGCGCAGGAACTGGTAGCGCTCCTCGTTGCGCTCGTACTCGATCTCGACGTTCTTGTCGAGGGCGTTCTCGGAGCCGAAGGCCTCGATGATGACGGAGTGGTCGATGACCATCTCAGCCGGGTTCAGCGGGTTGACCTGGTCCGGGTTGCCGCCGAGAGAAGAAACGGCCTCACGCATGGTGGCAAGGTCGACAACACAGGGCACGCCGGTGAAGTCCTGCATGAGGACGCGGGCCGGGGTGAACTGGATTTCCACAGACGGCTCAGCCGAAGGATCCCAGTTAGCGATAGCCTTAATGTGCTCCTCGGTAACGTTCTTGCCGTCTTCGGTGCGCAAGAGGTTCTCGCCGAGCACCTTCAGGGAGTAGGGCAGTTTCTCCATGCCTTCGACGGCATCGAGGGCGTAATAGTCGTAGGACTTACCGCCGACCTCGAGCGTCTTCTTCGCGTTGAAGGAGTTCTTGCTTTCAGACACGTGAGCTCCGTTTCTCGTTGTAACAACTGAAAATCTAGGTGTGTGACCCATCAGGGTCCCTACAGGTCAATGTTAGGACACACACGTTGGTTCGGGGGTATTTGGTCGCACACAATTATTATTGTCAGACTTTCAGCTACCCCGGCCGGTCTCGGCGCGCCCACCTCGCACGAATCCGGCGGCCGGATACGCTCTTTTGACATGGACCCCAGCGCGCCCAATTTCGACAGCTTGAGAGCACAGCTTATCGACGACGCCGTTGCCTTCGACACCGACAATCCCGCCAACCTTGCGCTCGAGGCAGACCTGCTGGGAGCTGTCGCGGATGTGAACGCGGGGGAGGCGGGTCCGGCAGGACCAGTAGGCATCGTAGTGCTCGGGCAAGCGGGCCAGCCTGCAGGCGCTCTGCGGGACCTCGCCCAGGACCTCAAAGACGCGACCGCGACGGAAGCGGGATTCGACACCGTGATTGTCCGCTCTCCGGCGGCGACCGCCGCGGTGAGCGACAGCCTTACCCGTGCGCAAGTAGAGAAGGGCCAATATGCCCTGATCTCTGAACCGAATCATGCCGCCGGTGTCCGCGCTTTTGCCGCGGAGGCGGATGCCTTCACTATTCCGTGGGCGTTGGTCACTGCAATCCTTCTCGTGCTAGTCGCCGTCGCGGCCGGAGTCTCCTTCTTTTTCGCCAAAAGCAACGACTAATCCGTCAAGGCTCAGCAGATGACCTAAAGGTCTAGAAAATGGCAGCTTCGGCGTGTCTGCCGGGCATTGTGACCGCAATGTGATAGTTCCCGGGGCCAATGTGTCGCATGTCACAGTAACGCGCCTCATCTCTAAAACCCCAGCGTGGGCAAATCTCACAGTCATGTTATTCGCCTTGACGCGTGTGAAATTTGGTAAAGGGTGTGCAACAGACTTGTTATGTGGCCTATGGTTTCCATGTCAGCTCGTGGGCTGATAGCTGCAACATCAGAGCGCAGACGTAACTCTCGAGAGATTCGGGCATGTGGGGAAGCACGCCAAGGATCACGGGTCACGTCAGTGCGGAGGTAGCGGTGAATCAGCCCACGGGTTTTCATCCGTGATCGTTCAATCGTCCGCACGCCAGCCTTGACACCCTGGCCCATTCACGGTCCGTCTCCCGGGCATACCTATGCCTTGGTGCGGTCTGCTGATGAAGTGTGCGGTGAGAGGAATACCTCCGTGGATTTCACCGTCCGTTCCGCGCGCGGCACTGCGCGGCCCCGCCTGTCCAGTAAATTTCGTGTCCGCACCCTCGTGCCGGCTGCCGCCTGCGTGGCTACGTTGTCTATGGCGACGACGCACGTGGAAGCTGTCGCGCAAGAATCGCCCCTGACGGCGATTGTCTCGGAGATTTCTCGCCACGAGGTAGATATCGACCGCATTAACCGTGGGATCGGTAAGCTCCGCGAAGCCGTCAACCAGGCTCTCGTCGACCTGCACGATGCCCAGTCGCATGCTGAGCAGGCCCGTCAGGGTGCCACCGAAGCGCGCAAACGTCTCGACGACACCCAGGCCGAGGTCGAGCGCGCCCAGGATGAGCTCGACCAGATCTCCCGCTCCTCGTACCGCTCCAGCGGCGCGGGTGGGGCGAGCGTCCATGCAGACGCCGACGCCCGAAAGGATTCCCTCGACCGCAAGACCTATCTCCGCAAGGAGTCCGAGGATAAGCAACGCGCACTCGAGGATCTGCAGCGTGCGCGCACCGAGGCCGCCAACGACGAGTCGACGCTACGTCAAGCCAGTAGGCTTGCCGACGACCGCGCTGCCGCTGCCGAGGAGGCCGAGGAGAAGGCACGAACGACCCTCGACGACTCGCTGAGTTCTCTGGATACATTCCTCGCAGAGCGCGACACCGTCTCCACCGAGCTTGAGGAAGCTAAGTCCGACCTCGCCGAGCAGCGCCCCGAAGCTGCAGCAGCCATGGGCATTGGCGTCGACGGCGCAGAAGGTGCCGCCGCCGGTACTGAGGGCGTCGCTCCGGATGCAGCCCCCACTCCGGAGACTGAAACCCCGGACGCGCCCGAGCAGCCGACCACCGAGTCGGAGACCGACACCCCAGAGACCGCGGCCGAAGAGTCTGCCGACACTCAGACCGAGTCGGAATCCGCCACCGAACCGGAAACCGCCACGGAAGCTGAGTCTGAGCCCGAGGGCGAAACCGAGGCAGAGGCTGAGGCAGAAGCAGAGGTAGCGACCGAGGCCGAGCCCGATGCCGAATCCTCTGACGCGGAGGCACCGGCAGAGTCGGCAAACACTGAAGATGAGCCGGCAGACGCCGGAACTGCGGATGCGGGATCGTCCGATGCCTTGAGCTCCGCAGGGTCGTCAGCGCCGTCCCTGGAAGAGTTCGCCAACCCGGATACGGTCCAGGCTGCACTCGACGCTTTTGCGAAGGCGGTCGGTGAGACCCAGGCGGATCACACTAGCTTCGAAGACCCGTACGCCGACAGCGAGGATGGAGAGTCGGGTGCGTCGGGGATCGCGGCGCCGTCGTCAAGCGAAAGTGCGGATGCGTCCGTGGCCGAAACCGACGAGGAAGAAGGCACGAATGTCGCAGACGTCCTTCCGGATGTCGACGACGCGGAGGAAGTCTCCAACAAGCTGCGCGGCGACGAAGCGGCTTCCGACGGCAGCCGCGAGCAGCAGATCGAAGCGGTCATCGCGCGTGCTGAATCGCAGATCGGCACCCCGTACGTGTGGGGCGGCGGCGATGCGAACGGCGCGACGATGGGCCTTGACGGCCAGGGCTACAACGGCCAGGCCGGCTACGACTGCTCGGGTCTCGTCCTCTACGCCTTCTCCGGTGCAGGTATCTCGCTGCCGCACTACACGGGCTACCAGTATCAGCGCGGCACCCAGATCCCAGTCGATGAAGCTGAGCGCGGTGACCTGCTGTTCTGGGGCAACGGCGGCAACCAGCACGTCGCGATCTACCTTGGCGACGGCATGATGCTTGAAGCACCGCAGACCGGAATGAACGTGCAAAAGACGGCAGTCCGCCGCAGCGGAATGGCACCGATGGCTGTCCGCCTGATCTAATACCGGGCGTAGGGCCGCTGAACTAGAATGGCCCTATGTCTGAAAGCAACTTCGATGCACTCCTCGTCTTGTCCTTCGGTGGCCCCGAGGGAGAAGACGAGGTCATTCCATTTCTGGAGAATGTCACCCGCGGTCGCGGTATTCCGCGCGAACGCCTCGCTGAGGTCGGCGAACACTACTTCAATTTCGGTGGTGTGAGCCCGATCAACGGCCAGAACCGCGAGATCATCGCCAATGTCGAGGCGGAGATCGCCGAGCGCGGCGAGACCCTGCCGGTCTACTTCGGCAACCGCAACTGGCACCCATACGCGGCTGATGCGGCCGACCAGATTGCGGCCGACGGCCACAAAAATGTCGCTGTTTTCGCCACCTCCGCGTGGGGCGGGTACTCGGCGTGCCGCCAGTACGACGAGGACATTGTGAAGCTGCGCGAGGCGCACCCGGAGCTCGAATTCACGAAGCTCTGGCAGTTCTACGGCCACCCGACTTTTGTGAAGCTCATGGCGGATCATGTCCGCACGGCGTGGGAGGCAGCGGACCAGAAGACCACCCGCGTTTTGTTCGCCGCGCACTCGGTACCGAATGCGGCCGACGACGCATCTGGCGGCCCGACCGACCAGAATCTGTACTCCCGTCAGGTCGCGGAGGCCGCGCGCCTGATCGCGCTTGAGGCTGGCGTCCCCGATTACGAGGTCGTCTGGCAGTCCCGCTCCGGCGACCCGCGCACCCCGTGGCTTGAGCCGGATGTCGTGGATCGCACCGAGGAGATCGACGACGCGAATGAGGGCGTCAAGCACATCATCTGCGTCCCGGTCGGTTTCATCACTGACCACATGGAGGTCATCTGGGACCTCGACACCGAGCTCAAGGAAGCGTGTGAAGAGCGCGGCATCACGCTGACCCGCACGCCGACGGTGGGCTTGGAGCGGACCTTCGCGAAGCTCGTCCTCGATCTCGTCGACCACACGGCTGCAGGCACAGAGCCAGAAAGCTTATCGACGATCACCGTCCAGGGCTGCACCCTCAACGGCGCCCCGTGCAAGGAAGGCTGCTGCGCGCCCCGGCGCCCGAAGCCGGTCGCGTCTTAAGCTTCAGCGCTGGTACTCCAGCACCGCATCGGCCACCCCAGCCATGCGTGCGGTACGGATGTGCCGCCAGAGGCTGAAGAGCTGGGGATCGAAGCTGTGGTCGTTCAACCTGTCGACCACAGTCTCAATGACCGCCGCCACCGCGTCCGCCCGCGCGAAGAGTTTCGCGGCACGCGGTGGCGTACGCATGGGCAAACCGGGCGTGTCGTAGAAATCTGAGAGCGTCCCGACCGTCAGGCGCGGGTCGGGCAACTGCTCGCGCGTGCCGCCCGCGGCCTCAATCAGTAGCGAGGCCTCATTAGTTGCGCGCGATAGCAGCGCATCGGCTTCGCCGGGGGAGAGCCATGCCGGTTCCGGAAGGGGGCCATCTTCTTCGAACCACCGCCACGAGACCCCGGCACTTTCACCGCGAACCCCCAGCTCGGAAGAGCTGTCAGGCACCACAACATGGGACACGCCACCGTTGCCGCGGAGCACGATCGCGCTGCCGCCGCTGAGTTCGGTGGCGGCCAATGCGGCCGCTGAACCCGCGGGCAGTTCCGGAGGTTGGCCGGGGCCAGACAGAATGAGGCGGACGGCGGGGCCGGGGGAGGTGAGGTCGGTGGAGGCGCGGACGTCGTGAAGCAAATGCGCGAGCGGTTCGCCCTGGTAGCTGTTCCGGCCGTGCAGTTCCGTCATGGCGCCGACGAGCGCGTCGGAGGGCTCGTGCCCGTAGAGCCATGCCGCGAGCCAGACGGCGGTGTTCTGCAGGGGAGAATAGACTTCGGCGCGCGTACTCACGGTGGCGAAGTATACGGGATACACTCTGGCCCACTATGAGCGGATTCAACAGCCACGCAGACCCGTACGGCGGCGATATTTTCGCCGGTCACGCCCGCAAGCGCCCGAAGGTGTACCCGCAGGTGGAGGCAACCGGCGATGTTGTGGCGGAGGTGTTCGGCGACGACTTCGTGGGGCTCGTCGTCGGCGTGGAGCGCACCTATGACGGTGAGTTCGTCCGGCTCGAGGATCGCTACGGCACACAAAGGCTGTTCAAGATGCTGCCTGGCGCGTTCCTGGTGGAGGGGGAGAGGGTGACCTTGACGCGGCCCGTCGTCAAGCGGGAGCCGCAACGCTCGAATTCGGGGTCCCGGCGCGTGGAGAACGTCCAGGCGAAAGTGGCGATGCCGTCGCGGATCTGGGTCGAAGGCGTGCACGACGCCGCGATCGTGGAGAAGGTGTGGGGGCACGATCTGCGCGTCGAGGGCGTCGTCGTCGAGTTCCTGGAAGGCTTGGACAATTTGCCGGAGCGGCTCGCGGAGTTCCAGCCGGGGCCCGGACGCCGCATCGGGGTGCTCGCTGACCACCTCATTGCTGGGTCGAAAGAGTCGCGGCTCGTGGCGGATGTCGGCCCGCACGTGCTGGTCACCGGCCACCCGTACGTGGATATCTGGGCGGCGGTCAAGCCCGAGCGCCTGGGTTTGCGCGCCTGGCCGGACGTGCCGAAGGGCGAGGACTGGAAGACGGGCATTTGCCGCCGCGTCGGCTGGTCGGATCCGCGCGAGGGGTGGAATCGGGTGTACGGCGCGGTCGAGACGTTCCGCGACCTCGACCACACGCTCATTGGCGCGGTCGAGCGGCTCGTTGACTTCGTGACAACGCCGGAGTTGCCAAAAGAAAGCTTTTGAGTGACTTATCGACGCCCGAAAATGCGTTAACCTGACCGTGTGGGAACAGTTATTTGGCTCATTGGCACGCTCGTGCTCGCCGGCCTCGAATTAGCGGCTGGCGAGTTCACATTTCTCATGCTCGCCGGGGGTGCGCTGGCGACAGCCGGCGCAAGCCTGTTCGGCATTCCGCTGTGGGCGGAGATCGTCATCTTCGGACTCGCGTCCGGTGCCCTCATCCTGTTCCTTCGCCCATGGCTGCACCGCCGCTTCAAAAAACCGGCAGCCTTGGACACGTCCCCGAAGGCTCTCGTCGGCGCCAAGGCAGAGGTGCTCGAGGAGATCAACCGGTATGGCGGCCAGGTCCGCCTCGACGGGTCAATTTGGTCGGCCCGCGCTATCGACCCCGCTTTCACCATCCCCGCCGGTGAGCACGTCACCGTCGCTGATATTGACGGCCCGACCGCCGTCGTCTGGAAGGAGTGATCATGACACCAACGCTTGTTCTGCTACTCGTCTTATTCATTTTCATTGTCATCGTCGTTTTCCGCGCCATCGCGCTGATCCCGCAGGGTGAGGCCGCGGTCATCGAACGACTCGGCCGCTACACCCGCACCGTTTCGGGTGGCATCACGTTGCTGGTGCCGTTCATCGACCGGGTGCGCGAGCGCGTGGACACCCGTGAGCGCGTCGTGTCCTTCCCTCCGCAGGCTGTCATCACCCAGGACAACCTGACCGTGGCTATTGACACGGTGGTGACCTTCCAGATCAACGATCCCGCCCGCGCCATCTACGGCGTGGACAACTACATCGTCGGTGTGGAGCAGATCTCCACCGCGACGCTGCGCGATGTCGTCGGTGGCATGACCCTCGAGGAAACCCTGACCTCCCGTGAGACCATCAACCGCCGCCTGCGCGGCGAGCTCGACGCCGCCACCGCCAAGTGGGGCCTGCGTATTAGCCGAGTGGAGCTCAAGGCGATTGATCCACCGCCGTCCATCCAGCAGTCCATGGAGATGCAGATGAAGGCGGACCGCGAGAAGCGCGCCATGATTCTCACCGCTGAGGGCCGCCGAGAGTCCGACATCAAGACCGCCGAGGGTGAGAAGCAGTCGCGCATCCTGTCCGCTGAGGGTGAGAAGCACGCAGCCATCCTCGCCGCGGAAGCTGAGCGTCAGGCGACCATTCTTCGCGCTGAAGGTGAGCGCGCCGCGAAATTCCTCGAAGCACAGGGTGAAGCACGCGCGATCCAGAAGGTCAACGCCGCCATCAAGTCCTCCGGCGTCACGCCGGAGCTGCTCGCATTCCAGTACATGGAGAAGCTGCCGAAGATCGCCGAGGGCAACGGTTCCACCATGTGGATGATCCCGTCGCAGTTCGGCGATTCGCTGGAGGAATTTGCCAAGGCCTTCGCCAAGAAGGACGACGACGGCGTCTTCCGCTACGAGCCCGGTCAGATCGACCCGGAGGCGAAGGAGATCGCCTCTCAGGAAGACACGGACGCGTGGTTCGAGACGGCCACCGACCCGGAGATCGCGAAGGCTGTCGCCGAGGCGCGCGCCGTGGCGAACAAGCCGGTCGGGTCCAGCCTCGACGACGCGACGGGAGCCAGCGCATCCAAGGGCTCCACGTCTACGTCGATTTCAACCAGCGTGAAGGCCGGCGCCGAGTCCGACGAGTCCCCGTCGCGCCCTGAACTCGACATGCCGCAGCCGACGCAGCAGCCTGCGCAATACGAGCCGCCGCAGTACGAGCCGCAGCAGTTCCCGATGCAGCAGGCTCAGCCCCCGCAGATGCCTAACCAGTATCCCCAGCAGCCCTAGACATCAAATTGACGGCGAGCTGCCAGCCCGCCTGCTCGGCTTGCCACCCGGCAGCCTGCAGGCGCTGGCTCATCGCCTGTTTAGAGATGCCGAGCTCAGCTGCCGCCTCATTCTGATTCAACCCGGAACGCACCAGCGAGGTCGCCTCACGGCCCTCGACGGTGCGTTTCGCCAGCACATGACCGAGCAACGCGAACGCAGACGCAATGTCCGCAGCGTCCGTTCCGGGCTCAGGCTTATCGACGACCACTCCTACCGACCCCGCCTTATTTCCCGCCCCATCTGATGCGGCGTAGACGGCGGGGCCTTTTTCTGTGATGCCGATACCGATGGCCCAATTCCCGTCGGACAAGAGCGCCATGACGAGCATGCAGGCGGCTTCAGCATCGTCGACGTGGGCGCGGATGTCCTCGACACCGACGACATCGAAACGGCCCACTCCGTCGAGGGTCGAGAGAGCTTCGGCGGAGCGTTTGACGAGTTCGGCGCGCCGCGCATCGCGGCCACGGTAGCGGGCATGGACAGCAATCATGGGGGACAGTCTAAACCCTTTACCCTTGGTCCACGGTGGAGGCTTGACGGGTGGGCGTGGTGGCGTCGAAAAGCAATCCTGCGATGCCGATCACCGCGAGCACTGCCATGATGGCCACGAAAATCGGATCAGGATCGTCGGTGAGCGTCTGCCCGAACATGGTGACCAGGATTGTGCCCGGCGCCGACCCCACGAGTGTGGCCACAGCGAACGGCAGTACCGGAACACGTGTGAGCGCCGCCGCGTAGTTCATGATCGAGAAGGGAATGCCCGCGATCATCCGCAGACTCGTGACGGCCAGCCAGCCGCGTTCTTCGAGCCTCTGGTTGATCCGCTGCACCGCCGGGTGCGTCAACCGCGGCTCCACCCAGTCACGCAGTAAGAAGCGCACCAGCAGCAGCGAGATCACCGCCGAGACCGTCGTCGCAGTCAGGGCCAGCGCGATGCCTTTCACCGCGCCGAACAGCACTCCCGCCGACACAGTGAGGAGCGTGCGGGGAATCGGGAACTGAGTGATCACCACATACGCCAGCCAGAACACCACGGGGAACCATGCGCCGGTCTGTTCGGACCAGGAGCGGAGTTGGGCAAGGGAGGGGACGTCGATAAGCATCCATGCCGCGATGAAAAGCACGACCGCAACGAGCACGACAACCTGGCGATGTTTCACCTCACAATCTTCACCCGCGAGTACCCTGGGGCCAAACCGGAAGAGGTACGAATTTGATCCACAACGACCCGACCGCCTTACCGATATTCCTGTTCATCGTGAGTCTCGCCGCCTCTGCGGTAGCTACCACCGGCGGTGATTCCGCCACGGCAGTGGCCGCATTGTGCGCCCTCGCCGCTGTAGCGGGAGTGTTGGCATGTGTGCTGACCGCCCGCACCCGCGCTGCCCGCGGAATCGCTGCATCGTTGATCCTCCTGCTCGGCATCGCGGCAGCTGTGGCGTTCAGTTCGTGGAGGCCTGCCGGCGCGGACATGTTCTTCTTTGCCACGATGTTTCCCGAGTTCGCGACGGCTGCGCCCATGTTCACCGCGTGCTGCGCGTGCGTGCTCGCCGCCGGTATGGAAACACGAAAAGTCTTCCTGGCGCTGTGCGCCGCCATCACTGTTATGGTTCTGCCGCGCTTCGTGGTTCTGCTTTTCGGCGGTCTCAGTCTCCTCGCTGGCTCTGAATGGTTGGCCTTCGTCGCAAGCGCCTGGTTCGCGCCGGCCGTGAGCGTCGCTGTGACTGCGGCGATCTTCAGCCTCTTCGCCTACGCCGCGAAGAATTACGAGCTCGTTCCCGGCGGCGGCGGAGGAGGAGTGTCAGGCGGAAGTATCTCTCCTGACTGGGGCACCTTCTAACAGCGAAAACACCCGCTTCCGTTACCGAAAGGGGTGTCCTAGTGGTGCCCGAGGGGGTGTCTGGTTCGGTGACATCGTTCCGCATGTCTCATGAGATCGTTCCGGTTTGTCCTGCGGGGATGTCTCACCACATCGTTCCGGTGGGCACATCTGCCGCCGGGATTGCCCCGGGAACGAGAAAAACCATGTCTCGAGACATCGTTCCGCCATGCTTAATCGATGACGAAAGCAGACAAACCAGCACCGAAAATCATCATCGAAACCATGGAAATCACCGGCATGAGCCAAGCCGAAGCCGCAGAGCATTTCGGCGTGACCACCCGCTGGATCCGAACCCTGCAACAACGCCACCGAGAAGGCGGATACGAGGCACTCGAACCACGCTCCAAAGGCCTATATCGGCCGTAGATGGGGCGGCGAACCCATCACAATGATCTGCGTCGACAACCACGTCGACATCAAACTCATCACCACCGGGGCACAAATCGCCGCCTACACACTCACCGACGAAAAGATCTACTACAACCAAAAAGACAACGAACTCAACCCCAACCCGGGCAACAAAAATAAAAGAAGTCCCGAGACATAACCGGAACTATGTCTCGAGACAACACATCGTGCCCGAGGGGGGACTTGAACCCCCACGTCCGTTAATAGGACACTAGCACCTCAAGCTAGCGCGTCTGCCATTCCGCCACCCGGGCTTTGGGTGTTTCAGCCTTGCGGCTGGGCACTCGTAGAACTATAGGTCGTGGCCCACGCGTCCAGCAAATCGCCACGTCAACGGCAAGACCCCGGTACAAAGGAGACATGACTGTTTCGTATGTTTCCGATCGTTTCCCCGGCCCAGACCCGTATGCACCGCTTGTCGACGTCCCGTCGTTTCCCGTCACCTCCACCGACCTGGTTGACGGAGAGAAGCTTCCCGACGCCCAGACCGGCGACGACGGAGTCTCCCCGCAGCTGTCCTGGTCCGACCTGCCGGAGGGAACCAAGTCCATCGCAGTGACGTGTTTCGACCCCGATGCGCCGACCGCATCAGGCTTCTGGCACTGGGCCGCGTTCAATATTCCCGTCGACGTCACCGAGCTGCCCACAGACGCCGGCTCCAAGGAGGGCCTCGGTGTCGGTGCCGTCGTCCTCACCGGCGATTCCGGGGTGCAGGGCTACTACGGTTCTAACCCGCCGCAGGGCCACGGCCCGCACCGTTACCTTTTTGCCGTGCACGCTGTGGACACGGAGCTGCCGGCTGATGGTGTCGCCAACCCGACTCAGCTCGGCTTCAACCTGAACTTCCACTCGCTTGGCCGCGCTATCGTCTGGGGCTGGGATGAGAACTAAGGGGATGCGCGGGACGCTATTTTCGCTGGCGTGCGCGTCCGCCATGACGCTCACCGGGTGTGCTCAGCTTTTCGGACCATCCGGTGACGACGAAGTAGAAGTACAGGACCCCATCACCATCGAGGAAGCCAAGGAAGAGTCGGTGCGCATCCAAAACGAGCTGGCTGCACTGATTCCCGAGGAGGACAAATCGCCAGACAAGCTACCACTGCCCGGGGAGGTTATCGGCAAGCCGATGCGGTGCGGGGACGAGGAAGGTTTGTTCAACTATCCGGGAGGCTCGGCGGTTCGCATCAACGAAGGTGTCGACGGCCAGGCGCTGGTGGATAAACTCACTGCGCATCTGCGCGGCCTCGGGTGGGACGAGAAAGATATCCCCACCAACGACCGGCCCGAACGCACGATGCAGACGAGCCCTGAGGGCTATCAGGCCATTATTTCCGTGCTCGATAGATCGGATGACCTGCCGATCATCACCATTGACGTGTGGAGTCCATGCGCGACGTTGCCCGAAGGAGTAAACGAATACGCTTACAAGATTTAATGTTTCCAGGTGAGGCCCGATCCGACGGCCGCCCCGATATTTTCCAATCCGTGCGCTTCTACCTGTTCAGCTAGACCGCGGTGAATTCGGCGGATCCACCCCAGCCCGCCGTAGATGAACGGGGTGTAGCCCTGCAGCAGGCTCGCGCCGGCGGCGATGCGCTCCCAGGCCTGCTCCGGGGTTGAAATGCCGCCCACACTGATGAGTACCAGTCGGTCGCCGACTCGCGAGCGGAGACGCTTGAGCACCTCCAAGGAGCGGTCATTGAGCGGTGCACCCGAGATACCGCCGGCACCCATCTCCTCGACACGCGTGGCGTCTGTGATAAGCCCTTCGCGGCTGATCGTCGTGTTCGTGGCGACGATGCCAGCCAAGCCGAGCTCGAGGGCGAGATCCGCGACAGCGTCGATGTCTTCGTCACTCAAGTCCGGCGCGATCTTCACCAGAACTGGTGTGTCCGTCGCCTCCTGGACGGCAGTGAGAATCGGGCGGAGTTCTTCGATCGCCTGCAGATCTCGCAAGCCGGGAGTGTTAGGGGAGGAGACATTGACCACGACGTAGTCCGCCAGCGGGCCGAGCAGGCTCGCGCCGGTGCGGTAATCGCGGACGGCATCGTCGGAG
The DNA here is from genome assembly GCF_025144155.1 of Corynebacterium sp. p3-SID1194. Classification (NCBI taxonomy): domain Bacteria; kingdom Bacillati; phylum Actinomycetota; class Actinomycetes; order Mycobacteriales; family Corynebacteriaceae; genus Corynebacterium; species Corynebacterium sp. p3-SID1194. Next base: position 199,585 of record NZ_JALXWY010000001.1, read on the forward strand.
GTTTTGTTCTTGCCGATGTTGATGCCCACCACATCGCCCGACTTCTTCCGCTCCAGGTTCCTTGCCACCTTCAGTGCGCCGTCGTTGTTGAAGCCCATGCGGTTCAAAATCGCCTTGTCCTCCGGCAGGCGGAACAGGCGCGGTGCCGGATTGCCCGGCTGGGGGCGGGGAGTGACAGTGCCCAGCTCCGCGTAGCCGAAGCCCACCGCACCCCACGCATCGACCGCAGTGGCATTCTTATCGAAGCCCGCCGCCAACCCCAGCGGCGCCGGGAACCTCACCCCGAACAGCTCCTGCTCCAGGCGCTTATCGCGGACCCGCACTACCTTCTCCATCGTGCGGTTCGCCGGTGCCACCTCATTCAGCGTGCTGAGCGCACCACTGATGATCCCGTGGATCCGCTCCGGCGGGAGAAGAAACATGACCTTGAGAAGTGCGTCGTACGCGCCCATGAAAAGAACTCCTACTTGTCTCAGTCTTTGTCGGATTCTGGAGGAACGATCTGCAGGCCGTCGCCGGAGGCAGAGGCGAGGAGGAGGGTGCCGTCGTCAAGCGAAATCATGTGCTGCGCATCCGCGACTGTGCCCACCTTCCGCTGCTCGCGCGGCACGCCCTTTGAGATGTCGAAAGCAGTAGCCGTGTTCTTCTCCGTCGACGTGATCCACGCGAGCTGCTGTGCTGAATCCCACGCTACCGCCCAGGGGTGCGGATCCGTCGGCACCGTCTGATGCAGCCGCACGACCTCATCAGTGGTGTAGACCAACAGCTGCCCGCCCGTTGCATCCGAGGCGAGCACGAGCCCGTCATCGCCGAATTTCGCTTGGCCCACGCCGAGCCCGACGCGCAATGTGCCGCCCTGGCGGCTCTTGTTCAGCTGGACATCCTGAATCGTCGTGTCGAAGCGGTTCAAGCGCACGACTTTGTCCGCGCCTGCCAGCACGAAATCCGACGTTTTCGCCACCGGCATTCTGTCCACCCGGTTGCCGTCGGAATCGAAAACCCACACTTCGGCGGTCTGGTCGGAACCGGCGACGACGCGTCCGTCGGAAAGCGGTGCAGCAACCGTGACCTGCTCCGAGGGTGTGAATGAACGCTCCTCCGCGCCCTCGAAAACGCGGACCGTTCCGCCGCACACCGTCACGAACGCACCCTCGTTCGCCGTGACATCCCCGCACGTGTCGTCGACCTGGTGCGTGGCGCCGCCGCCAGCCTTGATCTCTTCGAGCGTGCCGAGACGCAACTGCCCGTCCGCGCGCACGCCGATCGTGCCGTTCGTGATCTCCAGGTCCTCCACCGCCGGGAAATCGACCTTCTCTCCCTCCACGTCGCCTGCCGGCGGTGACTGGGCCGGCTCCGCGTTACCCATCTCTGGGGCCTCTTGCGGCACTCCCGGCGGCTGCGAGCACCCCGCGAGCAGAAGCGCAGAAGCAGCGGACGAAGCGACGAATATTGTCAGCGAACGGCGATTTTTCACGAACCTAAGTTTATCAACCGCACCCCGCACCACCGCGTCGTGCTTCTTTCTCCAGCCCCTCCGGCGGTAGGGTGTCGTCCGTGATTGAAGCAACCACCGAAACCATGTCCTGGATGCAGGTCATCGTCTTGTCCATCGTGCAGGGCCTGACCGAATTCCTGCCGGTGTCCTCCTCCGGCCACCTGCGAATCGTCTCCGAACTGTTCTGGGGCCAGGACGCCGGCGCGAGCTTCACCGCCGTCATTCAGCTCGGCACGGAGCTGGCGGTGCTCGTCTTCTTCGCCAAAGAGATCTGGCAGATCCTTTCCGGCTGGTTCGCCGGGCTGTTCAACCCGTCGAAACGCGGTTTCGACTACCGCATGGGATGGATGGTCATCGTCGGCACCATTCCCGTCGGGCTTGCCGGCGTCCTGCTCAAGGACTTGATCCGCGAGAACTTCCGCAACCTCTGGATCACCGCGACAGTGCTGATTTTGTTCTCCTTCGTGTTCATCTTCGCAGAACGCGTCGGCTCCAAGACTCGCGGCTACGACGAGCTGACGATGAAAGACGCCATCGTTATGGGGTTGTGGCAGTGCCTCGCGCTCATTCCCGGCGTGTCCCGTTCCGGCGGCACGATCTCGGGCGGTCTCTTCCGCGGCCTCGACCGCGAGGTGGCTACGCGTTTCAGCTTCCTGCTCGCCATTCCGGCGGTGCTCGCGTCCGGGCTCTTCTCGCTTCCCGACGCCTTCGCCCCCCAAGCCGGCCAATCCGCCACCGGCATCCAACTGCTCGTCGGTGCCGTCATCGGTTTCGTGCTCGGCTATATCTCCATCGCGTGGCTGCTGAAGTTCGTCTCCAACCATTCGTTCGCGTGGTTCGCCGCTTACCGCATTCCGTTGGGCATCATTGTCCTCATTCTCCTCGCGACAGGTGTCATGAACGCTTAAAAGCATTTCGCTTGACGACGCCACACTGTCTCCCACACCACCACGTTTTCCCTTGTAGACAGGTGTTTTGGTTTGTGTGGTGAGTGTTCTTTTTAGGTGTTCGTTCGTGTGTTCTTGTGGATAGTTTTGAGTTATCCACAGGTTTTTGTGTTGCCTGTTTCGCGTTTGTGTTGGTCGGTTTAGCGTGTGGGGCATGAACGATTTCGAGGCGTTTATCGCCGCTGCTGCGCGACCAATGGATATCCTGGCTGGTTTCAACCGCCAGGCCGTTGTCGATGCCGGCATGAAATCGACTCTGGCCGCTGACGGCGAGAAAGCCCGCGAGGTGTACTTCGGGCCCACGAAGTTCTCCCGCAAGCAAGCCCACGCGGTGCGCATCGCCCGTGAAACCGGAAAGTCGTTGGACCAGATCCTGTTCATCGAACAGCAAGTCCGCAAGTTGGGTACCGAGAAAGAAAAGTGGAAGATCCGCCTGGCGTTGTTGTCGGTGCGCGGGAATTACGAGACGTTGAAGCGCCGCGCCAAAGACATCGTCCCTGAGGTGGATACACCAGCACCGGAGTCGTCGGTCCGGTTCGGTAAGGAACGGAAAGGTAAACGCACCTTCAGCGCTACTGGTGATGCCCGGGATATCGCCGCTCTTGAGTACGCGCTGCGCCAAAAACTCGATGCTAATCGTCCTGAGGGTCCGCAGATGTACGAGGCATTCCACGACCTGCTCCACAACGATGGTGCTGTCGCTGATGCTGTGCCACGCCCATTGGTCCAGATCCCGCTTCCGGATTACATCAAGGTCCTCGGCGGCCAAGGCGACGACACCATCCTGGGGTTGTCTGATGGCACGACGATGACTGGTGCGGAGTACCTGACTCGGTTCCACGGGTCCGACTTGGAAGTCGCACTCTTCCACCCGCAGGCAGGTCCGGTGAACCTGTACAACACGAAGCGGTTCGCTAATAAGAAACAACGCGACCTTGCCCGGGCAACGCTGACCACCTGTCCGGTGCCGGATTGCCGGCATGCTGCCGATAACTGCGAGGTCCACCACATCGAACCGTGGGCCCGGGGTGGGCCGACGAACATGAACAATCTGTCGGTGTTGTGCAGGTACCACAACCGCACCAACGACGATGACCCCGATAGACACAACAGGGGTCGAATACAGGTGCGCGATGGGACACCGACATGGGTTTCACCGCGCGGAACACCAGTACCGAACAGAACACACCAATACGGTGCGATGCACCTGCTGTTCGGAACATAGCCGAGGGGCCACCACACCCCACGGCCACTTCCGCACGCCCAAAGATAGGTAGTGTTCAGCAGGCGTCGGCAGGACGGGCGTCATGGCCAGGCTTTGGGGTTGTAGGGTGGGCTGCATGCATTCTTGGCCTAATCCTGCGGTCCCATCGGTGGCTGGCACACCCGTGCCGCTCGCGCTGTACGACACAGCGGATGGGGAAGTTAAGCGCGTCGAGACGGGCGACGGCGAAGTCGGCATGTACGTGTGCGGCATTACGCCTTACGATTCGACGCACCTCGGGCACGCGGCGACGTACCTGACGTTCGACCTCGTGTATCGCCAGCTGCTGGCGAACGGCCACGAGGTCCGCTACGTGCAAAACATCACGGACGTCGACGACCCGCTGTTCGAGCGGGCGGAACGGGACGGCGTGGATTGGCGTGAGCTCGGCACGAGCCAGATCGACCTGTTCCGCAGCGACATGGAGATCCTCTCGGTCATCCCGCCGCGCGACTACATCGGCGCGATGGAAGCAGTCGACGAGGTCGTCGAGATGGTCCAGGTACTGCTGGACAAGGGCATCGCATATTCGCTTATCGACGACACCTCCGGCGCCACCGACATCTACGCCCCCATCACAGCTACCCCGCAGTTCGGGTATGAATCCAACCTTGACCGGGCGACGATGGAGACATTCTTCGCCGAACGCGGCGGCGACCCAGATCGACAGGGCAAACGCGACCCCCTCGATGCGCTACTGTGGCGCGGCCACCGGGACGGGGAACCGGCGTGGGACGCGCCGTTCGGTGCAGGTCGGCCGGGCTGGCACATCGAGTGTTCGGCGATCGCGACGAACCGTCTCGGCACGACGTTTTCGATTCAGGGCGGCGGCAGCGACCTTGCGTTTCCGCACCACGAATTCTCAGCGGCGCACGCCGAAGCCACGTACGGTGTCGACCGCATGGCTGGCCACTACGTCCACACGGGCATGATCGCTCTCGACGGCGTGAAAATGTCGAAATCGCTCGGCAACCTCGTCTTCGTTCACAAGCTCTCCGAAGCCGGGCACGACCCAGCGGCGATCCGCCTCGCGGTATTCGCTGGTCACTACCGTGAGGACCGGGATTTCTCCTACGGCATTCTCGATGAGGCGGAGGCGCGTTTGGCCAGGTGGCGTGAGGTGCTCGACGGGGAAGTGGGGGAGGAAGAGGCGAGGGGAGTCGTCGATAAGCTGCGCGCAGCGCTTGCCGACGACCTCGACACCGTCACCGCCCTGAAAACCGTCGACGACGCCCCCGGCGACCACGACGGAATCATCGCCGACGCGCTCGATGGGTTGCTTGGCGTGCAGCTCCGCTGAACTTGGGGAATGATGGCGGACATGACCATTCGCGATCAGTTCCAATCCGACGTCGATGAGTTCATCGATGACCTGACCACCTTCGCCACCGGCTCCTATTTGAAAGAAGAAGACAAAGAGCTGTGGGAGGAGCCGTTCGACCCGGCAGTCCTGCCCGATCTGAAGAAGCTGATCGAGGGCTACCTCGACGCCCTTGAGCTGATCGGAGACGACCCGGACTCCGACAAGCTTTTGTCCGTGGTCGATCCGTTCTTCAACAGCCTGCACGACTTCAACGCCAAGCACGCCGATGCTGTGCTCGAGCCCGAGGAAAAGACTGAGCTGCAGGAGCTTTCGTACCGCGCCGCTGCCGCGACGGGTGCGGACGACGAAGCACTCAACTCCCTTCCTGAGCTTGACTAGCCGTGGCCCGCGTGCCGTCTTCTGGGACATGGACGGCACGATGGTGGACACCGAGCCGCTGTGGGGCATTGCGACGTACGAGCTTTCCGAACGCCTCGGTCGCCGCTTGAGCACCGAAAAGCGCGAAGAAACCGTCGGCGGAAGCTTCCCGAACACGCTGCGCGTGTGTGCGGAATGGGCTGGTTTGTCCGTCGCCCAGTTGGATTACGACCACCACCGCTCCTGGATGTTCGGGCGCATGTCAGAACTATTCGCTGGCCAGCTGGTTCCTAATCCCGGCGTCCGCGAGCTGTTGTCGTCGCTTCACGCTTCCGGCATGCCGATGCTCGTGACCACCAACACTGAACGCGAACTTGCCGACCGGTGCATCGACGCTGTCGGGCGCGCCCTGTTCAACGGTTCGATCACCGGCGACGAGGTACCCAATCCGAAGCCAGCGCCCGACATGTACCTCAAAGCCGCAGAGACCGTCGGTGCCGACCCTGCCGACTGCCTTGTCTTCGAGGACTCGTGGGCCGGAATGTCCGCCGCAGCCGCTGCCGGGTGCGTTGTCCTGGGACTCGCTGCGCCCGACGCTGTCCCGGACGGGGTGCAGCCCTTCGATCCTGCGCGTTTCGTCGGCGCCAAGGCCGGAGACGTCGCGGAATGGTTCGAACACGCCCGCCTTGCCCGCGGATCGGTGTAGGCCAAGCAATCGGCTCGCCGGCGAGCCACCTCACCGGCGCGCGCGGAGCCGACCACCGACGAATTTCGCAGCACCCAACCGAAGCGACCTGCGAGAGGACGAATGAAACACGGCCGGCACACCCAGCAGATGGGTTAGAGTGATCTGCGTGAAGAATTTCGATGATCTTTTTGCGGAACTGTCCACTAAGGCAGATGAGCGGCCGGAAGGTTCGGGCACGGTGGAGGCGCTGAATAAGGGGCCGCATTTCATCGGCAAGAAGATCATCGAGGAAGCTGGCGAGGTGTGGATCGCTGCGGAGTACCAGTCGGATGAGGAGCTGGCAGAAGAGATGAGCCAGCTCATGTACTGGACGCAGGTCATGATGGTTCAGCGGGGTCTGACTCCCGACGACATTTACAAGTACCTCTAGAACGCCCACGATTTTTAGGAGATCCACGCACCATGATCAAGATCGCTGTTCCTAACAAGGGTTCGTTGTCGGAAGCTGCCACCGGGATTCTCAAGGAGGCCGGGTATAAGGGGCGCGGGCAGAGCAAGGCGCTGAATATCGTCGACGAGGCGAATAACGTCGAGTTCTTCTTCCTGCGGCCGAAGGACATCGCGATCTATGTTGCGGCGGGGCACTTGGATCTCGGCATCACGGGGCGGGATCTCGCGCTCGATTCGCGGGCGGCTGTCGAGGAGGTGCTCGAGCTCGGTTTCGGCGGCTCGACGTTTCGTTTCGCGGCGCCAGCAGGAGAGACGTGGACAATCGAGGACCTCGAGGGCAAACGCTTAGCGACGAGCTACCCCCACCTCGCCGCCGATTACCTTTCCGCGCGCGGCATCAATACGGAGGTGATCCGCCTGGACGGCGCGGTGGAGATCTCCATCAAGCTCGGTGTGGCAGATGCGATCGCTGATGTGGTTTCAACTGGTGCAACACTCCGCCAGCAAGGTTTGAAGCCGTTCGGGGAGGCGATTGTGGAGAGTGAGGCGGTCGTCGTCAAGCAAAAAGCCCGTGAGCTTACTGCCGACGACGAGGTGGTGCTCTCGCGCATCCGCGGAATTCTCACGGCGCACAATTTCGTGATGCTCGATTACAACGTGTCGCGCGACAATCTGGACGAAACTGTGGCGATCACCCCGGGGCTGACCGGCGCGACGGTCTCTCCGCTGCAGCGCGACAACTGGGTCGCCGTCCGTGCGATGGTGCCGCGGAAGGAAGCGAACCAACTGATGGACAGTCTCGCCGCCGCTGGCGCTGAGGCAATCCTTGCTACGGAGTTGCAAATCGCGCGAATCTAATTCTTCTCTACACTGGAGCCTATGGGTTACAGAACAGAAGAAGACCTGCTCGGCACCGTTGAGGTTCCGGAGGATAAGTACTACGGCGTGCACACGATGCGCGCGATCGATAACTTCCAGATCTCGTCCGCAAAGATCCAGGACTACCCGGATTTCGTGCGCGGCATGGTCATGGTGAAGAAGGCTGCTGCGATGGCGAACCGCCGTCTGCACACCCTGCCGAAGGACAAGGCTGACGCGATCATCGCCGCATGCGACAAGATCCTCGACGAGGGCGCCTGCATGGACCAGTTCCCGACCGACGCTTACCAGGGCGGCGCGGGCACGTCGGTGAACATGAACACCAACGAGGTCGTGGCCAACCTTGCACTGGAGATCATCGGCAAGGAGAAGGGCAGCTACGACGTCATCAACCCGAACGATGATGTCAATATGTCGCAGTCCACTAACGACGCGTACCCGACCGGGTTCCGCCTGGGCCTGTACCACTCGATGCAGACGCTCATCGCTGAACTCGACGAGCTGCAAAAGGCGTTCCGCGCGAAGGGCGACGAATTCGGCGACATCCTCAAGATGGGTCGCACCCAGCTGCAGGATGCTGTCCCGATGACGCTGGGCCAGGAGTTCACGGCGTTCGGCGCCAACCTCGCTGAGGAGCAGGACAAGCTTCAGCAGGCAGCGGCGGATCTGCTCGAGGTGAACCTCGGCGCTACCGCGATCGGCACTGGCGTGAACACCCCGGGCGGCTACCGCGACCAGGTAATCGCGGCGCTGCGCGAGGTCACGGGCCTGCCGATTTCGACCTCCCCGGACCTGATCGAGGCGACCTCCGACACCGGTAGCTACGTCATGGCGCACTCGGCGCTCAAGCGCGCAGCGATGAAGCTGTCCAAGACGTGTAACGACCTGCGTCTGCTGTCGTCCGGCCCGCGCGCCGGCCTGAACGAGATCAACCTTCCGGAACGCCAGGCTGGCTCGTCGATCATGCCGGCAAAGGTGAACCCGGTGATCCCGGAGGTCGTCAACCAGGTGTGCTTCAAGGTCTTCGGCAACGACGTCACGGTCTCCATGGCTGCCGAGTCCGGCCAGCTGCAGCTCAACGTCATGGAGCCGGTCATCGCACGCAGCCTGTTCGGTTCGATCGAGCTGCTGCACAACGCGGCGAAGACGCTCCGCGAGAAGTGCGTCGTGGGCATCACCGCCAATGAAGACGTGTGCCAAGGCTACGTGGACAATTCCATCGGCATCATCACCTACCTCAACCCGTTCATCGGCCACCACAACGGCGATTTGATCGGCAAGGAAGCAGCAGCGACGGGCAAGGGCGTCCGCGAGCTCGTGCTCGAAAAAGAGCTTCTCGACGAAGAAACCCTCGACCAGATCCTCTCCAAGGAAAACCTGATGCACCCGGAATTCCGCGGAAAGCTCTACCTCGATTAATCGGGTAACCGCCTTTTCTGGCATAGGTGTCCGCTCTTAATCTGTTAATCCGGACACAATCGGGCACAAAACCGCCCCGCCTGCTTGGCTGGGCGGTTCTTTGCGTTTGATACTGGACGACAGATGCGGCTGCCACCACGAGTTCGTCACGCTCATTTCACTTGTTCCGGCAGCCGGGAGCGTGACTGAAAGGCTCACATCATGTTGTTGGTTCTCCAACTCATCATTCTTTTCGGCGCGATCGTGCTCGGCGCGCGTTATGGCTCAATCGCGATCGGTTTCGCGGGTGGCCTCGGTGTCCTTCTGCTCGGTCTGACAGGGATGTCGGTGACGGCGGAAGACATTCCGTTCGACGTCATCGGCATCATCATGTGCGTGATTGCCGCTATTTCGGCGATGCAGCTCGCCGGCGGAATGGACTACCTCGTGTACTTGGCGGAGAAATTCCTCCGCAGGGACCCGAAGCGCATCACGCTGTACGCGCCGATCGTCACCTGGATGATGACGGTTTTCGCCGGAACCGGCCACACGGCGTTCTCGACGCTGCCGGTGATCGTCGAGGTGGCCAAGGAAGGCAAAGTCCGGCCCTCGCGTCCGCTGTCGGTGGCCGTCATCGCCTCCCAGATGGCTATCGTGGCGTCGCCGATCTCCGCGGCTGTGGTCTTCCTGGCGAGCATCCTCGAGCCCCTCGGCGTCGGCTACCTTCAGCTCCTCGGGGTCATGATTCCGGCGACATTCCTCGCGATCTTCCCGACCGCCTGGATCGCCAACCGCATGGGCAAAGACCTCGCCGACGATCCTGTGTACCAAAAGCGCATGGCAGATGGGCTGGTGCGCCCGCCGGCATCCGAGGGAGGGTATGCGCCGACGAGGGCGGCGAAGACGTCGGTAAGCATCTTTTTGCTCTCGATCGTCGTGGTGATGATCTACGCGACGCTGATCTCGGAGCAGGTCGGCCTGATTGCTGATCCCACGATCCCGCGCAACGAGGCGATCATGGCGATCATGCTGGCGGCCGCCACGATCATCGTGATCGTGACGAAGATCCCGTCGGCGGAGATCCTCGGCACGCAGGTGTTCCGTTCGGGCATGTCTGCGTGCGTGTGCGTGCTCGGTGTCGCCTGGCTGGGCACGACGTTCATCAACCACTACATCGAGGACATCCAGAATATTTCGGGCACTGTGCTTGAGTCGCAGCCGTGGCTGCTGGCGGTGGTGCTGTTCTTCGCGGCGTCGCTGCTGTACTCGCAGGCCGCGACGGCAAAGGCGCTCATGCCGGCGGCTCTCGCGATCGGCGTCAGCCCGCTCACTGCGGTAGCCGCGTTCCCGGCAGTGTCCGCGCTGTTCGTGCTGCCGACATACCCCACGCTGCTCGCCGCAGTCGAGATGGACGACACGGGCTCGACGCGCATCGGCAAGTATGTTTTCGATCACCCCTTCATCGTCCCGGGTGTCATCTGCATCGCCTTGTCGGTCCTGCTCGCGTACGGCTTCGGTGCGGTGCTGATCTAGCGGAATTCCGAGTGCGGTCTGGCCTAGGCTGGAAGGCATGACGCAACCGAAAACTGACGTTGAAATCGCCCAGGCGCACACGCTCGAACCGATCGCGGATATCGCGGCGAAGGCGGGTGTTCCCGACGACGCGCTGATCCCGTACGGCCGCTCAATGGCCAAGATCGACGTGACCACGTTGGACGGCGCGCCGGAGGGCAAGCTCGTGCTCGTCACGGGTGTCTCGCCGACGCCGGCGGGGGAAGGCAAGTCGACGGTCCTCATCGGGCTCACCGACGCGCTGACGAAGATGGGCCGCAACGCGGCCGTGGCGCTGCGCGAGCCGTCGCTCGGCCCGGTCATGGGCATCAAGGGCGGCGCCGCAGGAGGCGGATACGCGCAGGTCGTGCCCATGGAGAATATCAACCTCCACTTCACGGGCGACTTCCACGCGATTACGAGCGCGAACAATACGCTCGCGGCGATCGTCGACAACCACATTCAGCACGGCAACGAATTGCGTATCGACGCCCGCCGCGTCACCTGGCAGCGCTGCCTCGACGTCAACGACCGCAGCTTGCGCAACGTGGTGACCGGGCTGGGCGGCCCCGGCAGCGGATCGCCTGCTGAGACCGGTTTCACCATCACCGCCGCCAGCGAGATCATGGCTATTCTCGGTCTGGCGACTGACTTGGCTGACCTGAAGGAGCGTCTCGCGCGCATCACCGTCGGTCTCAGCTACGACAAGGAGCCGGTCACTGCGGGCGACCTCAACGCCGAGGGCGCTATGGCGGCGCTGCTCAAGGATGCGATCAACCCGAACCTCGTGCAGACACTCGGCGGCACCCCGGCGTTCATTCACGGCGGTCCGTTCGCGAATATCGCGCACGGGTGCAACACGCTCGTCGCCACGCAAACAGCGCGCAAATGCGCCGACATCGTGCTCACTGAGGCCGGTTTCGGCTCGGACCTGGGCGCGGAAAAATTCTTCGACATCAAGGCGCGCTACGGCGAACTCGACGTCGCAGGCGCCGTCATCGTCGCCACGATCCGCTCCTTCAAGTACAACGGCGGCGTACCGAAGCAACAGCTTAACGACGAAAACCTCGACGCCCTCCGCTCCGGCATCGTCAACTTGGAACGCCACGTGGAAAATGTCCGCAAATTCGGTGTCGAGCCGGTCGTGGCGCTGAATCTGTTCACCTCCGACACCGACGCCGAGCGCGAATTCATGCGTTCGTGGGCTGCTGAATTCGGCGTCGCATTGGAGGAAGCCGATGTATGGGCGAAAGGCGGCGACGGCGCGACCGCTCTCGCGCAAACCCTCGTGGACTCCCTCGACTCCGGTGGTTCAAAGCCGCTGTACGACCCGGCTGCGGGCACCGAGGCGTCTATCGAGACGATCGCCCGCGAGATCTACCGCGCCGAGGACATCCAGTACTCCGCAGCAGCCCAGCGCGACCTGCAGATGCTCAAGGACAACGGCTGGGACACCCTGCCGGTGTGCATCTCGAAGACGCAGTACTCCTTCTCCGATGACCCGACCGCACTTGGCGCACCGGAGGGCCATACCCTGCACGTGCAGCGCCTCCTGCCGCGCACGGGAGCTGGCTTTGTCGTGGTGCTTACCGGCGACGTCATGACCATGCCGGGCCTTCCCAAGGTGCCCGCCGCCAACAACATCGACGTCGACACAGACGGTACGATCAGCGGCCTGTTCTAGCGCTAGTCAGTCGGGTGCACGCCCGCGGGCGGCTCCTCGACGCCGCTGGTAGCGCCTGCATCCCCGCCGGTGGGCTCGGCTGCACTGCCGGAAACGTCGGCGGTGGATCCAGGCCACCCCGGGTACGGCGGCGGTGTGCCGTCGAAGGCGGGGCACAGCTTCTGGAAGGCGCACCAGTTGCAGAGCTTGGAGGTCTTCGGGCGGAAGTTGCCGCTGCGACCGTCGGCCTCGATTTTGCTCCAGAGGTCGCCTAAGTCGCGCTCGAAGTACTCGAGTTCCTCGCGGGACGGGGCGAGGAACATCGAGTCCATCACCTTCAAGTACATCAGGCGTAGCTGGTGCGGGATGGTGCCGAATAAACGCCAGTACACAAGCGCGTAGAACCGCATCTGGAACTGCGCTTCAGCGGAGTAGCGGGGCAGGGGTTTCTTGCCGGTCTTGTAGTCGACGACACGGATTTCCCCGGTGGGCGCGATGTCGACGCGGTCGATGAAGCCGCGCACAGGCACGCCGTTGGGCAGGACGGTGTCGACGTACATTTCCTGCTCGTGCGAGTCGAAACCCAAGGGGTTTTCCATGTGGAAATAGCCGCGGAGGAGATCACGGGCGTCCACAAACAGTTTGTGTTCGTCGGGGATGGGGTCGGTGACGGAGGGGTCGTCGTCGATAAGCTGCGCCCACGCTGGCTTGATCTGCTTGACCGCGGCGGGGAAGGTGCGCTTCTCGCGCGGCCATGCGTGCATTGTCTCGAGGACGGCGTGGACGAGCGTGCCTTTGACCTGCGCCTCTGTTTTCGGTTCGGGGATGCGGTCGATCGCGCGCAGGCGGTATTTCAGCGGGCATTGCTGGTAGTCGTTGGCGCGGGAGGGGGACAGGGCGAGCGGTCGTGGAGTCATATCGGACTACATCCTAGAGTAGGAAGCATGCAGATCAGCGATTTCGCAGAGTTCCTGGCGGCGAGCCCGAGCGCGTTCCACGGGGCGGAAAATGTGCGCGACGCCCTTGTCGCGGCGGGCTTTAGCGAGGACGCGGGTACTGAGCCTGGCGGCCATGTGCTCGTGCAGGGTGGTGCTGTCATCGCGTGGTGGATCCCGGAAAACCCGCGCCCGCGTATGCGCATCATCGGCTCGCACACGGATTCGCCGGGGCTCATGCTCAAGCCCGACCCGGACGTGGTGCGCGAAGGGTTCCGCCAGCTCGCGGTCGAGGTCTACGGCGGGCCGATCCTCAGCTCGTGGTTCGACCGCGAGTTGCGGTTCGCAGGGCGAGTAGCGCTTATCGACGGCTCCACCCACACCGTTGCCACCCCTCCCATCGCCCGCGTCCCTAATCTGGCGATTCATCTTTACCGTGGCGACATGCCGGAGATCGACCGACAGGTGCACATGCAGCCCGTCATGGGGGTGGACCGGCCGGTGCGCGAAATTCTCGCGGAGCAGCTCCGGGCCGACGGTGTGACTGGGGCCGATGGAGCTGAGGTACAAGGGACCGACATCGTTGCGCACGAACTCGTTTCTGCTGACACGCAGCGTCCCGAGGTACTCGGGGATACTCTCGCCGCCGGGCGCATGGACAATCTGAGTAGTGTGCACGCGTCTCTGCAGGCAATGCTGGCGGCGAAAGACGACGCGGAAGACGTGCTGGTGCTCGCTGCGTTCAACCACGAAGAGGTCGGGTCGGCATCCACAACGGGAGCTGGCGGTCCGCTTCTCGAGCGTGTCTGCGGTAAGATCGCGGACTCCCTCGGTGCTGATCCGCTCGAGATCTTTGCGAATTCCTTGCTCGTGTCTGCGGACGCCGCGCACGCTGTTCACCCAAATTACCCGGGAAAGCACGACCCGACGCACCGTCCGCTGATGAATCGGGGCCCAGTTCTGAAGATCAACGCTAGCCAGCGCTACGCCTCCGATGCCGCGACAGAAGCAGCGTGGATCCGTGCTTGCCGGGCTGCCGACGTGCCAGTGCAGACCTTTGTCGGGCACAACGCCGTACCGTGCGGCTCGACTATCGGGCCGATCTCTGCGACGCGACTCGGAATCCCGACTGTCGACGTCGGTGTTCCTCTGCTGTCGATGCACTCAGCACGCGAACTCGTCGGAATCCAGGACCAACTATGGCTCACCGACGCGCTTACGGCATACTTTGCTGGCGCGTAAACCTGTGTAGACCCGCTCCACCACACACCACCGTTCCAAAGCTCATAGAAGGAGAGCGATGTACTCCGGACCGTTCCAACCCGGCGATAAAGTCCAGCTGACGGATGCGAAGCGACGGCACTTCACAATTGAGCTCACACCAGGGGGGCAGTTCCACTCGCATAAAGGGATCGTCAACCACGACGACATCATCGGTGCGGATGAGGGAACGGTGGTCAAGTCGACTTTGGGTGCAGATTTCCTCTGTTTCCGTCATCTGCTCGTGGACCACGTCCTTTCGATGCCGCGCGGCGCTGCTGTGATCTACCCGAAGGACGCCGGGCAGGTGCTCGTGGAGGGTGATATCTTCATGGGTGCGCGCGTCCTCGAAGCGGGAGCTGGTTCGGGCGCGTTGACGATGTCGCTGCTGCGCGCGGTCGGTCCGACGGGGCACGTGTTCTCTTATGAGATCCGCGATGACCACCTGGCGTTCGCCCGCGACAACGTCGCCGATTATTTCGGCGGTGCACCTGAATGGTGGACTCCGAAGCTGGGGGATTTCGGGGAGATCACCGCAGAAGAGCTCGGTGGGCCAGTGGACCGCGTCATTCTCGACATGGTGGAGCCGTGGCAGTTCATCGACACGGTCAAAGACGTGCTCATCCCCGGAGGTGTGTTCATGACGTACGTGACGACGGTGCCTCAACTGATGAATATCGTCGAGACGATTCGCGAGGCGAAATGCTTCACTGAGCCGCGTTCGTGGGAGACGCTGCTGCGCGAGTGGAAAGTTGAGGGGCTGGCCACGCGCCCGGAGCACCGCATGAACGCGCACACCGCATTCTTGGTCTGGACGCGCAGGCTTGCCGACGGGGTGACCCCGCCGCGGCCGCAGCGCCGGGCTCGTCGATAAGCTCGGAAGGCATGACCCACCCCGATCCGGCCGAGCTGAAGGCCCAGAACCGCGCACTGTCCGCCCGTAATAAGCAACTTGCCGAGCTGCTGAAGTCGTCGCGGGACAAGCTGAAGGATCTCAATGCTCAGGTGGAGGCACTGGGCGACCCAGCGTCGACGTACGGCATCTACCTTGGCCCGGCGCGTCGCGGCACGGAGGCGGAGGTGTTCACTTCCGGCCGCCGCATGCGTCTTCATGTGTCGCCGTCGGTGGAGCCGGGAACGCTGACTCCGGGAGGGCTAGTCCGCCTCGGCGAGGGCTCGGTGGTCGTGGAGGCGTGCGGGTACTCCACGACGGGACAGCTGGCGACGTTATCGGAGCGGATCGGGCACGATCGCGCGATCGTCGCGGACATGCAGGGCGCCGAGCAGGTCGTTCACCTGACGCAGAAGCTGCAAGAGAAAGCCCGCGCGGGCGACACGCTTCTGATCGATGCCAAGGCAGGATATGCCTTCGAGCGGATTCCGAAGACGGAGGTCAACCAACTCTCCCTCGAGGAAATCCCGGATGTCACCTACGACGATATTGGCGGTCTGCGCACCCAGATCGAGACGATCCGCGATTCGGTGGAGCTGCCGTTCACACATCCGGATTTGTACAAGACCTACGACTTGAAGCCCCCGAAAGGCGTGCTGTTGTACGGTCCGCCGGGCTGCGGCAAGACGTTGATCGCGAAGGCGGTGGCCAATTCGCTGTCGTCGCGGATCGGGGACGGAGGTGCGGCGCACTTCCTTAACGTCAAAGGCCCGGAGCTGCTCAATAAATACGTCGGCGAGACGGAGCGCCGGATCCGCCTCATCTTCGAGCGCGCCCGCGAGCTTGCAGGGGAGGGGCGCCCGGTGATCATCTTCTTCGACGAGATGGAGTCGATTTTCCGCACGCGTGGCTCGGGTGTCTCCTCCGACATGGAGACGACGGTGGTGCCGCAGTTGCTCACCGAGATCGACGGCGTCGAGGACATCGCGAATGTCATCGTGATCGGCGCGACGAATCGCGAAGAGCTCATCGACCCAGCGATTCTGCGCCCCGGGCGCCTGGACATCAAAATCCGCATCGACCGCCCAGATCGCGCGGAGGCAAAAGAAATCTTCGCCCGTTACCTCACCGACAGCGTCCCAAGTGAGGACAGCACGGAGATGCTTATCGACGCTGCCGTCGATAAGCTCTTTGCCCCCCGCCCCTTCGTGAAACTCACGCTGGTGGATGGCTCGGAAGAGACCCTGCATTATGCGGATTTCGTGTCGGGCGCGATGATCGCGAATATTGTCGACCGCGCGAAGAAGCTCGCGATCAAAGACGAGATCGATGGGCGTGGCCGCGGCGTGACAGTGGAGCACCTCCGCGCGGCTGTGCGCGCCGAGCAGGATGAAAGCGAAGACATGCCGAATGTCTCAAATCCGGACGAATGGGCCCGAATTACTGGCCGAACAGGAAAGCGTGTTGTCGCAGCTGAAGTGCTGTAGCCAGTGAATTGCCAGAACGTTCCTACGGAAATCAACGATATATTCGTAGACAACACTGTTTCTTCTCCCTAACATTGCGTGGCAAGTCGACGGCATTACGGAGCCGCGACGCTGAAATTGCACATGAACCCCGGAAAGCGCCCGGGATACTAGAAGGAGATAGCAATGAAGCTTACTAAGATCAGCACTGGTATTGCCGCAGGTCTGCTGACCGCATCCCTCGCTGTCGCGCCGCAGGCGTTCGCTGCGGAGGGTGACCCAGCGGAGGCCCCCGCTCCAGATTCCAAGTCCAGCCTGTCCGACCTGTCCTCCGATGGCGTCAAGGACGGCGAGGGCAGCAGCACCGGCAAGGACGGCGAGGGCAGCAGCACCGGCAAGGACGGCGAGGGCAGCAGCACCGGCAAGGACGGCGAGGGTTCCTCCCTCGACGACAAGCAGAAGAAGATCATCGGCGGTGTCTTCGGCGGCCTGGCTGGCCTGGCACTGCTCGCCGGCATCTTCAACTTCCTGCAGTCCCAGGGTGGCAAGCTCCCGTTCTAAGTCGAACTGCCGCTTCGCATCACCTCCAGCACTGTGCGGAAGTCAGATTCGCTGAGGTGAGCGAAGCTCACGACAAGGCCGTCATCGCGTCCTGACCACAGGGCGTCGAGGCGGCCACTTTCTATGCCTTGGTCCGCCAGTTGGCGTGCAAAGGTATCGCGAGCGGAGGGGCTCGGAAAGGTGACGGCGAGGTCGACGCCGTTAGATTCAGCCATCTCGGTGACCGTGGCGCCGTGCCGCGTGAGCTGCGGGATGATCTCAGCAGCGACAATCTCCCGGCGTTTAGCGAGGCGATTGTGCACTGCTTTCGTGTTGCGGCGCACATGCCCGTTGCGCAGCAAGTGGGCGATGGCCAGCTGCGTGACTGCGGCGACGGGCATGCCCATGACCGCGCGGGTGCGGCGAACGTCCTCCGCCAGGGGCGACGTCGAAGCCACGTAGCCGGCAGCGACAGACCTAGTAAGCAGGGTTGAAAATGTGCCCAACGTGACCACATGCGCGCTAGTCTGCAGGGCTGCGAGCGGCGGGACGGGGGAGGTGCGGTAGCGCAGTTCGGCGTTGAAATCGTCTTCGATGATGACCGTGTCAGTTTCGGCGGCCCAGTCGAGGAGGGCGCGCCGTCGCGTAGCGGGCATCGATGCGCCAAGCGGGTACTGGTAGGACGGGGTGACCAGCAGTACGTCGAGGTCGTTCGGCAGTGCATCGACATTCACGCCGGCGTCGTCGACAGGGCATGGCACTGATGTGTGCCCCGTTAGTGGAATGACGTTGCGTAGCCCCGGGTGGCCGGGATCTTCCACGCCGACGCGCAAGCGGTTCCCGCCCGCCACTGCAGTAAGCACGAGGACGAGGCCTTCGCGGGTTCCGCCCGTTACCACGACATCACGCTTATCGACGTTCAACCCCCGCCCCATTCGCAGATGTTCCGCGATCGCTTGGCGCAGCTGTTGTTGACCTGTCGGTTCCGTCACGACGGCGGGGTCCGCGGCTGCTTCGCGCCACGCCTGCCGCCACGCCGCAGGGCGGATGGCTCCGGCATGCCCGGAGGAGGGTTTTAGAGAGATCACCGACGTGGAGCTGCGTGGCGGGCGGGGAATCGGTTTGGTGTGCGGCGTCGGGGCTGGCTGCGCGGAGCGCGAATCAGTATTAGGCAACGACGGGTTCACTCGCGTCGGCGCTCCCTGCGTGGCGGTGAGGTAGCCCTCGCTAATGAGCTGGTCATAGGCCGTGACGATGGTGCCACGGGACACGCCTGCTTGGCGGGCGAGCACGCGGGTCGATGGAACCTCGTCGCCGGGGCGGAGTGCACCAGAGGAGATGGCGGACCGGATTGAGGCTGCCACTTGGGTGGTGAGGGGGATGGGGAGGGAGCGGGTGACGTCGATAAGCAATGCAACTGGTCCAATAAAATAGCGAACTGCTGGCTCTTGGAATCTACCAGTCGGCGGGCGATGCTGGGGCGCATGACGTTTACAACTGATATGTCCAAGACTGAATTGACTGATTCGTTCCGCGGCGGGGTGATCATGGATGTGGTGACGCCGGAGCAGGCGACAATCGCAGCCGATGCTGGCGCCGTCGCTGTGATGGCGCTCGAGCGTGTTCCCGCTGATATCCGTGCGCAGGGCGGTGTCGCGCGCATGTCCGATCCGGACTTGATCGAGGGGATCTTGTCCGCGGTGGATGTGCCTGTGATGGCAAAGGCGCGCATCGGACACACGGTTGAGGCGCAGGTTCTGCAGCACCTGGGTGTCCACTATGTGGATGAGTCAGAGGTCCTGAGCCCGGCAGACTACGTCAACCACATCGACAAGAAGGCGTTCGATGTGCCATTCGTGTGCGGTGCGACGAATCTGGGAGAGGCTTTGCGCCGCATTAACGAAGGGGCGGCGATGATCCGCTCCAAGGGTGAGGCCGGCACGGGCGATGTGTCGGAGGCGACGAAACACCTTCGCACGATCACCGCCGAGATCGCCGGCCTGCAGGCGAAGTGGAACGGCAACCGCGACGAGCTGTACGTCGCCGCCAAGGAACTTCAAGCGCCGTACGAATTGGTCGCGTGGGTCGCAGAGCACGGCCGTCTTCCGGTGCCGCTGTTCGTCGCCGGCGGAGTGGCCACTCCGGCGGATGCCGCGCTGATGATGCAGCTGGGAGCGGACGGCGTGTTCGTCGGCTCCGGCATCTTCAAGTCTGGCAAGCCAGCTGAGCGCGCGGCCGCCGTCGTGAAGGCGACGAAGAACTACGGCGATATCGCGGTAGTCGCGGAGGCTTCGCGCGGCCTGGGTGAAGCCATGGTCGGCATTAACGTCGCTGATCTCCCGGCGCCGCACCGTCTCGCAGAGCGCGGCTGGTAAATCCCACGGTGTGCGTGGAAAAGCGGGGAACGGCGATGATGCTGTGTATTGTTGGCACCCGTGAATCAAGCGCCCCTTAACGGGCTTTTAAGCCCAGCACGGCTCACCGTCGCTGGTTTCCTCCTGCTCATCCTCCTCGGAACCGGAGTTCTCATGCTTCCGGTTTCGGCCGTCGGCGACGAGTGGACACCGTTCCTTGATGCATTCTTTACGGCCACATCCGCTGTCTCGCTGACAGGCTTGATCGTCGAAGACACCGGGACCTACTGGAAGCCTTTCGGCCAAGCCGTTATTTTGCTGCTCATCCAGTTGGGCGGTTTGGGCATCATGTCGCTGGCCTCCCTGTCCGGCATGGTGGTCACCGGAAAGGTGAGTCTTCGTGCCAGGCGCACAGGAGCCGCGGAAGGCCGACCCATGGCCGCCGGCGGGGTGCGCCGGACACTCATCTTCACGCTGCTGTTCACGTTGTCCGCCGAGGCCATGATCGCGGTGGTGCTGACCCTGCGGTTCTTTTTCGGGTATCACCACTCTTTTGGCCGAGCTGTGTGGGAAGGTGTTTTTCATGCGATTTCGGCGTTCAACAACGCCGGATTCAGCACGGAGAATGAAAACATGGTGCCGTTCGTGGCGGACGCGTGGATTCTGTTGCCCATTGCGGCTGCCCTGATCGGCGGCGGCATTGGCTACCCGGTGTGGGCTGAAGTGGCCTCGCGGGTACGGCACCGCACGTCGCGGGCTCGGACAATGTCGTTGACGGCGCGAATGACGTTCGTGGCTACCGCTGTGCTGCTCGCTGGAGGCATGGTGTTCGTCGCCCTAGCGGAATGGAACGGTCTGCTCGGGGACATGCCGGTGTGGCAGAAGCTTCTCAACGCGTTCTTCTTGGGTGCGTCGCCGCGTACCGCCGGCTTCAACTCAGTTGATTATGGCGATGCACATCCGATCACCCTCATGGGGACAGATCTGCTGATGTTCATCGGCGGAGGTTCAGCTGGCACAGCAGGCGGCATCAAGGTGACAACGGCTGCGGTGCTTGTCGCGGCGATGGCGTCGGAGTTCAAAGGTCGCGAGGAGACCACCGCGGGCAAACGGACGCTACCAGAAGCCGTCGGGAGGCAAGCGTTGGCGTTGGCTTTTGCGGGCACCGCTGTCGTCACGGCGGGAGTGGGGGCGCTGCGGGTTTTCGACCCTCAGTTCACGGGCGACGAGATTGCATTCGAAGTCTTCTCTGCATTCGGCACAGCGGGGCTTTCAACAGGAATTACGGCGTCGTTGTCAGCACCGTCGCAGGTGGTTCTGTGTCTTCTCATGTACTTAGGGCGCATTGGTTCCGTTACTCTCATAGCTGCATTGGCATCGAATACGATCAACCGCCGGTTCAGTTACCCCGAAGAAAGGCCTTTCATTGGTTAAATCATTCCGCGGATCTAAGCCGAAATGGTCCCACATGAACATCACGCCGGTCATGGTGATCGGACTCGGCCGGTTCGGAGTCTCTCTAGCTTCGGAGCTCACGGCCAACGGTGTGGAGGTCCTCGGTATCGATCTCGATCCCAAGCTGGTGAAAGAGCATGCTTCCCGACTCACGGACGCCGTTGTCGCGGATGCGACGGATCCGGAAGCATTGGAGCAGCTAGGCTTGGCGGACATCAAGCATGTCGTCTTGGCTGTGGGCACGAATTTGGAGTCGTCTATCCTCACGGCATCGAACTTGATTGAGGCGGGTGTGCCGGATGTGTGGGCGAAGGCGGATTCGGAATCGCACGGACGCATCTTGAAGCAGCTGGGTGTGCACCATGTTGTGCACCCGGAGCGTGACACAGGCAGGCGCGTTGCGCACTTGCTCGGCGGGCAGTTCCGGGAGTTCGCGGAGATCGCCCCGGGGTATTCGGTGACGAGCATGAGTGCTCCTCAGGCATTGGTCGGCGTGCCGGTTGATCTCGACGCACTGTGGCGCGAGGAAGGCGCGCAAGTCATTGCGGTGCGCGGCATCGACGGTGATTTTCATCCGTTGAAACCAGGCACGGTGCTGGAGCCGTCGGACGTCATCATCGCCGGCGGGAGTCCTGCAGCCTTGGAGCATTTGACCCGCTAGGCTTGCGTCCCATGACGCGTTTCATGGGCACGGAGACGGAATACGGGATCACCACGCCGGACGATCTGGCGTTGAGCCCGATCGTGAGCTCGACGCATGCGGTGGTGGCGTATGCGGCGATGAATACGGCGGCCCGCGCTCGCTGGGATTACCAGGCCGAGCACCCTCTCAAAGACAGTCGCGGTTTCGATTTGAAGCGCTACCAGACGGTCCCGGTCGTCGCGCCGAACGCGATCGGGGTGGCGAATGTGGTCACGTCCAACGGGGCGCGGTTCTATGTGGACCACGCGCACCCGGAATACTCCTCGCCGGAGGTCGCGGACGCGTACAGCGCGATGGTGTACGACGCGGCGGGGGACCTCATCTTGCGCCAGGCGGCGGAGCGTGTGGCGCAGCTGTATAACGAGGGCGTCAGCGTGCTCGAGGGCCACGACCCGTGCCCGCCGCTGAAGTTCTATAAGAACAACGTCGACGGAAAGGGTGCCTCGTACGGATCGCACGAGAACTACCAGTACTCGCGGGATACTCCGTTTGAGCAGATCGCGGCGGGGCTCATCCCGTTCTTCGTCACCCGGCAGATCTTCGCAGGCGCCGGGCGCGTCGGCATCGGAGAGGAAGGGGAAGAGGACGGCTTCCAAATCTCGCAGCGCGCGGACTATTTCTTCCAGGAGGTTTCGCTGGAGACAACGCTGAACCGCGGCCGATCATCAATACCCGCGACGAGCCGCACGGCGATTCCAGCCGGTTCCGCCGCATGCACGTCATTGTGGGCGATTCGAATATGGCGAAGGCACGCATCGGACACACCGTCGAAGCGCAGATTCTGCAGCACCTCGGTGTCCACCACCACGCCGGCGTTGTGGCGGGTGGATGCGTATTGCGGGCCGGGGTTGCACAGGCCGACGATCAAGACGGGGGAGTCGCTCACGCCAGCCAGTGTAGACACCGACGCTTAGTTGCCCCAGAACCGGTCTTCCGCGTCCGGGTCGGAAGAGAACAGGTACACCTCGGCGATCCTGCCGTCGCGGACAATGAACAGGTCAATGCCGGGTTGATCGAGCGACTCGTTGCCCTTGGTGCCGCTAAAGGAAAGTGGCACGGTGACGTGGTCCTCGTTGACCATCGGGGGGCCAGTTGGTGCCACGATGAAGGTGCCACTGGTGTTTTCGACCATTTGGCCAAGGATGGAGGCGACGGCATCGGGGCCGGTGTGCGTGCCGGAAAACTTGTTCGCGCCGGGTTGGTGCCAGATGACATCGTCGGCGAGCAGGGCGAGCGCTTCGGGGACGCGCCCTTCGGCGAGGTTGGAGAAGTAGGTGTTCACGGTATCGAGGGCAGAGGACATGATGGCTCCTTGGAGAGTCAGGAAATGTGATAGTTACTAAAAGTAACTAATGGAGGATGATACTGCCCGGGGATTGAATGTCAAGGACCGGCGATACACTGAGCCCGTGTCTGAGAAACAAGCCTGTGAGCAGCTCTGGGACGTCATGCTCGCCACTTGCCCTTCGCGTTCCGCGTTGGCGACCATTGCGAACAAGTGGACAGTGCTCGTGGTCAACAGTTTGCAAGACGGGCCCCAGCGGTTTGGCGATTTGCGGGGCGAGGTTGGTGGCATCAGCGCCAAAATGCTCACTGAGCAACTGCGCGCTCTAGAGCGCGAAGGCATTGTTGCGCGACAGTCCTACGCCGAATCACCGCCGCGCGTCGAGTACGAGCTCACCGAGCTCGGCCGTGGTTTGATTGGACCGATGGTTGCGCTGCGCACGTGGGTGGAGGCAAACTTCGCCGATATTCAGCAGCACCGGCAAACCTTCGACGCGCAGGACTGATCCTTCGCGCCGCCGTGGCACTGTGCTCCAAGAACGGCAAACGGCCGGGGGCTACGGTTGCACACCGTTCCCGCCGGCCGTCGTGAAGCGAAACGCGCTTACTCGGACGCGCCCTCGTCGCCCTCGCCGCCGTCGGCGACCTCGACGTTGTCCGGGTTCGCCTCGTCGGAGTCGGCACCAGCCTCGGCGCCGCCTTCCTCTGCCTCGGCTGCGGCCTCCTCGAGCTCCTCGTCAACCTGCTCGAAGGTGACGTTGACCAGAAGGGTATTGACAAGCGTTCGTTCGACGTGCCGTTCGTGTGTGGCGCGACCAACCTGGGGGAGGCGTTGCGACGCGTCAACGAGGGGGCGGCGATGATCCGCTCCAAGGGTGAGGCTGGCACGGGCGATGTGTCCGAGGCGACGAAGCACCTGCGCACGATCACCGCTGAGATCGCTGGGTTGCAGGCGCTGTGGAACGGTAACCGCGACGAGCTGTATGTTGCGGCGAAGGAGCTGCAGGCTCCGTACGAACTGGTCGCGTGGGTCGAGGAACATGGCCGACTTCCGGTGCCGCTGTTCGCCGCAGGTGGCGTGGCCACTCCGGCAGATGCGGCGTTGATGATGCAGCTCGGCGCGGACGGCGTTTTCGTGGGCTCCGGCATCTTCAAGTCCCGCAAGCCCGCCGAGCGCGCGGCCGCCGTCGTAGCCGCCACGAAGAACTACGACGATATCGCTGCGGTCACTGAGGCCTCGCGCGGCCTAGGCGAAGCCATGGTTGGCATCAATGTCGCGGACCTGCCGGCGCCGCACCGTCTCGCAGAGCGCGGCTGGTAGCGGATCGGCGCTCCAGATCAGAGCCTCATTTCGAGGTTGAACGCGAAAGCGAGTGCGGATGCGAGCTGTTTCTCCTGGGCGAATGATAGGTAGCCGATGTGCTGAAGAACGTCATCTTTGGGGACGGTCATCACGTTGTCGGTGTTGGCAACGCTGACGTGGTCGAGCCCATTAGCTTCGTCAAGAACGACCTCGGTGGCCAATTCCCGAATCGTCGATGTGACGGGCAGGACGGTGACAGTGGACAAGCGGCCCACTGCCAATTGGCGCGTGAGGATCACTGCTGGGCGGACTTTATCCAGTCTGACCATCCTGATCTCGCGGCGCTCGTAGGCATTTGGCTTATTGCCCGCGTCAATCGTCAAAGCGAACACGTCCCTTCACTGCGTTGACGATGAAGTCGATTTCGGGGTCGGGATGTGCAGCAATGGTCTCAAGATCCCGCAGGGTGATGAGGCGGCGGAGTTCGCGCTCCACTGCTCCGTCGACAAGCTCGGCCCGACTCTTCGCCAGTCCGGACTTGACTGCTTCGTCCATCGCGTTCACAAGCGGCTCAGAGATACGGAGGGAGATTTGCCTGGTCGTTGAACTCATATACCGGAATGTATCCCAAAATGGGATGCAATGGAACCCACATGTGCTGATGGGAGGAATGGGGGTGTGAGTGCCGCAAAGCCTGAAGCCTCGGTTCCGTCGGCAACAGCGTATGAGGGGACCAACGATCCGGCAGAACCGTGGAGAATATGACCCGCTAGGCTCGAAGACCATGACGCGTTTCATGGGCACGGAGACGGAATACGGGATCACCACGCCGGACGATCTGGCGTTGAGCCCGATCGTGAGCTCGACGCACGCGGTGGTGGCGTATGCGGCGATGAATACGGCGGCCCGCGCTCGCTGGGATTACCAGGCCGAGCACCCGCTCAAAGACAGCCGCGGTTTCGATTTGAAGCGCTACCACACGGTCCCGGTGGTCGCGCCGAACGCGATCGGGGTGGCGAATGTGGTCACGTCCAACGGGGCGCGGTTCTATGTGGACCACGCGCACCCGGAATACTCCTCGCCGGAGGTCGCGGACGCGTACAACGCGATGGTGTACGACGCGGCGGGGGACCTCATCCTGCGCCAGGCAGCGGAGCGTGTCGCGCAGCTTTATAACGAGGGCGTCAGCGTGCTCGAGGGCCACGACCCGTGCCCGCCGCTGAAGCTCTACAAGAACAACGTCGATGGCAAGGGAGCTTCGTACGGTTCGCACGAGAACTACCAGTACTCGAGGTACACGCCGTTCGAGACGATCGCGGCGGGGCTCATCCCGTTCTTCGTCACCCGGCAGATTTTCGCGGGTGCCGGGCGCGTGGGCATCGGTGAGGAAGGCGAGCAGGACGGTTTCCAGATCTCGCAGCGTGCAGACTATTTCTTCCAGGAGGTTTCGCTGGAGACGACGCTGAACCGCGGCATCATCAACACGCGCGACGAGCCACATGCGGATGCGACGCAGTTCGGCCGACTGCATGTCATCATCGGCGATGCCAACATGTCGCACTACGCGAATTTCCTGAAAATCGGCACCACGAAGCTCGTCCTCGACGCGATCGAAAATGGCGTTGATTTCAGCGACCTGCGCTTGAAAAACCCGGTCGCCGAGCTCAAGGCCACATCGCGCGATCTCACGCTTGGCCACGAGCTTTCGCTTAGCGACGGCCGCTGCCTCACCCCCATCGCCCTCCAGCGCGAGTATCTGCGCAGGGTAAGCGGTGGGGAAGGGGAGCAGGGGAGCGTCGATAAGCGTGTGCTCGAGCTGTGGGACGAGGTGCTCAGCGACCTTGAGCGCGACCCGTTGTCGACGGCGGACAGGTTGGATTGGACCGCGAAATATGCGCTGATCAAGGGCTATGTTGACCGCGGTGTGCCGTGGAGCGACGCCAAGTTGAAGGCGGTGGATCTGCAGTACGCGGATATTGATCCGGCGAAGTCGCTGTACCACGCGCTCGTGCGTGCCGGACGGATGCGCACGCTGGCGACCGAGGAGGAGATCGCGCACGCCGCGGCGCACCCGCCGGAGAATTCGCGGGCGTATTTCCGGGGACGCGTCGCAGCCGAATTCGGCGAGGACGTGATCGCCTCTAGTTGGCAGTCGATCCAATTCGAGACTGCGCAGGGCCCGCGGACCGTGGCGTTGAATGCAGTGGACGAATTCACGCGTGAGGAAGTCGGGGAGCTGCTCGACCGTGCGGATAGCGTGGACGACCTCGTCGCTGCGCTCGTGGACGGAAAGTAGGGTAGAGGTATGGCACAGGATCAGATCAATATTTCCGGCGGCGGCGATAACGGCGAAAGCGAACCGGGCGGCGCGCAGAACGCTGGCCAGGTCAACGTGAACACGACCGGCACCGACGACCTGCTCGACGAGATCGACGCGCTGCTGGACACGAACGCCGAGGAATTCGTCCGCTCCTACGTCCAGAAGGGCGGCCAGTAGTGGCGGTGTACCCGCGCCGCATCATGGGTATCGAGACCGAATTCGGTCTCACTGCCACCCGCGACGGCGCAGCGGTCCTGCGGCCGGAAGAGATCGCGCGGTACCTGTTCCGCCCGGTCGTGGCGCAGTACAAGAGCACGAATATCTTCACGGACAATGCCGCGCGGCTCTATCTCGACGTCGGTGCGCACCCGGAGTACGCGACGGCCGAGTGCGACTCGCTGACGCAGCTGCTCAACCACGACAAGGCCGGCGAGCTGCTCTTCAACGAGCTCGCCGTGCAGGCACAAGAGGCGCTCGCTGCCGAAGGTATCGGCGGGGATGTCTATTTGTTCAAGAACAATGTCGACTCCGCCGGCAATTCCTACGGCACACACGAGAACTACTTGATCAGCCGCGAGCTGTCGCTCAAGCACTTCGGTAAGCGCCTTCTGCCTTTTTTGATCACCCGCCAGCTCTTGTGCGGCGCGGGCATGATCACCAAAGACGGACAGTTCGCGCTGTCGCAGCGAGCGGACCAGGTCTGGGAGGGTGTGTCGTCGGCGACAACGAGGACGCGGCCGATCATCAATACCCGCGACGAGCCGCACGGCGACTCCAGCCGGTTCCGCCGCATGCACGTCATTGTGGGCGATTCGAATATGGCGGAGCCGACATTCGCTTTGAAGGTGGGGTCGGCGCAACTGGTCATCGAGATGCTTGAAGCGGACTGGGAGATGCCCGCTTTCGATGTCGCTGACCCGATCGCGCACATCAAGGAGATCGCCCTCGACCCGACCGGCCAGACTCCGCTCGAACTCAAGGACGGTTCCACCGTCACGGCATTGGGGGTCCAGCGCGCCGTGCACACCGCGGCCGGGAAATGGCTTGAGCAACGCCCCGATGAGGGAACACCCAACCACGAACTCGCCCGGGTAGTCGAGCTGTGGGGCAGGGTGCTCGACTGCGTCGAAAGCCAGGATTTCCAACCTGTGGCCGGCGAGATCGACTGGGTGATCAAACGCGACCTGTTGGAGCGCTACCGCGCGCGCCTCGGCGGGGACTGGAGTCACCCGAAGCTCGCACAGATCGACTTGGCCTACCACGACATCAATCGCGACCGCGGACTGTTCTACCTGCTCCAGCGCAAGGGCATGGTGAAGCGGTGGACCACCGACGAGGCGATCGCGCAGGCCGCCACTAGTGCGCCGCAGACAACGCGCGCCGCCATGCGCGCAGAATTCCTGGCGAAAGCGCGGGAGCTCGGCGCCCGCTACACGGTGGACTGGGTGCACCTCAAAGTCGACCGCCCGGAGCCGCAGACCGTGGACCTGCAGGATCCATTCGCCACGTCCGACGCGCGCGTCAACGATCTGCTTAGCTATATGGAGACTAACCGCGAGCATTTGAACGACGCGCAGGGAGGGATCCGTGGCTGAGACGCCGGGACATGCAGATGTGATCGAGAGGCTGACCAACCTCACCTTCGCTTTGCTCGGCTCCGCCAAACCGCGCGAATACGAATGGGTGCGCACCCACGTCGATGGTTATAAGGATCGCACCGATATCGCGCTGACGCGAATGCTCGCCCGCGATGTGCGCTCACTGCGCCGCGCCGGCGTTCCCGCCCGCATGGAAAACGGCCTTATCTGGGTGGACAAGGATGTCTACGAGCTCCCGCCGATCACATTCACCGACGAGGAGGCGTTCGTGCTCGGCCTCGCTGGCGACCTCGGTACGGCAGGAAGCTTGGGCGCCTTCGCGCGTTCCGGGTGGACGAAGATCGCCGCAGGAGGCGCAACCCGCACATTCGATGCCCCGCCGATCGCCGCGCTGGACAACGATATTTCGCGGCTCGACGCCGATACCGTCACCGCAGTCACCGCGTGTGTCCGTTCAAATACGCGCATGCGGTTCACCTACCGTCCATCGCCGACCGCGGAGCCCCAGACACGCACGATGGACCCGTGGGGGATCGTCGCCCTGAACAACCGCGCCTATGTCGTTGGATTCGACGTGGAGCGCGGTGCCGAGCGGAGTTTCCGCGCTGTGCGCGTGACCGATATCCGCAAGGTCCAAGCCAGCGACTTCCACCACCCGGACCGCCCGTTGCAGCAGGTCGTCGAAGATTCGTTGCGCGGCCCAGTCGTGGACGCGATCATTAGCGTCGAGGATGGCACCGCGCACGAGCTGGTCAACGCGGGCACATTGCTTGACGACGGCACCGTAGCGCTTCACAACGTCGAACGCGACTGGCTCGTGCGCACGGCAGCGAGCTTTGCACCCGATGCAGTGGTGCTGGAACCAGAAGATGTTCGCGCTGATGTCGTGTCGCTCTTGCGCGCAGCAGCAGGAGGAGGGGAGAGTGCTCATGGCTGAGGCGAGAAAAGACAGCCCGGAGAAGCTGGCGGCGCTGGTGCGGGCGCTGAATCTGATTCCGTACCTGCACAAGCACCCGCAGGCCACGCCGATGGAGATTGCCCGCGACCTCGGTCATTCGCCGGCTGAGGTGATGGATGACCTGCGCCGTCTGCAGATGTCCGGTGTGGGCAGCGGTCCCGGTGAGCTGATCGATCTCGCCGCCGAGTGGACCGGTGTGACCGTGATCGACGACCAGGGCCTGAACACCCCGCTGCGGCTCACGCCGACCGAGGCGAATGCTCTGCTTCTCACCCTCGAATCGTTGGAGACCATGCCGGGGCTGGTGGATCAGCGCGCGGTGAATTCGGCGGCGCAAAAATTGCGCGACGTGATGCGCTCTCAAGGCGTGCCCGATGCGGAGCAGCCGCAGACATCCGGACCGGAAGCGATCGTGTCGCAGGCACTATCGCAGCGCCGCATGCTGGAGCTCACGTACTACTCCGCGACCTCGGACACGCTGCGCACACGCACCGTATCGCCTATGGGTCTGTTCCACCGCGACGGCAACACCTACCTCTCCGCGTTCGAATACGGCGACCCGAAGACGTTCCGGTTGGACCGCATCCATGACGCGACGCTTCTCGACGCCCCGTCGACCCCCGCACCCAAGGTCACCTACGACGCCGATGACCCCTTCGGTTTCCGCCAGGCGAACGTAGCAGAGCTGCAGATTGCCACCGAGGCCACGTGGCTGGCGGACTACTGGCAGATTGAGCTCGGCAGCGAGGAAGAAGACGGCTGGGTCGCTGCGACAATGCCGTATGGCAGCGACGACTGGCTGATCCGGTTCTGCCTGAGCCAAGCCGACCGTGTGCGAGTGGTTTCACCCCCGCATATCGCAGAAGCGCTCGCCGCTGCCGGATCTGCGGGTCTCGAGCGTTATGCTTAAGGCTTAATAGACGCGCCCTCGCGCTCGCCCGAGCAGATTTAAAATC
The DNA here is from genome assembly GCF_025144155.1 of Corynebacterium sp. p3-SID1194. Lineage (NCBI taxonomy): Bacteria > Bacillati > Actinomycetota > Actinomycetes > Mycobacteriales > Corynebacteriaceae > Corynebacterium > Corynebacterium sp. p3-SID1194. The sequence continues at coordinate 229,625 of NZ_JALXWY010000001.1, forward strand.
TCCGAAAGGAACTCCAATGAGTGTTGGCCCATGGGAAATTCTCCTCGTCGTCTTCGTTGTCCTGCTTCTCTTCGGCGCTACGAAGCTGCCTGAGCTCGCCCGCTCGGTGGGCCGTTCCGCCCGCATCTTCAAGTCCGAGGTCAATGAGATGCAGAACGACGGTAAGCAGCAGGGCACAGGTGCAGCGACTGCGACGGCCGATGCACCGCAGAACCAGCAGCCGCGCGAGATCACCCAGAACCCGTCTAACCAGGCCCAGCAGAGTGTCGAGCAGGGATTCTGGAACCAGCCGCAGAACCAGCAGCAGCCGAACCAGCCGGGCACGACCCCGAACGCCTAAGCGCGCCCCGTGGGACAACAGGTTTCAACCACACGCTCGAAACGGGCGCGGAAGGGCCCCAAACTGCGGGGGAAACGTGATCCGCAGGGCATCATGTCGCTCACGGAGCACCTCCAGGAGCTGCGCCGCCGCGTGGTCGTCTCGCTGCTGGCGGTCCTAGCAGGCACCATCCTCGGCTTCATCTGGTACCAGTGGGCGCCTGGTCCAGTCATGCCGCTCGGCGAGATCATTCGGCGACCCTATTGTTCACTGCCGCCTGAACTGCGCGCTGATCTGACCTCCGACGGTTCGTGCCGTCTCATCGCAACGACACCGTTCGAGATGTTCATGTTGCGCATGAAGGTCGGCTTCTTGGCGGGGCTGGTCTTTGCTTCGCCTGTGTGGCTGTACCAGATCTGGGCGTTCATCACGCCAGGCCTGCACAAGAACGAACGCCGCTGGACCTTGAGCTTCGTCAGCCTTGCCGTCACGCTATTTGTCGCCGGCGCGGTGATCGCGTATTTCATCGTCGACCAGGGCCTGGAGCTCCTTATGTCGATCGGCAAGGAGTATCAGATCGCCGCACTGTCAGGTCAGCTCTACTACAACTTCGTTCTGGCGCTGATCGTGATCTTCGGCGTGAGCTTCGAGGTTCCGCTCGTGGTCATCATGCTCAACCTGGCGGGTCTTTTGCGCTACGACCAAGTCAAGGACAAGCGCCGCATCATCATCGTGGCGCTGTTCATTTTCGCTGCGGTGATCACCCCGGGCCAGGACCCGTTCTCGATGATCGTCCTTGCGCTGTCGCTGTCTCTGCTCGTTGAGTTGGCTTTCCAGTTCTGCCGCATTCACGATAAGCGCGCGGGCAGACAGACAAGTGAGTGGGCATCGCTTGACGACGAAGAAGCCTCTGGCCCCATCGAAGCGCCCGCCCCAATCGGTGCCGCCTCTGGCCTGGGTACGGCAAGCACGATCGACCGACCGGCACCGATTCGCACTGACGCGGAAGCAGCGGACGGAGGCTATGGGGCGACGTCGATAAGCGGGCGTGCTGATACGCCGAACTTCTTCGACGACGTGCTCTGACCTTTAGGTTAGGGTGGTGGGCATGCACCTCGATGAGTTCCGCGCGAGCAAACCGTTTCCCCTCGACGATTTCCAGATCGAGGCGTGCGAGGCCGTCGAGGCCGACCGCGGCGTGCTCGTGTGCGCGCCGACTGGCTCCGGCAAGACCGTCGTCGGCGAATTCGCCGTGTCTCTGGCGCTCTCGCGCGGCACGAAATGCTTTTACACCACGCCGATCAAGGCGCTGAGCAACCAGAAGTACCACGACCTTGTCAATGAACACGGCGAGGATGCCGTCGGCCTGCTCACCGGCGACAGCAGCATCAACGGCAATGCCGAGATCGTTGTGATGACCACTGAGGTCCTGCGCAACATGATCTACGCCGAATCGCCCGCACTGGACCGTCTCTCGCACGTGGTGATGGACGAGATCCACTACCTGGCCGACCGCGACCGCGGCGCCGTGTGGGAGGAGATCATCCTCAACCTCGACGAATCTGCACGGATCATCGGTCTGTCGGCGACCGTGTCCAATTCGGAGGAATTCGGCGAATGGCTCGACGAGGTCCGCGGTGACACCGATGTGATCGTGTCCGAGAAGCGCCCCGTTCCGCTGAACCAGTTCATGATGGTGCAGCGCAAAATCATGCCGCTGTTCGAGCCCGGTTCGGACAAGGTGAACCGTGATCTGGAGCGCACGATCGAGCGCATCGAGACCGGCGCCGACGAAGGCCGCCGCGATTTCGAGGAAGGTCGCGGTTTCCGTTCCCGCTCGGGTGGTCGCCGAAGCGGCGGGAAGCGCTCGCAGGACCGCGTCCGCCCGGTGGGCCGCCCGGAGGTTGTGGAGGCGCTCAAAGGCCGGGACATGCTCCCGGCGATCGTATTCATCTTCTCCCGCGCTGGCTGCGACGGTGCGCTCTTCCAGTGCCTGCGCTCCCGCAAAGAGCTGACCACTCCGGAGGAAGCGGACCGCATCAAACAGATCGCCGATGAGGGCGTGGAAGGCATTCCCGAAGAAGACCTCGACGTCCTCAATTACCGCCAGTTGCGCACTGCGTGGTCGCGCGGTTTCGCGGCGCACCATGCGGGCATGCTGCCGGCGTTCAAGCACATTGTGGAGCAGCTCTTCGTGGAAGGCCTCGTTCGCGTCGTCTTCGCCACGGAAACGCTCGCGCTGGGCATCAATATGCCGGCGCGCACGGTCGTGCTGGAGAAGATGGTCAAATTCAACGGCGACGCCCACGTCGACCTCACGCCGGGTCAGTACACACAGCTCACGGGCCGTGCGGGCCGACGCGGTATCGATTCGATCGGCAACGCCGTCGTACAGTGGGCACCAGCGATGGATCCGCGCCAGGTCGCAGGGCTCGCCTCCACACGCACGTATCCGCTCATCTCGCTGTTCACGCCCGGCTACAACATGGCGATCAATATGCTGCAGATGAACGGCTTTGAAGACTCGATCAGGTTGATCGAGAAGTCGTTCGCCCAGTTCCAGACCGACCGCAGCGTCGTCGGGGAAGTGCGGAAGATCGAGCGGCAGAAAGGCAGCGTCGATAAGCTGCGCGCCGAACTCGACGCCGCTGTGGCCGAGCTCGGCTTCGGCGACTCTGACGGCGATATTGCTGCAGATCTCGTCGATTACACGCGGTTGCGCCGCGACCTCGCCGACGAGGAGAAGCGCGCGAAGAAGAATTCCATCGAGGAGCGCCACAAGGAAATCCAGAAAATTCTTGGCCGCCTTCAGGTCGGTGAGGTCATCGCGTTGCCGTCCAAGCGCCGCCCGGAGCTCGCTGCCGTCGTCGCGCCCGCCGGCAGAAAAGACGATCCGCGCCCGTGGATCACGACCGAGCGCGGCTGGTCCGGGCGTATCGACGCCGCGTCGTTCGGCAACGCCCCCGTCGTCGTCGGCCGGATCAAGGTGCCGCGCGATATCGCCCACAAACCGCGACGCCACACGCGGCGCGTCGTGCAAGAACTCACCCGCGGCAAGTTCCGCGCGCCGAAGAATTTGAAGGAAAACGCGCGGTCGCGCACGTCGAAAAAAGCGCTTGAGCTTCGCGACGCCATCCGCGCCCACCCCGTCCACTCCTGGCCCGCGGCCGACCGCGAACGGCTCGCCCGCCTAGGCGAGGACCTCGTGCGCGAAGAGCGTGCCCTTGCGAAAGCACAGGCGAACGTGGACACCCAGACCGACACTCTGGGCCGGATGTTCGAGCGCATCATCGGGCTGCTCACCGAAATGGACTACGTCGAGCTTGTCGACGGCGAGCCCACCGTCACCGAAGAAGGCGAGCGCCTCGCACGCATTCACAATGTCTCCGACCTGCTTGTCGCGCAGTGCCTGAAGCGCGGCATCTGGGACGAGCTGGATCCTGCGGAGCTGGGCGGTGTGGCGTCCATGTGCGTGTTCGAAAACCGCAAGGCCACCGGCGGCTACCCGGAAGCGGCCACCGATCGGATGGCCGACGCGATGAACGCCACGCAGCGCATCTACGGCGAGTTGGCCAGTGACGAGCAACGTCACCGCCTTCCTCCAACGAATATGCCCGACCCGGGTTTCGCCCTCTCGCTTCACCAGTGGGCCGCTGGCGCGCCACTCGGCTACGCCCTAGCAGCCGCCGCTGAGTCCGGCGCGGAACTCACGCCCGGCGATTTCGTCCGTTGGTGCCGCCAAGTGATCGACCTGCTCGAACAGATCGTCCAAACCGGCTATTCCGACGAGATCAAGCACAACGCCCGCCGCGCGGTCGAAGCGATCCGCCGCGGTGTCGTGGCGATCGGCAACTAGTCGCTGAGCTCATCTTCGAGGCGCTGTTGCAACGCTGCGGGAAGGAAATTCACTACCGCGAAGTGGGAGTTGCGCCCGAAGGGGTCGACGATGAGCGATTGCACGCCGACGATCTTTCCGTCTGCGAGCACCGGTCCACCGGAATCGCCCTTGATCGCCGGCGTCCGGTTGAAGATGATGCCAGCTGGCCGCACGAACGAACCCGTCCGCGAAATAGCGACAGGAAGCGGCATGATCAGTCTCCCGTCGCGGGCCTGCATCCGTTTCGCGCGTCCGCCGTACCCGAATGTGACCGTCGGAGTTCCAAGCGCCGGCGATGAACTCAACTTGGGAAATTCTCCATTGGTAGCATGCGGGAACGGTCGGGTGCGGACAATGGCGATATCTGTGCCGTCGACATGCTCGACACTGCGGATGGTGCGAATTCTCGCTCCCGCGCGAACAGCCGCGCCCTCGGCGTTCTCCCGGAAGAAGTGGTTGCAGGTCAACACGACGTCAGGCGCGAGCAGCGTGCCGCTGCAATACGCGCCGCGGGCGGAAATGCGTGTCAACGCGTCGGGAAACATGCTCACGATCGTAGGCGGAGAAGATCTAGCATGAAGGCATGTCCGATCCAGACCAGCCAGAGAATCTGCCCACCATCTTCTCGCCTGATGTCTACGCCCAGCGCTTGAGGCGTGTGCAGCTGGAAGTGCGCGAACACGGTCTCGGTGGCGCGATCATCGGCACCGGACCCGAGTTGGCGTATCTGACTGGATCGTGGACATCATCCCACGAGCGGCTCACCGCGTTAGTGGTGCCGCCAACTGGTCATGCCAAGCTCCTCGCGCCAGCGACTGATGCAACCGCCCTGGCCGCGGTAGGAGAGATGAACGGTATTGAGCTGGTCACGTGGCGCGATGGGGACAATCCCTATGCTCTTGCGGAACGCGCCTGCGGCAGCGGCACCGTGGCAGTGGGCTCGTCGCTTACCGCGGACCACGTCCTGCGCCTGCAGCAGACGTGCGGGGAGGTCCTGCTGGCCACCGACGTGCTCGCCGGCGCATTCATGGTCAAGGGATCTGAGGAGATCGACCAGCTTGAATTCGCAGCCCGCGCCATCGATCGCGTCCACGCGGAAGTCCCTCGGCTGCTCGAACCCGGCCGCACTGAACGTGACGTCGCGGCGGAGTTGGACTCTCTGATCTTGAGCGAGCATTCCCACACGGACTTCATCATCGTCGGATCTGGCCCGAATGGCGCCGATCCGCACCACGATTATTCTGACCGCGTCCTGCGCGTTGGCGATCCAGTGGTGGTGGACCTCGGCGGAACCGTGGGAGCCGGCTACCACTCGGACTGCACCCGCACCTATGTCGTCGGCGGCTTCGACAACGCCGACGCGGATTTCGCCCGCGCCTACGACACACTGCGTCGGGCGCAGGCCGATGCTGTGGCAGCCGCACGGCCCGGTATGACGGCGGGCGAGCTCGATGCGGTCGCCCGAGGCCGCATCAACGAAGCCGGTTATGGCGCATACTTCACGCATCGTCTCGGCCACGGCATTGGGATGGCCCTGCACGAGGAGCCGTTCATCATCGCCCGGAACGAGACCGAACTTGCCCCCGGCATGGCGTTTTCCATCGAGCCCGGAATCTACCTTCCCGGGAAGTGGGGCATGCGCATCGAGGACATCGTCGTGCTCGGCACCGACGGTGCGCGCCCGCTGAATACATCCGTGAAATAGCCGCCCGCATATAGTTGGCCACCATGAGCTCGCAGACGAACACGCACGGCACGGTCCTTCTGCTCGGCGGAACCAGCGATATCGGCGGGGAAGTGGCAGAACGCATCTGCCACGGCCGTCACGTGGTGCTGGCGGCACGGAATACGGGGGCGCTGGGGGACGTCGATAAGCGATTGCGCGATGCGGGCGCAACGAGCGTGCGCTCGCTCGAATTCGATGCAGCCGATCTCGCATCCCACCGCCTACTCGTGGAACGCGCCGCGGAATCGGGTCCGATCACCGACGCGATCGTCGCCTTCGGAATCCTGGGCGATCAGACGCGCGCAGAGCACGACGAAGAGCATGCCGCGCACATTGCCGTCATCGACTACGCCGCGCAAGTCAGCATGCTGACAGTGCTTGCCGACGTCATGGATCGCGGCCACATCTTCGCCTTCTCATCCATCGCTGGGTGGCGTGCCCGGCGAGCGAATTATGTGTATGGCTCGACGAAGGCTGGGCTCGACGCATTCTGTCAGGGGCTTGCCGACCGTCTCCACGGCACCGACCTGTCGCTGATCACCGCGCGTCCTGGTTTCGTGATCGGCTCGATGACCAAGGGCATGAAGCCAGCGCCATTGTCGGTGACCCCTGATGTGGTCGCTGACGCCGTCGTCGCGGCAATGGGGAAGGGGAGTCGCACGGTGTGGATCCCGCGCGGGCTTCAGCTCCTCGCGTGGGTGATGCGCTGCGTGCCACGCCCGATCTGGCGGCGGATGCCCCGTTAAGCCCGCACCGGCAGGTAGTCTGTGCGCATGCCGATTATCGCGTATTTCCTGATCGAAGCACTCGCGTTCTGGGGAGTGAGCCAGCTGGTTGGCGTCGGCTGGGCGCTCTTCGGAATTTTCGCGCTCATGCTCGTCGGTGCGCTGGCTGCCTCGCCCGCACTGCGCTCCGAGCTCGCCTGCGCCCAGGCCGGTAACGGGTCCGTCGGGCAGTTCGCCGGCGGCACCGCGCTCGTCGCTGCTGGCTGGGCGCTGGCGATTCTGCCGGGGTACGTCACCTCTGTCATCGGCTTGCTGCTGCTTCTGCGACCCACGCGCGAGCTCGTCCGCCGGTCCTTGGCGAAATCCCTGCAGAAACGTATCGAAGACTTCGGCGTCCAGGTGTACGACGCCTCCCCGATGAAACGCCGCAGTGCTTCCTATGGCACCTTCGGCGACGGTGCTGACGTCATCGACGCTGAACCTGAACCGTCCGATGAAGACATCTCGAAGTGGTCGGAAAATGCACGCCCTGAAGACTTCGGAGACCCGCAGAAATGACGACCGCTGCACGCACCGATTCACCCAGTTTCTCGCCGAGGCTCGCGAAAATCGCCCGTATTCTGCTAGCGGGACTCGGCGGCGTGGCCGTCTATTTCTCGTATGAGCCCCACGGCCTGGCTTTCATGGGCGTTTTGGGCATCGCGCTGTTCTACCTCGCGCTCGCACCGTGGCCGGCTATCCGTCATGGCTCTCACCCTCCCGCTAAGTTCGGCGCGTTGCTCGGTTTCCTCCACGGCTTCTGTGCCTATGTTTTGCTGCTGCCGTGGGTCGGCGAATTCGTCGGGGCGCTGCCGTGGATCGCGCTATCGATCACCCTTGCACTCTGGTCGATCGTGACGGGCCTGTTCGGTGTTCTTGTCGCGCGCTGGCGCTACGGTTTCATCGCTTTCGCCTTCGTCTATTCGGCTGTGGAATTCTTGCTCTCGTCGTTCCCCTTCGGTGGTTTTTCCTGGGTGCGTCTGGCGTGGGGTCAGATCAATGGTCCGTTGGCGAACTACGCCCCGTGGGGCGGACCAGCACTCGTGACCTTCATGACCGCGCTGCTCGGCGCGTCCTTCGGCGCCATCCTGCTGTCCTTTGCCGGCGATGAACGGCTGAAGAAGACGCCAGCGACGGCCACGACCGGAATCATCATCGGTCTCGGTGTTCTGGCCGGGCTGGGCGTGAATACTCCCGGCCCCACGACCGACGAGGTGAAGGTCGCCGCGGTGCAGGGCAACGTGCCGCGCATGGGCCTGGATTTCAACGCGCAGCGACGCGCTGTCCTTGCCAACCACGTCAATGTGACCAAGGACCTCGGCGCGAGCGGGGAGAACCCCGATCTGGTGTTCTGGCCCGAGAATTCCTCCGACGTGAACCCGTTCCGGGACAGGGAAGCTCGGGACTTGATCACTGAGGCGGTCGAGACTGTCGATGCACCCGTCCTCGTGGGCACCCTGACCAAGGACGAAGTCGGCGACCGCAACACCGCTGTCGTATTCGATCCGGACACCGGCGCTGGGGACATGCACCACAAGCGTTTCTTGCAGCCTTTCGGCGAGTGGATGCCCATGCGGGATTTCTTCCGCATCTTCTCCTCGTACGTGGATATGGCGGGCGATTTCAAGCCGGGAGACGGCGACGGAACCGTGCGGATGGGCGATCACGTCGTCGGCGTGGCCACCTGCTACGAAGTAGCATTCGACGCTGCCTACCGTGACGCGGTCAAGGCAGGCGCCCAGATTCTGACGACGCCGACGAATAACGCCACATTCGGCTTTACCGACATGACCTACCAGCAGCTGGCGATGAGCCGGATGCGCGCCATCGAGACCGACAGGGCAGTGGTGGTATCAGCAACGTCTGGGGCATCCGCCATCGTGCATCCCGACGGCGCCGTATCCCAGGAGACCGAGATCTTCACCCCCGCCTACTTGGTCGAGGACCTGCCGCTGCGCGATTCCGTCACTTTCGCCGTCCGCTACGGCCAGTTCATCCAGTGGCTACTCGCAGCAGCCGGCATTGCAGTCATGCTCGCGGCGAGCGTGGGTGCACGGCGCGGGTATGCTTCTATCAGGAGCCAGCAGCTGGCGGACACCGCGCAGGCTGACAACGACAATTAAGTGACCCAGACAGGGCGAAGGAAACGGAGACACACTGTGGCAGAGAAATCGACCGATTCGACTCTCGTGATCATCCCGACCTACAACGAGGTGGAAAACCTGCCTCTGATCATCGGTCGTGTGCGCGAGTCGAACCCGGACGTGGACATTCTGGTCGTCGATGACAATTCTCCCGACGGTACCGGCGATAAGGCCGACGAGATGGCCGCTGAGGACAGCCACGTCAACGTTATTCACCGCGAAGAGAAGACCGGCCTGCTGGGCGCCTACACCACGGGCTTCAACTGGGGGCTCGAGCGTGAGTACAACGTCCTGTGCCAGATGGACGCGGATGGCTCACATGCGCCGGAACAGCTGGTGCGCTTGCTGTCGGCAATCGACGAGGGCGCGGACCTAGTCATCGGTTCCCGCTACGTCGACGGCGGCGAGGCCGTCAATTGGCCGAAGAACCGTTACCTGCTGTCGAAGCTCGGCAACCTGTACATCTCCATGGCACTCGGCGACGATGTGGCGGACATGACCGCCGGCTACCGCGCATTCCGCCGAGAGGTTCTCGAAACGATCGACCTGGACACCTTGTCCAAGAAGGGCTACATCTTCCAAGTCGACCTCGCTGACCGCGCCGTCCAGGAAGGCTTCGATGTGCGCGAAGTGCCCATCACTTTTGTTGACCGCGAGCTCGGCGAGTCCAAGCTCGACGCGAGCTTCGCTGGCGAATCCCTGGCTGAGGTCAGCAAGTGGGGTTGGAAGCGTCGTTCCACTCAGCTCTCTGAGGTAGCCAGCGAGCTTGGACGTCTGGGCCGCTACCAGCTCGACGAGCTCGGCGTGAACAAGATTCCGGGCAAGGTCACTCGCGCTGCAGGTGTGGCCGGCGACCTGTTTGAAGAGGGCACCAAGCTTGCCAAGTACGAGCTGCAGCGCTTCATCAACAACCGCCACTAAGCCTGGCTAGTCCTACCCACACGCACGAAAACACCGGCAGGAAATCTCCTGCCGGCGTTGTGCTTTTCGGGGAAAAGAAGGAACGTCTACTTCGCGTTCTCCTGCGCTTCCTTCTGCTCCTTGGCAATGCGCGCTGCGGTACGGCGGCGCTTGCGCAGCTGCTCCAGGCGCTCCTCGAGCAGCTCGTCGAGCTCCTCAAGGCTGCGGCGTTCACGGAGCATGTCCCAGTGGGTGCGGGGCGGCTTCACCGGCTTGGATTCGACGCCTTCGCCCTCGACGAGGGTGCCCACCTGGCCGTTCTTGCACGGCCATTCTTCGGGAATCTCGGCATCGTCGGCGAACGGGATCTCATAGATCTCGCCGTTCGGGGTGCGGTATTTTGCCATCCTGCGCGGCGCGAGATCGTGGTCACGATCAGTTTCGTAGCTCACTGCGCCCATGCGGCTACCACGTAGCACCCGATCAGCCATGCTGCATCTATCCCTTCGTCGAAAATTCAGTCGCGAGCTTAAAGTATAACGGCCATAATCTCTAACGCGCCGACCGCGTGGTTTGTTCCGCGGAGTGGCTGTCGCGCCGCAGCAACGACTTTAAGTGGGGATATGATCGACAGCGATCATGAATCAGCACACTGACACTCCGCCGACCTGCCAATACTGTAGCAAGGAGATTCAGCTCGCACCGGGACGCGGTCGTCCGCGAAAATATTGCAGTGACTCGTGCAAGCAGCGCGCCTACGAGCAAAGACACCCCATATCGCCAGTTCAGAGGACTGCGCGGACAATTAGCGGGGAATCCTTGCGGGATAGACTCTTTGAGCTCCGGTGCGCTGCCGAGGATATTGCTACAGCATCGAGTGAGGGTGCGGAGCACACTGAGATTCAGTCTCTGTGTGACGAGCTGGTTACCATGGCTAAGAAGCTCGAGAGGCTGCAATAAGGCAATCAGAGAGGAATGCTCATGCGCACGCGCAACCAGAAACTCATTGTCATCGGCGGCGTGGCGGTCATCGTCGTGCTCGCGTTGTTGGCGTTGGTGCCGCTGTTCATTTCGCTCGTTTCGCACCCAGGTGTGAAGACCGACGGCATTGATGCGGACGGTGCGAAGGCAGCGTCGACCGATGTGGACGGCGAGTGGGTCGTCGCGACCAAACCGGGCAAGAACATGACATCGGCCGGGTTCACGTTCTACGAATTGCTGCCGGGCGATGAGCGGACCACATCGGGCTCCACACAAGAAGTGGAAGGCGAAATGACCATTGAAGGCGGCTCATTGACTGCCGGTGAGGTGACCGTGAATATGGGTAATATCGTCACGGATAAAGATGTTCGTGACGAAAATGTGCGTAGGAATATCCTTCACACGGAGAAGTATCCGGAATCCACATTCGTATTGACGGAGCCTGCGGATGTGTCACAGCTCCCGGAAGACGGATCTGCCGGCACAGTGACGCTCACTGGAGATCTGACCATTCACGGTAAAACGAACAGCATCACCCAGGAGTTCAACGCGCTGCGAACCGGAGACAATGTGATCGTCCATGCCGATGTGCCGATCAACCGCCTGGACTACGGAGTGGAGACGCCAGAATTCGTCGCGGCAAAGATCGCTGAGGATGGCGAGATCAATATCCGACTGAAGCTCGAAAAGAAGAATTAGCGCTCAGGCGCGGGCGCAAGAAGTGCTTGCTGCCTGCGCATTATCTATATCAGTCCGATAATGTACATTATGTCAATTAACGTTGAGGGGTGCCTGCCCGACCCTGCGCGGTGCTACGTGCGTGTGCGGATCTGCCTCTCCTACCTCACACCGCGGCGATGGCGATGCGTGAGGGTCAGCTGAACCACATCGAGCATGCCGGCATGGGCCATGGCTTCACGTAGCGCGAGCTGCCACATCCAGAGCCTGCGGTACACGGCATCAAAACCGTCGGCTGCGGCCTCGCGCAATTGGCTCTGGAAGACAGTCCGTTGGTGCTTCAGCGACAACTCCAGATGATCTGGCGCGTGGGTCTGCGCGACGACACGTAGCCCGCTGCGGGAATCCACGGTCTTCCGGATCTGATCCACGGTCTGATAGTTCAGCGTCGGCCAGATATACGCGCGCAACGATTCCAGCGCAGACTGTGCCGCAGGAGTCATCTTCCCCGTCGCGACCACGGTTTGGAGGGCGGCGCGGCCGGAGCGGGCCAACAGGCCGTCAATAAGCGAGAAATAATGCGCTTGAACGCGCGTGGGCATCGTCTCGAGGTGTTCAGCGGACACGACCGCGTCGTAGCGCGCTTTTCGGCGATCCATGCCCCGTGGCAGCCCCTCCACGACATTGAGGTGAACGGCGTCTTCTGCCCCGCCGAGCGTCAACCTTTCGCGCAACGTGCGTACGACTGCCGGGTCGGTGACGATCGAATCGACCGTGGCGCGGCGTCCTGCGGCGGCGATGGCCACAGCCCCGCCCGACGACGGCACTTCGGCGAGGTGTGTGCCGGGGCGGACCACCGCGGCGTCGAGAAGCATGCTCACGCTGCGAGCTTGCGCGTCAGCGAGATCGAGTTTCTCCGTCTCGAGCGGCGCGCTGTAGTTAGTCTCCGAAACAAAATAATTCTTCGGCTCCTTGCCGCGCCCCGCGCTCGGCGAATGTGATGGCACGCTCACCCGCTCCATCGTGGGCACGCCCGTCGCGAAATGACCGGCGAATGCGCTCATTCCGTCACCAGAGAACTTTGCGACGAGCTCCGGTGGCACCTCGCCCCCGCTGAAACGCGCCTCTCGGCCCAGCGTGGTCTTCGGATTGAACCCGACTTCCAGCAGCTTGCTCACGACATGCACAAGCGCATCGGGCGTTTCCGTGCGCCACTCTCCTGCCATGTACCCCTCAGCAAGGCCGATCCACCCATTGGCGGCAATCCGGTCGAACAACTCTGCATGATCAACGACGAGATCGGGCTCATTGTCGGGGTCCAGCTCTAATCCCGCGCGTGCGCACGCTCCCGCGAAAGCGGCCTCCGCCCGGCGGGCGCGCAAACCCATGAAACGTCCCATGGGCACTGATGCGATATTCGGCCACTGCTGAGCATCAACGGTTGTTAAGTGCATGGGGATCGCGGGGTTGTCGGACACGCCGTCTACCATAGACCGACGGCAGCCCGCCTCATGGGAGCCACGTCGCGCGGAGAATAGAAACGGGCGTATGATCTCAAGGCGGATAAGCGTGCAATTGCTACAAAGAGGAGTACAGATACATGTCGGATAAGCCCTACCGCCCCGCAGGAAACCGCCACCACGTCGTCATCATCGGTTCCGGCTTCGGCGGGCTTTTCGCAGCTCGCGAACTAGACGGCGCGGACGTGGACGTCACGTTGATTAGCCGCACCAACTTCCACCTCTTCCCGCCCCTGCTCTACCAGGTGGCCACGGGTCTGCTGTCCACTGGCGAGATCGCTACCTCGACCCGCCAGATCCTGGGCAAGCAGAAGAACACCGACATCGTCCGCGGCGACGTCACCGACATCAACCTTGACTCCAACACCGTCACCTTCGCAGAGGGCGAGTCCACCCGCACCTATGAGTACGACTCCCTCATCGTGGCCGCCGGTGCCGGCCAGTCCTACTTCGGCAACGACCACTTCGCCGAGTTCGCTCCTGGTCTGAAGACTCTGGACAATGCTCTGGAGATCCGCTCCCGCCTCGTCACCGCCTTCGAGCGCGCCGAGATCACGGAGGATCCGGAAGAGCGTGAGCGCCTGCTCACCTTCGTCATCGTCGGGGCAGGTCCGACCGGTGTCGAGCTCGCAGGCCAGGTCGCCGAGATGGCGCACCGCAGCTTCCGCGACGAGTACTCCAACTTCCGTCCGTCCAGCGCCAAGATCATTCTTCTCGACGGTGCGCCCCAGGTGCTCCCGCCGTTCGGCAAGCGTCTCGGCCGCAAGGCACAGCGCGAACTGGAGAAGATGGGCGTCACAGTCCGCCTGAATGCGATGGTGACCAACATCGACGAGACCACGGTCACCTACAAGGACATGAAGACCGAGGAAGAGACCACGATCGATTCCTACACCAAGATCTGGTCCGCTGGTGTGTCCGCTTCCCCGCTGGGCAAGACCGTCGCCGAGCAGGCCGGCCTCGAGGTCGACCGCGCTGGCAAGGTCCCGGTGAACGCCGACCTCTCTGTCGGAGAGCACCGCAACGTCTTCGTCGTCGGCGACATGATGAACCTGGACAAGCTTCCGGGCGTGGCCCAGGTGGCTATCCAGTCCGGCGAGTACGCCGCGAAGGCGATCAAGGCAGGCGTCGAGGAGAATCAGGAGCCGGACCAGCGCGAGCCGTTCTCCTACTTCGATAAGGGCTCCATGGCGATCGTCGGCCGCTTCCACGCTGTTGTGAAGATGGGCAAGGTTGAAATCGCCGGCTTCCTGGGCTGGATCATGTGGCTGCTCGTCCACGTGTCGTTCCTGGTGTCCAAGCGCAACCGCATCGTGTCCATGTTCACGTGGACGCTCAATGCGCTCACCCCGAAGCGCTACAACCTCCCGACCACTCTGCAGCAGATGCACGCGCGCACTGCCCTGCTGAATTTGGGTAAGGTGACTGACAACGACACCGAGAAGTTCTCGGAGTTGCGTGACACCAACGGCGAGAACTAGGCACCTCTTACCTCTCACTCAAGGACGGAGCATGGCGGGCATTGATATTCCCCTCCTGTTATTTATCGGGTTCGTCATTCTCATGGTGCTCACGTTCATTGGTGGGCTGGTGCTCTTAGCGCTCTTGCCCGGGGAATCGAAGGAGGAGCGCCGGCGCAGGCGACAGCGCGCGCGACGCAGGGCCCTTCTTAACCTAGGGTCTGACACACTGCTCGATTTCTACCGAAAGAAGGGGCCGCGTCTCTGATCCCAGTTGCGTGCTCAGCGGGCAGCGACTTGATCATTTTCATGCGCTGCACCTGCGACCGTGTCCAAGGCCACGGATCTCGGTGCACGTTTCACCGCGGGCGGGGCGTATGATCTGTTTAGTTCAAAGCCGGGGTGGCTGGGTTCGTCGATAAGCGAATGCCCGCCCACACTCCGGCTGCCCTGCCGCCGAGAATGTGAAGAAGGGGGTCGCTATGCCGCCGAAACTTCCTCTATCCCGCAATAAAGCCAAGGCGCAGACGAAGCAGGCCCATCGCCCCGTTCCGGTCCCGGTGGAACGCTCTGTCGATTTCTGCCGCGTGTTCGTCGAAGGCAAAGCCTTGCCGGGATCGATGCACTACACCGCCGCGATGGAGCGCGTGAAAGAAGCAGAAAACGGCTATGTGTGGCTGTCGTTGCACGAGCCGAGCGCCGACCAGATGGAGCGGGTCGCGCAAGAATTCGGCATCCACGACCTCATCGTGGAGGATGCGGTTGCCGCACACCAGCGTCCGAAGGTGGAGCGCTATGGCGAACAGCTTTTCTTTGTCATCCGTACTGTCACCTACCGAGACGACGAGGAAGTCTCGGACTTGCGCGAAATCATTTCGACCGGCGAGGTGCAGATGCTCGTTGGCGACGACTTCGTCATCACCATCCGCCATGACACGCAACTGCCGAACCTCACCCAAGAGCTGATCGAGGACCAGGAGATTTCATCACTCGGTCCCGCCGCGGTCGCATGGAAAGTCGCTGACCATATCGTGGAGAACTATATGAAGGTCACCACCTTCCTCTCCAGCGACGTCGACGAACTCGAGAACGAGGTTTTCACGCCGCGTCAGCTGATCAACATCGACAAAATCTACATGTACAAACGTGAGGTCTTGGAGATGCGCCACGCCACCGACCCGCTCGGCCCGGCATTGCGCTCCGGCCTGACCTTGAACAAGGACTTGCTGAGCAAACCGATTCGCTCGTACTTGCGCGATGTGCAGGATAACGCGATGATCGTCAGCGATAACGTCTCCGGATTCGACGAGCGGCTTTCATCGCTTCTCGACGCCTCCGTGGCCAAGGTCTCCATGCAGCAGAACTCCGACATGCGCACGATCTCCGCTGTTGTCGGCATGGCGGCGCTGCCGACCATGATCGCCGGTGTCTACGGCATGAACTTCGAGTACATGCCTGAACTCGCATGGCGGTTCGCCTACCCCGTCGTGCTTCTGGTGATGTTCGGATCGATGCTGGGCATGTACTGGTGGTTCCGCAAGAACCACTGGCTCTAGGCCTGCCGGGCTAAACTGCGCGAAATTGAGACGCTAGGCATCCATCACCATCGTGCGCAGGGAGCACACCGCGACGAGCTTGCCGTCCGAGCGCATCTCGGTGCGCCACAGCTGCGTGCGGCGGCCCACATGCACCGGAGTCGTCTCGGCCTCGATCACGCCGTCGGTGACGCTGCGCAGCAGATCGGTGCTGTTGTTCATTCCGACGACCGGGGCACCGGCGGCGAGGTAGCCGGCGAAGGACCCCATGGTCTCACCGATGGAGCAGAAAACTCCGCCGTTGACCACGCCGGCGGGCTGGTGGTGCTTCGGTTGCGCCTCAACCTCCGCGACGATCTTCTCGGGGCCGAAGGCCGTGAATTTCAGGCCGATAAACGAATCGAATTCGGTGCTGGCGGCGTTGAGTGCGGCGAGTTCCTCATCGTTGAGCTGGCGGTTCTGCAGGTGCTTGAGGTCGTTGATATCCATAGAAACTGACTTTAGCACCGAAACTAGTTCGAAATGCCGGACCAAGAAAAAGCTCCGGAAAATTTAGCTCCCCGGTTAGCTGAACACCCGATACCGCGTGCGTATGCTCAAGGGCATGACTTCGAATGACGCATCCCCCGCTACTGCAGCCACTGACGGAACTCCGACTACCGGCCAGGCACAGATCGGTGTCGTGGGCATGGCAGTGATGGGCTCCAATCTGGCCCGCAATTTCGCTTCCCGCGGCCACACCGTGGCTATTTTCAACCGCTCCCCGGAGAAGACCCGCGCGGTCATGGAGCAGTACGGCGATGAGGGCTCGTTCATTCCGTCGGAGACGATCGAGGATTTCGTCGCCTCCCTGGAGCGCCCGCGCAAGGCCGTGATCATGGTTCAGGCGGGCAAGGCCACCGACGCTGTCATCGACCAGCTCGTCGAAGCGATGGACGAGGGCGACATCATCATCGACGGAGGCAACTCCCTGTTCACCGACACGATCCGCCGCGAAAAAGAGGTCGCGGCGAAGGGCCGCCACTTCGTGGGCGCCGGCATCTCCGGCGGCGAAGAAGGCGCGCTGCGCGGCCCGTCGATCATGCCGGGCGGCCCGAAGGAGTCCTGGGAGACGCTCGGTCCCCTGCTCGAGGACATCTCCGCCAAGGTCGACGGCACCCCGTGCGTGACGCACATCGGCCCGGACGGCGCCGGCCACTTCGTCAAGATGGTCCACAACGGTATCGAGTACGCCGACATGCAGGTCATCGGCGAGGCCTACCACCTGTTGCGCTATGCCGCTGGCATTGAACCGGCGGAGCTGGCAGAGATCTTCTCCGAGTGGAACCAGGGCGACCTCGACTCCTACCTGATCGAAATCACTGCTGAAGTTCTGCGCCAGGTCGACGCGAAGACTGGCAAGCCGTTCATCGACATCATTGTCGACGCCGCTGGCCAGAAGGGCACCGGTCGCTGGACAGTCAAGGAAGCGCTGGATCTCGGCGTGCCCACCACCGGCATCGGTGAAGCGGTTTTCGCCCGCGCATTGTCGTCGGCGCTCGCTCAGCGCGAGGCAGTCAAGCAAACTGGGCTGCCGTCTGGCGAGACGGCGACGCTGGAGTCCCTCGGAGTGGACAAGGCTCAGTTCGTCGAGGATGTCCGCCGTGCGCTCTACGCCTCCAAGCTCGTCGCCTACGCGCAGGGCTTCGATGAGATCAACGCTGGCTCCAAGGAGTACGGCTGGGGCCTTAAGCCGCAGGATCTGGCCACCATCTGGCGCGGCGGCTGCATTATCCGCGCGAAATTCCTGAACCGCATCACCGAGGCATACAACAACGATCCGGAGTTGCCGTCGCTGCTGCTCGACCCGTACTTCCGCGGCGAGCTGGAAAACGGCCTGATCGAGTCCTGGCGTCGCGTGGTCATCACCGCAACGCAGCTGGGTCTGCCGATCCCGGTCTTCGCGTCGAGCCTGTCCTACTACGATTCGCTGCGCTCCGATCGCCTGCCTGCGGCATTGATTCAGGGCCAGCGCGATTTCTTCGGCGCGCACACCTACAAACGCGTCGACATGGAAGGCACCTTCCACACGACGTGGTCGGGCGAGCGCGAGGAAATCACCTACTAAACCGCACACGCCGCGGGGAGATCGGTAGACTCCCCTCGGTGCCTTCTTTTTCTGATTTAGGGCTGCCGCAGCCCATCGTGAACATCCTGGATGGCCAGGGCATTACCGAACCTTTTCCCATTCAGCAGGCTGCGATCCCAGCTGTGATCGACGGCCGCGATGTCCTCGGTCGTGGCCCCACTGGCTCCGGCAAGACGTTTACTTTCGGGCTTCCGATGCTCGCGCTCCTCGCCGGCAAACCTTCTCGCCCGGGGCATCCGCGCGGACTGATTCTCGCGCCGACGCGTGAGCTCGCCGCACAGATCCGCCAGCGTCTCGACGAGCCAGCAGCTGCCGTGAACCTCCGCGTCATCGAAGTCGTCGGCGGAGTGAACATCAACAACCACATTCGTTCCCTCGCCGCCCCCGTCGATGTTCTCGTGGCCACGCCCGGTCGCGCACAGGACCTCATCGACCAGGGGAAGCTCAGCTTCGACGCAGTCGAGATCACAGCTCTCGACGAAGCCGACCAAATGGCAGACATGGGGTTTTTGCCCCAAGTTCGAAAGCTTCTCGACGCCACGCCCGCCACCTGCCAGCGTCTGCTTTTCTCGGCGACGCTCGATGGCGACGTCGATAAGCTTGTGCGCCGTTACCTCGACGATCCCGTAACGCACTCGACTGCGCCCGCCGCTGCAGCCGTGGATTCCATGGAGCACTATCAGCTTCTTGTCGGCGACCGCGAGGCGCGCAATGCGATCGTCCCGCTTATCGCCGCGCGCGATGGAAAGACCATCATGTTCATGCGTACGAAGCACGGCGTCGACCGGCAGGTGAAGAAGCTGCGGCGCGTCGGCATCAATGCGCAGGGCCTGCACGGCGATAAGGGCCAAGGAGCGCGCACACGCGCCATCGAAGGCTTTGCCGACGGTTCCCTGCCCGTGCTCGTCGCCACTGATATCGCCGCACGCGGCATCGACATCAGCGACGTCTCTCTCGTCGTCCACATCGACCCGCCTGCTGAACACAAGGCTTACCTGCACCGCGCCGGCCGCACCGCGCGTGCCGGCACCTCCGGAACCGTTGTCACCCTCGTTATGGACGAGCAGCGCAAAGACGTCGACCAGCTCCTGCGCAAAGCCGGCGTGGAAGCAAAGAAAGTCAAGGTTACCGCCGACTCTGCCGAGCTTGCTAAGATCACGGGAGCGCGTGAGCCCAACGGCGAACCGCTCCCGCCGCCGGGCCAGACCACGGCACCCTCGACCTCGCGCCATCGGCGCGGGCGGCAACAACGCAACGCTCACACTCAGAAAAACCGCAACGGCAACGGTGGGCGCCGCCGGAAAAGGAGTTCCAGGCGCAACGAGCCTTAAACACCCATGGACATATTGATCTCCATTCTCGCCCTGATCGGCTTCGTGCTGCTCACGGCATCCACCGGCCTTTTCGTCGCGATCGAATTCGCGATGACGGGCCTTGAACGCTCCACCATCGAGTCGCACGTCCAGGAAAAGGGCGATAAGACCGCGCGCGCTGTGCAGCGCGACCACGGCAATCTCTCGTTCGTGCTCTCCGGCGCGCAGCTCGGCATCACCATCACGACGCTGGCGACAGGTTTTCTCGCTGAGCCCGTCCTCGCCCGGTTCTTCGGGCCGCTTCTTGAACTCGTTGGGTTGAGCGAATCAGCCGCACGCCCTGTCGCCTTAATCCTCGCCCTTATCGTGGCCACGACGCTGTCGATGGTCTTCGGCGAGCTCGTGCCGAAGAACCTGGCGATCTCCAATCCTTTGCACACCGCACGCTTCGTGGTTCCACCGGTGAACGCGTTCAACACTGTGTGCGCCTGGTTCATCAAGGGACTCAACGCGTCGGCGAACTGGTTCGTGCGCAAACTCGGTATTGAGCCGGCGGATGAATTGGCTTCTGCCCGTTCGGGCCCGGAGCTGGGCGCCATGGTGCGTAGCTCAGCTGAAGCCGGCGGATTAGATGCCGCGACCGCGAAAATGCTCGACCGCTCGCTCCAATTCGGCGAGACCACGGCGGAAGAGGTCATGTCGCCGCGCTCTACGGTCAACTCTCTTGACGTCGAGGACACCGTCAGCGACCTGATCGCCCTGGCCATCGAGACCGGACACTCCCGCTTCCCTGTCCGGCGCGGCGACCTCGACGACACCGTCGGGCTCGTGCACATCAAAGACGCTTTCTCGGTGCCTCGCGACGAGCGCGCCACGACCCTGCTCGGATCATTAGCGAAGCCGGTGTCCTTCGTGCCGGGCACTCTCGACGGCGATGCCGTTCTCAACCAGGTCCGTTCGGCAGGTTCGCAGATGGTTCTCGTCGCGGACGAATACGGCGGTACCCAAGGCCTTGTCACCATCGAGGATGTCGTCGAGGAGATTCTCGGTGAAGTCTACGACGAGCACGACGACCGCGAATCCGAGCGCGACTTCCACCGCTTCGGCTCTTCCTGGGAGGTCTCTGGTCTCGTCCGTCTCGATGAGCTGGCAGAACGCACCACCTACCTCGCTCCTGACGGCCCGTACGAGACATTGGGTGGGCTGTTCATGTCGGCCCTGGGCCGTGTGCCCCAGGTTGGCGACACAGTGCTCCTGCCAGTATCCGATAACGAAGTGCAGGACGATTTCGAGTCCGGTAACGCGGGTCGCTGGCTCGCCCGCGTCTCAGTGATGGAAGGCCGCCGACTGGATAAGGCGATTCTCACGCCTATCTCCGACGAGGATGCAGCGAGGTGGTCCGCATGAGCATTTGGGTAGCTGCACTTCTCATCATCGCGCTGCTTTTGGCCAACGCTTTCTTTGTCGCCATCGAATTCGCGCTGGTGTCTTCCCGCAAGGATCGCCTCGAGTCCATGCTCGCGCAGGGCAAAAAGGGCGCGCGCAGGGCGTTGACAGCGACCGAGAACCTGTCGATTTACCTGGCCGGCGCCCAATTCGGCATCACCATCGCATCGCTGATCCTGGGTAAGGTCGCCGAGCCGGCTATCGCGCACTTCCTCGAATATCCGTTCACGGAGCTCGGTGTGCCGGAGAACTTGCTGCACCCGATCGCATTCGTGATCGCCCTGCTGATCATCACGGTTCTGCACATTATTTTCGGCGAGATGATCCCGAAGAATATCGCGATCGCCGGCCCGGAAACTCTCGCCGTGTGGCTGACCCCGATGATGAATGTGTGGGTGAAGCTCACCCGCCCATTGATCTATGCGCTCAATGAGCTCGCTCGGTTCACGCTCAAGCTTGTTGGCGTGGAGCAGCGCGATGAGCTTGATTCCACTGTGGACCAAGAGCAGCTGGCGAATATGATCCAAGAATCTCGCCAGGAGGGCTTGCTGGACGCCGAGGAGACGGCCCGGCTCGCTAACGCCTTGTCTACGGAGCACCGCAGCTTCAAGGAAGTGATGATCCCCATCGACCAGGTGGTGACCATCCCCCATTCCCGCGGCGGTATTCCTCTTTCCGCGTTGGAGAAGGCTGTCCAGGAAACGGGGTATTCCCGTTATCCGGTGGAAGGTTCCGCTGGTGCACTGGTCGGGTATATCCACGTCAAGGACGTTTTGGACCTCCTGGAATCCGATGCGGCGAACCCGGTGATTCCGCAGAACCGTATCCGCAGGCTCAGCATCGTGGACGGTTCCGGCAGCTTGGACGATGCTCTCACCTCGATGCACCGCCGTTCCGCACACATGGCGCAGGTGCGCGATAACGGCGAGCTGGTCGGTGTGCTGGCGCTCGAGGACCTCATTGAGGAATACGTCGGCACCGTGTCCGACTGGACCCACGAGGACGATTGACCCAGGCTATGCAGCAGCTCACCCGCGCTCAATGGACCGACCGCATGAAGCGGCACGAGCAGCGTGCGCGCGAATGGATCGACCCTCACCTGCAGCGTCGCTCGCGCGGGGAGAAGCACCCGATCTGGGACTTTCTGTTCGACTATTACTCCATTCGCCCGTCGCGCGTGTTGCGGTGGCATCCTGGGCTGGACGCAACGCTTATCGACGCTACCGATGCACCCCACACCCACTGGCGCGATTACACGGTCAAGCAGGACGGCACTGTCTGCGCTGATGTCGATAGCTTCCTTTCGCACCGCGGCAATGCGATGGATAAGGTGCTTACCCTCCTGCGTGCCTCAGAAGATAACCGCGCCCAATTCGACTGTTTCGGCCTGCACGAGTGGGCCATGGTCTACCGCCAAGAAAACCACCGGCACCCGCTCCCCTTGCGTCTGAGTCAGAAGGAGACTGACGCGGTCGTCGAAAAGCACGATATCAAGTGCACCCACTTCGACGCGTACCGATTCTTCACTCCGCCCGCGAAGCCGTTGAATCTGACGGTCCTGAACAACACAATGCGTCCGGCCCACGAACAGGCCGGCTGCCTCCACGTCGGCATGGACCTTTATAAGTGGGCGGCAAAGATGGAGCCACTTGTACCCGGTGAGCTTCTTCTCGATTGCTTCGAGCTCGCCCGCGATATTCGCCTGCTCGACATGGAGGCCTCACCGTACGATTGCCGCGAACTTGGCTACGGCGTCGTGCCGATTGAGACCCCGGAGGGCAAAGCGGAGTACGTCGCCCGGCAGCGCGGTTTCACCGAACGCGCAAAACCCCTGCGACACCGCCTCGTCGCGATCCTTGAAGCGGTTCTTGAGGACTAAACTGGCCGGGAAGATGTCTGCTCGAAAGGGGCCCAAGCCATGGGACGGCACTCCACCGGAAAGAATAACTACTCTCTGTCCAAGGAGGTCATAGCGCTCCTTGTGGCCATCGCTCTGGTGATCGCTGCCGTTGTGGCATGGCTGTTCCTCCGCGATAACGGCGAGAACTCTGCCTCCGACGAGCAGGCCGAATGCGTCTCCGGCGATCTCCGCCTCCCCGTCGCCGCCGCGAGCAAAGCCGTGGGAGAGCAGCTTATCGACGACTACGCCGCCTCCAAACCCGTCGTCCGCGATTATTGCGTGAAACCGGAATATGTCGACTCAATCGAGGAAGCCGCCGCTTATGTCGCACCAGTCTCCCCGGTGACCACCGAAGAAGTCTCCGCTGCCGACCGCAGCTCCACCACTAACGACCCCGTCGCTGTCTACGCCTCGCCCGTCGGCACCGCCGCCGCTGATGCCGCAGCGCCTGCTCTCGAGACTGTCCTCTTCCCCACCGGCGAGCAGCCCGAAACGTCCGCCATCGTCGCACAGGCACTCGCCGAGAACGACGAAGCCGCTGCGAAGGCCCTCACCGAGCAGCGGGTCCAAGCCGTTGCATACGCTGCCACGGAAAAAGATAAGGCTGTGGCCACTACCGAAGACGCCGCACCGGAAGGCTTCACCTTCACTGCTCTCGACGGCAAAGAGCTGGTCTACGCCGCATTCCCTCTGAACACCACCAATGAGGTCAACGAGGAAGAGACCCGCGCTGCTCAGGCGTTTTCCGACTACAGCGGGAAGATGTTTATAGATGCCCACGGCGAAGCCGACACCAATCCGGCAGACGTCAGCGAACCGGTCTGGTCCGCTGCAAAGCCCCAGGGTGGAAAACGCATCACCGACCCGCAGGCCGTCGACGCTGACCAGGACATTGACGACAGTGCTGCAGCCGGCTCCCCAAGTGAACCGAACAAAACTCTCTTCTTGCTCGACACATCTGCCAACATGAGCGAGTTCAACGACCCGGCTGCTGAGGTCATTGACGCTGCCGTCGGCGACATCACCGGCGCAGGTCACGAGGTCGCGCTGTGGAACTACTCCTCACCGCTCACTCCGGGCGTGACCCAGGGTTACCGCACCAACGTCGGTTTCACCGGCGACGCCGACTCTGTCACCGGCACCGCCTCCCGGTTCCTCAACGACGGCCAGCCGCAAACCCGCGAGGCCGTCGGCGCGGCTGTCGACTATGCGGAGACGGAAGCAACCACCGACGCACCGGTACGCATCGTCCTCATCACGTCGGGCTCCGCCGATGCCGCCGACGAGTACGCCGTGCAAGCTCTCGACGAGGCCAAGGACAAGGGTGTATCGCTGTCCATCGTCCGGGTTGGCGACGGCGACACCGACGATCAGCTTGCCGACGCCGCCGAGTTCACCACCGATGCCCCCACCCCAGACGACCTCGACGCTGCGATCCGCGCTGCCGCTGGTCTGAAGTAGCCAAAGCAAAAGGGTGCGACTCCCCCAACTACGGGGAAGCCGCACCCTTAGAAACTAAAGGGAGTACGTGAGGCTCTTAGGAGCTGCGGCGACGACGGCGGTCAGCCAGCTCGTCGAGTGCGACAACGTTGTCGCCTTCGTCCTCGGTAGCGCCACCGATGCGCTCGGACGGGAAGGCGGAAATGGTGCCGGTGAGTTCCTTGACGATCTGCGGGACGGCGATGCCGAACACGCCCTGGCCACCGCCAAGGAGGTCGATGATCTCGTCGTTGCTGCGGCACTCGTAGACGGTGGTGCCGTCGGAGACGAGGGTGATCTCGGAGATCTCGTTGATACCGCGGTCACGCAATTTGTCGACTGCAAGGCGGATATTCTGCAGCGAGATACCGGTGTCGAGCAGGCCCTTGACGATCTTCAGGACCAGGATGTCCTTGAAGGAGTACAGGCGCTGGGAACCCGAGCCTGTGGCGTTGCGGATGGACGGGCGAACCAGGTCAGTGCGTGCCCAGTAGTCGAGCTGGCGGTAGGTGATGCCGGCAACCTGGCAGGCAATCGGCACACGGTAGCCGACCTCGTCGGAGGGCCCAAGGTCGAAGAGGGTCTCCTGAACAGGCGCTTCGGCACCGTCGGCGGCGGTGACGTTATCGATCGTACTCACGTAATTACTCCCATGAAGTTTAGGAAAGAGCCTAATGGCTATTTAAAGGCAAGCATATGCTGCGGTCAAGGGCACGGCGTTCAACACGCCGAAGTTTCAACCTCAACTTTAACTATAGGGTTGGTCTTTCCCACTGTCACCTTGAGTATCACCAGTACTTCCGAACCCCAGATCTTTCTCCTCGACGCCTAGTTCGCGCATGAGGTTTTCGAAGTCGAGGTCCGCCTGCTTATCACCGCTCGCAGAATTTCCGCGGCCAGCGTCTTCGCTTCCGCTGTCGTCTGCGAATTCCGACGTGAATTCGATGTCAAAATAGTCGGCGGCATCCTCCGCACTCAACCACAACGAAGCTTGATTCAGGACGTCCTCTTCTACCTCGAGAGGAATATCGAGCATGAGGGAAAGCACCAGCGCGTCGGTCGGGCGGCAGTCGAATTCGGCGCCGTCTTC
Organism: Corynebacterium sp. p3-SID1194; assembly: GCF_025144155.1. Taxonomy (NCBI): domain Bacteria; kingdom Bacillati; phylum Actinomycetota; class Actinomycetes; order Mycobacteriales; family Corynebacteriaceae; genus Corynebacterium; species Corynebacterium sp. p3-SID1194. Next base: position 254,885 of record NZ_JALXWY010000001.1, read on the forward strand.
CATGGTGACCTGCGCTAGGTACACACCGTTGTAGTAGCTGGTCAGTTCAATCGCAGCGACTCCGGCTGTGGACTGCTCGATGACATCTACCAGCAGGTTGTGGGTGTCGGGGCGGGCTGGTTCCCACTCCCCGATCCGGCCGAGTAGCTGAGCCCCGCCAACGGGTGAGAGCCAGATCGGCAGGAAACGCCGACGTTCTTCCCACAGTAGGACCGCGCAGAGGAAATTCTCGGGGCCGACGGGAAACACCCCGCACAGAGAAACAGGAACAGTGCTCATGATTGGTTAATTCAAACCGCGGCGAAGCTCGTTCTTCACCAGCGCTGCGTGGAGCGAGACGACCAGTGCCGTCATTTGCTGGCTGACCTCGCCGGCTTCTTGCTTGGCGGCAGCCCGACCCGACTTAGCGACGGGATCAGTGACCTGCTCGATCAGGTCCGCCTGACGGCTAGCGGACAGGCGGATGCGCTTCAGGTGACGAGAGTCCAAGCCGAAATCGGTCAACGAGACTGCGGTGGAGACAACTCGGACGTCATCGAGCGTGAACATGCCAGATGCGTCGGGAACAATCAGACCAGCGTCGATGCACTGGGCGACGACCTGCGGGTCGCACTCGGCCTGCTCGGCGATGTCGTCGTCGGTCAGGCGCGTGGCAGCCGGTGCAGCGAATTGCTCTGGGGCGATGAGCGGATCCGCAGTATTCTGGCCGTTCATCACCGCGGTGACCTTACCGGAATCCATGGCCTCGAGCTGTTCGCGGATCACCTTCAGCGGGAGATAATTATCGCGCTGCGTGATAAGGATGTAGCGGAGTCGCTCTACATCGGCTTCGGTAAAGCGACGGTACCCGGACTGGGTGCGCTCCGGGCTGATCAGGCCTTCGGACTCGAGGAAGCGAATTTTAGACACGGTGACATCCGGAAACTCCTCGCTGAGGCACTTGATCACCACGCCGATGGACATGGTCTTCGTGCCCGAGCGGGGTGCCTTGCTCGGCTTGGTCTTCCGGATTGCGCTCACAGTGTTCAACTCTGTCTAACTCTGATCAACAATGGCTAGTTTTAATCAGGATTTCCCTGAAAAACTTTCGGTGCGGGGCGAGAAAACCCCAACTGCTTCTTAGTCCTCGTCAGCGAGGAACACGAGGCGGAATTTGCCGATCTGGATCTCGTCGCCAGTGGACAGCGTCTGAGAGTTGCGCGGCTCGCGGTTGACGTAGGTGCCGTTGAGGGATCCCACATCGACGACCTCGAATTCGCCGTCGTTGCGACGGAATTCAGCGTGGCGACGGGAGACGGTGACATCGTCGAGGAAGATGTCTGCCTCCGGGTGGCGGCCAGCGGTGGTGGTGTCGCGGTCCAGCAGGAAGCGTGCGCCGGCGTTCGGGCCACGCTTGACCACGAGGAGTGCTGCATCTGCAGGCAGGCCATCAGCACCACCGACGTGGTCAGAGGCGGTGCTAGCTCCCGTCTCCATCTCTTTCAGAAGATCCGCACGGAAGACAGAGGTGGTTTCTACCTGTGCCTCCGGTGTACCGGTGTTCTCGCTCATCTCTTCTCCTGACGCTTTCGACGGATACAAGTTCAATTTAAGTCCACGATCATCATACTGACAACTGCCCCCAGCGCGCGGTCGGGACGCGTTTAGAAGGGCCGCGGCGTGGTCAACCGCGACCGCAGAATCAGCGGAAAATGCTGGCTATCCCGGATATTACGGAGTTTCCGCCGCCGGCGAGCGGGTTGTCGGAGACCATGTACGTCCACGTCGCGTTCGGGCGCTTCCATCCGGCGTCTGCAAGGTGTGCGCCGGCGTCGTCGATAAGCACTGCGTCGAAGGTGTCTACGGCGCGCTCGACGGCACGGTTGGCCAGCTCCTTGAATTCGCGGACGGCGATGCGGTGGAACTCGGTGATCGGCGTCTCGCGCGCGATGGCGCGGAGGTGGATCGATTCGCGCACGTCGTCCATGAGCGCGAGGTGTTCGGACCATTCGTCGTCGAGGTGGAACAGCATGATCTCGCGGGCTGCTTGTTCAAGGACGCCCCGATCGATCCCCTGTCCTTCGAGCTCCGCAGCGCGCGCGGGATTGCGTTCGGCGAGCTCGCGCCAGGCTTGATCGGTATCCAGCAGCGACGCACGACGCTTATCGACGATCTCCCTGTGGTCCGCCAACAACTGGTTGTACTTCCAGGTCTGCGCGTGGATCTCCAGCAGCTGGCCCTCGGTCACGCGCTGGCAGTGCTCGATGAAGTCCTGGACGCGTTTCGATTGGATGAGGCCGTTCTCGTCGGGCTGGGCGCTGACGCGCTCATCTGCGCCGCCGGCAGTGACGATATCGTCTTCGAGGGAGACAAAGAACACACTGAGTCCCGGATCACCCTGACGGCCAGCGCGCCCGCGCAACTGGTTATCCAGTCGCGCCGTCCGGTGGCGCGCGGTACCGATGACGGCGAGCCCACCGAGCTCGACGACGGCGTTGCGGTCGGATTCGTCGGCGCCGCCGAGTCGGATATCGGTGCCGCGTCCCGCCATCTGAGTAGACACGGTCACACGGTCCAGATCGCCCGCTTCGGCGACGATGCGCGCTTCTTCCGCGTCGTTTTTGGCGTTGAGGACATTCACTGTGACACCGCGCTTTTCCAGCGCTTCAGAAAGTGCCTCGGACTCTGCGACATCGTGCGTACCGACGAGGACCGGCTGGCCCGTGGAGTTGATGTGCGCAATCTCGTCGACGATCGCCGCGAATTTCTCATCCATCGTGGCGTAGATACGGTCTGCTTCGTCGAAGCGGCGCAACTCCTTAGCACGGTCGATGACGGAAACGTGGAGATCATAGAACTGACGCAACTGATCCGTCGCCTCCACTGCGGTACCGGTCATACCGCACACCAGCGGGTAACGACGCATGAGCGCCTGCAGGGTGATCTGGTCGAGAATGCGTCCACCTTCGGAAACATCCAGCCCTTCCTTGGACTCGACTGCCGCCTGCAGCCCGTCAGGCCAGCGCTGGAGCTCAGCGACGCGACCGCGGGAAGCGTCCACCAGATCGATCTTGCCGTCCTTGACGATGTAGTGGACATCTCGGATCAGCAGCGCCTTGGCATGGAGTGCGAGGTTCACGCGGACGAGGACCGTGCCGATATTCTCGTCGGAATACAGCGAGTCGATACCCAGAGCACGTTCCACTTTGGACGCACCGTCGTCAGTGAGGAACACATTCCGCCGATCGGAATCGATGGTGTAGTCCTTGCCTTCTACAAGGTGCGACACCGCCTCGGTGATCTGGCCGGTGGCTTGCTCCCCCGGTTTGGCGCCGGCGAGGACGAGGGGCACCAAGGCTTCGTCGACAAGCACACTGTCCGCTTCGTCGACGAGCGCGACATCGGCAGCGACCTGGACTGTCTGGTCGCGGTGCGTGATCTGGTTGTCGCGCAGGTGGTCGAACCCGATCTCCGTGACAGGCGCGTAGACAATATCGCTGCGGTAAGCGCGCACGCGGTCGTCGCGCGATGTTGCTTCCGTGACTGAGGCGACCGAGAGACCGAAGAACTCGACGAGCGGACGCATCCAGTCCGCATCGCGCGCCGCGAGGTAGTCGTTGACCGTGATGAGGTGCACACGCTTGCCGGTGAGCGCGAATCCTGTCGCAGCCATCGCACCGACGAGCGTCTTGCCCTCGCCCGTGGCCATCTGGATCACGTCGCCTTCGAGCAGGCGCAGCACTGCCTGGTTTTGCACCTCGAACGGTGTCATGCCGAGCGTGCGTGCCGACGCCACCGTCAGCACCGCCAGAAACTCCGGCTTCTTCTTGATCTGGCCGTCGGCGACCGTCTCCCGGACCGCCTCGACCAACTCCGCATCGCTGCGCTGCTCATAGTCGGCGATCAGACCGTGCGCTTGAGACACGATGCCCTTCGACTTCTTGTCGTTGCGCTCAGAAGATGAGCCCATCGCCTTCCAGAACCAGTCAAACTTGCCCATGGGGCAACTTTACGTGACCAGCCGATTACATCAATCACTCGGCCGTGCGGTAATCTATCCGACGTTCCGCGTACGGCATGCCCCGCACGATGAACAACGGGCTGTGGCGCAGTTTGGTAGCGCACTACACTGGGGGTGTAGGGGTCGCAGGTTCAAATCCTGTCAGCCCGACCATTTTCTCCCGCACTGAAAATCGTGTCGCACGGTTCTGCTAGTGCGGGTTTCGCTTTTTCAAGCGCCCTTGTTTCGAGAACTTCTTTGCGTTCTCGCCCTGTCTCCGGCCGATTCGTGATCAGATTCTCAGCGGCCCGAACAGCTGGTGCATCGCGCCTTTCCTGTTCGGTTCGTTCATCGCCCGGTACCCTCGCGGGGATCTCCAAAACGGTCTGCCCCGGACGTTGACGACCCGGCCCCGTTTTCGTCTCCACGGAGCGTCATCGTTCGTTCTGTTGTGGTACGTGCACAACATGGCCAGGTTGTTCATGTTGGTTTGTCCGCCCCGCGACCACGGCGTTATGTGGTGCACTTCGCAGTGGTCGGCACCACGCCGGCAATCGGGCACGACACACACCGGCGACACCGCACTAGCCAGCATGCGCTGCTTGTCGTTGGCGAATCTTTGGGCACGGTAGGCGTTGACGGGGCCAGCGTGGGCGTCGAAAAGCCCGACGTTCAGCTCCTCGCCGTGTACCCTTTGCAGATACTCGGCGCCGCTCATCGTGGTTCCGTTCGTGAGCGTGAGGATAACGTCATCGCCCTTACCATCGATGATGTCCACGTAGTCCGGCAGCGGGATCAACACGAACGGGCGCGGTGCCTCGGGAGCGACTCCCCCGCCCTTGTACAGCAGATCGATCAACGCGTCATACATCTGCGGGCTTGCAGGTCTCTGCGCGGTGACCTTTCGTCGCAACGCGGCTTCCAGTGCCGCTATGTCGTGCTCGTCACCCACTACCGAAAGTCGCATCTTTCCTTGCTTCGACTTGGAGATCCGCACGGCATTCTTCGGTACCGGCGCATCCTTAGCCGGGACTATCTCTTTCGCCCTGCGCTCAAGAGTGTCGTATTGCCCGCGGACACCGAGCAATTCGAACCGCAACGCCCATTTTTCGCCTTCGTCATCGATATGATTCAGCTTTTTCTCGATCAAGTGGAGCTGATCCGCGGTGAATCCCGCCGCGCGTGCGCACTCCACTGCCTTCCGCTGTTTCGCGGTCCACTTCGTTTTACCGAAGTAGACGTCGTTGACTTTCCCCCACTTCCTGACCATCGCCGGATCCAGGCCAGCATCAAGAGCTTTCTGACGGTCGAACCCCGCCAGAAAGTCCATCGGGCTCGCTAGCCCACTCAGCACCGAATCAAATGAAGTCACGCAACAAACGCTAAACCCATCGCGCAGCACTGCCAACCAGGCAGTTTCCAACCTGTGGAGAACGCGAAATTATCCACAGGGCGATTGGTGGGGTTGTTCGTCGATAAGCGAAATAGCGACGCGCAACGAGGGAAAACAGACACTCTTAGCGTGGTTCCAAAACCGCGAAATTTTTTCGCGTGTGCGGGACCGCGCGAAAGGCGAGGCATACTTAGCCGCCCAAAAGGGCGGAGTATGATTAGAGGTGAAAACCCCCCTTTATGAGGAAGGATCCGGTCATGGTCACCCGGCCGCAGCAAGGCGCGAGAGTGAACAAGGTGCGCTATGTCGCACCCGATGTGGCCCGAGGGCTGGCGCTGCTCGGCATTGTGATCGCGAATGTGCCGACGAATTGGCTGGCGACAAACGACGCGGCGCATTCGGGCTTCTTCGGCGGCACTGGGCCTGATCCGAGCATGCTCGACAAGGTGCTGATCGTCTTCCAGGCGATGTTCGTCCACGTGCGCGGATTGTCGATGTTCTCCGTACTGCTCGGAGTGGGCATCGGCATGATCCTGGGAAGTTTGTGGCGGCGCGGATTCACCAACCGGGCGGCGAAGATGATGATCGCCAAACGCTACTTCTTCTTGTTCTGCTTCGGCTTAGTCCACCTGATCTTCTTTTTCCCAGGGGACATTCTCACGGCGTATGGCATCTGCGGCATAATCATGGCGCTGTTCATCGGATTCAGCGATAGAACATTGCGGATCATCGCTGGAGTCTTGCTCGGCGCGTGGTGTGTGTGGTGCGTTCTCGGTGCATTGATGATCTTCATCAATGGCCCCGGTGCCCCGACGATCTCAATGGATATGTTCTATAGCCAGGCCAGCGCTACCTATATGGATCAGATGCTTAGGTCGCTGGGCATATTGAAAGAAATGGTTGTGCCCACGATTTTCATCTTCCCGATGATTCTCATTGGCTTCGTTTGGGGACGAGAACGGGTGATGGAGGACGTCGATAGGTACGCGAAGCGGTTGTGGGCCTGGGTGGTCGTGACCGTTCTGGTCGTTGTTTTCGTCGGCATTCCGTTCGGCCTGTCGTCGGTGGGCGTCCTCCCCTACGAGTGGGAGCCGGCTTTCGGGATTCTCAACCAGGCTTTCGGCCGACTGACCGGGCCGGGCATCCTCGCCGCGGTCATGCTGGCGATGCGCCCAATCCAGCGCCGCATCGCGCAAGGTGAAGCGATTCCGGGGTGGCTCAGCGCATTCAATGCCTTGGGTAAACGCTCGATGACGGGCTACCTCGGGCAGACCATCATTTTGTTCCCCCTCACGGCGATTTTCTTGCTCGGTATCGGGCACGGCTGGCCCATTGCAGCCCAGATGGCCCTCTCCACGGCCGTGTGGCTGGTGACTCTGCTGGTCGCCTGGATGATGGAGCGTCGTGGCATGCCGGGGCCATTCGAGAAGCTCCACCGGACCTTGTCGTACGGCAAGAACGGGCTCCCGCAGCACTATGAGCTCACGCCAAAAGAACGCGAGCGCGCACCGGAGAAGCTCAAGGTCGGCTACAAGCAGAAGATCAACGGCACTTGGCAGCTGGCACTTCCCTATCCCAAGGTGTCGCGGTAGGAGATACCGAAGAAGTCGAGGATCTGCCGGCTGGCTAGGTCATCGGTGGTGTTGTCGCCTGGGCCCTTGTCGCCGTCGGCACCGGGCCAGATGTGCGTGCTGCCGTCGAGTCGATAATGGCGTAGCTCGGCGTCGCAGCGGTTCCAGATGAATTCTTCGCCGGGGCGGGAGAATTTCTCGGTCGCCGGCTCAGGGGCGCAGTGGTTGCGTTCGGCGGCTTCTTCCATGACTTCCATGACCGGTTTGTAGTCGGCGTCGTGGCGGACCCCGCCGTCGTATTTGATGGTGTTGTCCTTGGTGCCGTGGAAGTCGATCTGCTTGGTAGGAATCGGCGCGCAGCCGTCGAAGACGGTGTTGTAGTAGGCAGCTGAAACAGTGGCGATCCCCGTGAGCTGGTGTGCGCGTTTGCAAGCGGTGTAGGCGGCGAATCCCCCGCCGTTAGAGTGCCCGGCGGCAAAAACGCGCGAGGGATTGATCGGGTATTTGTCGAGCATTTCCTGGCGCACGGCATCGAAAAAGTCGAGGTCTTCCTGCCCAGAGGTGACAGCATACGGCGCAGGGGCCCACGCGGTATTGGCGCCCTGCATGTACACCACGACGGCATTGGCTTTATTGAACTCGGTGATCTTGCGCATGGAGTCGTCGGTCATTTTGTAGCCGTGGAAGACGAAGAGCAGAGGCAGGTTTTCGCGGTCTTCAACCTCGGGCGGCGTCGTCACCATGTACTCGCGTTCGCGGTCGCCGACTTTAATTGTCTGAGCGAAGGTACTGGGGTCGCCGGTGAAATCGCCTTCGGCCTCGGCGATTTCTTCGCGCACTTCGTTGGTGGCGTCGTTGACTTGGAGGTCTTCTTCATTTTCTCCGCACGCGCCGAGACCGGCGATCGACAATAGCGCAACTGCGAGCGCGGCAGCTGGGCGAATGCGACGTTTCACGGGAATGCGAGTCATCTTTCGATCGAGGAGTTTAAAGCGGCGGGGTTTGGGACCCGCACGCGAACCTACGCCATCGTATTAGCGAAATGTGTTTTTCGCGTGGCGCGCCCGAAGGGTTCACACTGAATTCATCGACTGCGAGCAGGTAGATTTCTTCCCATGAACACGCACTCGGAGCCACGGCATTTCACACCGAGCGGCAAGGAAGCGCCCGGTTTCGCGGACGCCGCGGCGCGTGAGTTCACCGCTGGTGCTTTCGCTTCCGGCTCAGATGATTATGACGATGTGCGGCCGACGTATCCAGCAGACGTCGCAGCCCTCGTCAACAACGCACGCACGCTTATCGACGTCGGCGCCGGCACCGGCAAACTCACCTCCACATTGCTCTCACCCGGGCGGAAGGTCTGGGCGCTCGACCCGTCTCACAGCATGCTCGATGTTCTGCGGACTCGTTATCCCGAAGTTCCGGTCTGGCGCGCGACGGCGGAGGCCACCGGATTAGCGGATGATTCCGTCGACGCTTATGTGAGTGCGCAGACATGGCACTGGGTGGACACGAAACAAGCGAGCGCAGAAGCCGACCGGGTCGTCGCCCGCGGCGGGGCGCTCATGCTTTGCTGGAATACTCTCGACGTCTCCCACCCGTGGGTTCTTCGTCTCTCACGCATCAGCCACTCGGGGGACGTGCACCGGGAGGGCTTCTACCCCACGGTTCACGAACCATGGCAGCTTATCGACGAGCTCCGCATGCGCTGGTTCCAACCCGTCACCCCCGAGCATCTCTTCGCGCTGGCTCGGACTCGTTCATATTGGCTTAGGACGAACGAGAAAACTCGAGCTAAAGTCGCCGATAATCTGCGGTGGTATCTCTACGAGCGGCTCGGTTTCGATCGGGGGCAGCCGATCCCTCTTCCCTACCGCACTGATGCTTTCTACTACCGGCGGGCTGGCGAGCACTAATCGAGCATGTCGATTCCGAAGAAGCCAAGTATTTCTTCGGTGACATCGATGCCGCGCCCGCGTGCCCATACTCCCGCTGGCCATTCGTGGCTCATGCCTTCGACTGGAATGTGCACGGCACGGGCAAGATCGCCGTTGCGGCGCTCAAAAGCGTCGGTGACAGCTGTGGCTGCACGAATCAACCCGAGAGAGCCCCGGTCCTGCCCGTTGTAGGGAACGACGTCGTCCCAGGTGCCATGAATATTCAGGTAATCGATGGGTTCTCCGGCTGCGATCTCATCAAGGTCTGTGCGGATGGCCCCAGCGACTGTGGCGACGCCGGCATATTTCTCCGGTGCGCTCACCGCCAACGCGGTGACGAAGCCGCCGCCATTGGAAAAGCCTGCGAGATAGATCCGGTCACGGTCGATGGGATAGGTGGCGGGGAGGTCGGAGGTGATGGCGTCGATAAGCGCTATGTCTTCTTCGAGCGTTGTCACAGCGTACGGCGCGGGACTCCATGCGAGCCCCTGGCCAGTAGGTGCGGCGACGATGGCGTTCGCGGCACCGAGATTCGTGCCGATGAGAAAGTCGAGGCCGTTGTCGCCTTTGCCGTGGATCGCAAGCACGACCGGTAAGGGCTCGTCGAGCGCGACAGGCACGGAGCACTGATACGAGCGCTCGAGTCCGTTGACCGTGATTGTGCGGGCGATCCGGCGGCTGGCGGCCATCTAGCGTCTCCGCGGGTTGCGCTCGCGCACGCGGACAGCGAAGCGGACCGGGGTGCCGTGGTAGCCGAACTGCTCGCGGAATTTGCGCTCCAGGTAGCGGCGATAACCTCCGTCGAGGAAGCCCGTGGTGAACAGGACGATTGTGGGCGGACGGGTGCTCACCATCGTGGCGAAGAGGACCTTCGGCAGACGGTTATTCTTCATCGGCGGCGGGTTCGCAGCGATCGCTTCGCGCATCCAGTTGTTCAGCTGACCGGTGGAGATACGCTTGTCCCAGTTCTCCAGGGCGGTGATCATCTCTTTTTCGAGGCGGTGCAGGCCGCGGCCAGTCTCGGCGGAAATATTGATCTTGGACACCCACGGCAGCTGGTTGAGCTGCAAGTCGAATTCCCGGTCGAAATAGTAGCGCCGGTCCTCATCCATGAGGTCCCATTTGTTGAAGGCAATGACCATTGCTTTGCCCGCTTCGAGCACCATGGAGATGACGCGCTGGTCTTGCTCGGTGATCTCCTGGGAGGCGTCGATAAGCACAACGCACACTTCCGCAGCGTCGATCGTGCCGCGCGTGCGCAGCGATGCGTAGTACTCGTGCCCCGTCGCGTTTTTGACCTTCTTGCGCAGGCCCGCGGTGTCGATGAAGCGCCACAGCCGCTCGTCGAGCTGGATCAACTCATCGACCGGGTCGACGGTAGTGCCCGCGACATTATCGACGACCGCGCGCTTCGACTTGGAGAGCTTGTTCAGCAAGCTGGACTTGCCCACATTCGGCTTGCCGACGAGCGCGACACGGCGCGGCCCCTCCGTGATCGAACTGGCTGATTTCGGCGTTTCGGGGAAGACCTTCACGATCTCGTCGAGCACATCGGCACCGCCGCGGCCGTGAAGTGCGGAGACCGGCCACGGGTCCCCCAGGCCGAGCGAGTAGAACTCGGCGACATCGCCCCACTGGGACTCGGATTCGAATTTATTGGCTACGAGGAGAATGGGGACGTCGGAACGCTGGAGGTTGCGTGCCATGAACGCGTCTGAATCGGTGACACCGACGTGCGCGTCGACGACCATGACGATGACATCGGCGTCCTCCATCGCTGCCTCTGACTGGTGGGCGATAGACGCGTGAATGCCTTTCGCATCCGGATCCCAGCCGCCGGTGTCCTGCACCCAAAAACGCTGGCCATTCCAGTCGGCGAGGTAGCTCACGCGGTCGCGGGTCACGCCGGGGTGGTCTTCGACCACAGCTTCACGACGCCCCAAGAAACGGTTCACCAGAGTGGACTTGCCGACATTCGGGCGGCCGACGATCGCGACCGTCGGCAACGCTTCCTCGATGTGGCCGTCAGGGTTGATGCCGAAGGCCTGGCCGATTTCTTCCCACTCTTCATCGGTGTATTCGTTATCGCCTTCTTCGTCGTCTTCGTCGTCACCGAAGTCCGCAGGACCGAATTCTGACTCGTCGAATTCCTCGAGTTCGCCTTCAAAAGCCTCCTCGTAAGCCTCGTACTCGGAGACGACCTCACCGTCGTAATCGGCGGGATTGAAGTGGGTGTACTCGAATTCGGTCTCGCGCTCCTCGCGCGGTCGATTCTGCTCGCTCATCGCGCGCTCCTTTCAATGAGCGAGATCAGTGCGCCGATGACCTCGTCCTTATCCATGTCGGAGGTGTCGATGATCTCCGCGTCATCCGCCGGACGCAGCGGGCTCGTTGCGCGGGAAGAATCGAGCTCGTCGCGACGGACGACATCAGCCAGAACAGTGTCGTAGTCGACTTCGCGTCCCGCAGCAATGTCCTGGTTGTAGCGGCGCGTGGCACGCACCTCCGGGGAAGCGGTAAGGAAGGCTTTCGCTGGGGCGTCGATAAGCACGACCGTGCCGATATCGCGACCTTCGACGATCGCGCGGTGCGCTTCGCGTGCGAGCTTGCGCTGCAGCTCAACAAGGTTCGTGCGCACGTCGGGGATGGCGGAGACCGCCGAGACAATCTGCGTGACCTCGCGGCCGCGGATCTCGCCCGCGACATTCTCCCCGTCAAGAATGACCTCGGTGGAATCCGGATCATCGGAGATCTCCAACGGAAGGTCGCGTGTGGCGGCGACGACGGCTTCGGTATCCGCCGGGTCAATGCCCGCGCGCAGCACAGCGAGCGTGGCCACACGGTACATTGCGCCGGTGTCGACGTATTTCGCGTCGAGCTGCTTGGCCAAAGCACGGCACGTCGTCGACTTGCCGGTGCCGGATGGCCCGTCGACCGCGAGGATCAGTCCGCCGTCAGGCATATTCACAAGCTTCGCGCTCATTACATATCCACCGCCTTGTAGAGAGCCGTCAGCTCTGAGTCGTTGAGTGCACGCATCGCTCCCGGTTTCAGCTCACCGAGCTGGACCGTGTGGATCTTCGTGCGCACGAGGCGCTGGACCGGGAAACCCGCTGCCTTGAGCATGCGGCGAACCACGTGCTTGCGGCCTTCGTGGATCTCTAGGCGCACCAACGACTGACCCTGGTAGGTATCCACAATCTGGACGTAGTCGGCCTTGGCGATGCCGTCGTCAAGCTCTACGCCCTTCTTGAGCTCGCGGACCAGCGGGGGTTTCGCCTCACCGAGGACAGTGGCGAGGTAGGTCTTGGACACCTCGTACTTCGGGTGCATGAGGCGGTTAGCCAACTCGCCGTCGTTGGTGAGCAGCAACAGACCTTCCGTGTCGGCGTCCAGGCGGCCGACGTGGAACAGGCGCTGACCCGACACGATACGGTCTGCGACGAGATCGCCGACGCAAGGACGGCCGAGGTCGTCCTCCATCGTGGTGTGCATGCCGCGCGGCTTGTTCAGCGCGAAGTATTGGTGCTCTTCGTTGACGTTCACGCGCACGCCGTCGACGCGGATGATGTCCACGTTCGGGTCCACGCGCACGCCCTGTTTGCGGATGATCTTGCCGTTGACCTCAATGCGGCCCTCGTCGATCATCACCTCGGAGTGGCGGCGCGATGCCACGCCCGCTTGGGCGAGGACCTTTTGCAGACGGATACCCTCGCTTGTTTTGCGCTTCGGGGTGCTGCTGGGAGCGTCATCGCCGTCGTCAATCGCTTTGCCAAGCGGCGCGACGGGGTCTTCGCGCTCATCCCACCAATTATCGGCGAGCGGGTGCGGTTCTTGGTTCTGTTCAGCGTTCTTCGCGGCGTTTTCACGCCTATTGCTCAAGCTGACATTCTGGTGCTTAGCGGGCTTGGCGTTGGAGAGAAAGAACTTCTCGTCCTTGCTGTTGTCCGGTGTGCCTTCTCGGCGAGCGGGTGGGGTCATGGCTCCCCAAACTACCAGGCCTCTTCGATGGAATCGACTTCCGGAAGAAGCGGCGCCAAGTCGGGCAAGCGGTCGAGCGAATCGATGCCGAGCTGCTCGAGAAACAGTTCGGTAGTGACGTAGCGGTGCGCGCCCGTCGCCTCGTCCGGGTCGACTTCAGCGATGAGTCCGCGGAGTGTCAGTGTTCGGATCACTCCGTCGACATTCACGCCGCGCACGGCTGCGACTTGCGCACGGGTGACAGGCTGGCGGTAGGCCACCACGGCGAGTGTTTCCATCGCCGCGCGTGACAGTTTCGTGTGCGCGCCGTCGACAAGAAATGCCTCGACAGCGTCGGCATTTTCCGTCCGCGTGAAAAGGCGCCAGCCTTCAGATGTCTCGCGCACGTCCATGCCAGAGCCGCGTTGTTCGAGTTCGTCTGCCCATTGAGTGAGGCAAGCCGTGACATCTGACTCCGCGGCACCTAACGCGCCGCCGATATCTGCGGCGAGCGCCGGAGTGTCAATGACGAGCAAGATGGACTCGACCTGCGAGCGCAACTGACTCACCATCGGCATGGATCCGGATTCAGTCATGATGAAAGCCGTCCTTTTCTACTCCCAGTTCGCGGCGGCGACCACAGCCGGATCGACGTCCTTGCCTGTCCAGGAAATATCGAGCTGCCCCAATGCTTCTTCTTGCTGCGCATCAATAGCGTGCGCTTTGTAGAGTTCCAGCACCGCGAGGAAACGCCCGACCACTTCCATCGAACGCGTGCAATCACGCGTGAGAGCAGTGAACGTCAGCCAGTGCTGCGGCCCAGCGAGCTTGAGCGTGTCCAACAGCTTTCCCGCCTGCTCCGGCACGGAGACCGGCTGGATGTGAAGGTGATCGACTCGGACTTCCTCCGGCGGCTTCGGACGGAACACCGATGCCGCGAGTTCGGCGAAAGAACCAGGCGTGTGCCCCAGCGCGACGGGCGGGAGCACATCAGAGAAGGCCTCTTCCATGCCTACGGCACGCGGATAACGCCGGCGAGCACTCGCCTGCCAACGTTCGAACTGGTCCGCCACTTGCTGGTAGGCGCGGTACTGCAAAAGGCGCGCGAAAAGCAGGTCGCGCGACGACAGGAACTCGAGGTCCTCCTCCTCGTCGTCTCCGTTGCGCGGAAGCAGCCGCTGTGCTTTCAAATTGAGCAGCGTCGCCGCGGTGACGAGGAACTCAGTGATCTCGTCCAGCTCGGCGGTCTCACCCAATTGCTTGACGTAGGCGATGAACTCATCGGTCACTTCCGCCAACGCCACCTCGGTGACATCGAGCTTGTGGGAGCTGATCAAATTCAGCAAGAGATCGTACGGCCCCTCGAAATTATTCAGCACGAGGGTGAACCCGGTGATCTCCGGCTGATACCCCTCGCCCGCAAAGGCGGGGTCGCGCGGATCGATCTTTTCAGCTGTCGTCATACGGTCAGGAGGTGCGCTCGATGACTTCAAGGGCGAGGTTGCGGTACTGTTCCGCGCCGGGCGAATTCGGAGCCCAGGTGATGATGGGCTCGCCGGCCACGGACGTTTCCGGGAAGCGAACCGTGCGGGTGATCACCGTGTCGAAGACCCGGTCGCCGAAGACTTCCACGACGCGGTCCATCACCTCGCGGGCGTGAGTGGTGCGGCGATCGAACATGGTCACCAGAATTCCGACGATGTCCAGGTCGAAATTGATGCGATCGCGCACCTTCTCCACCGTGTCGGTCAACAATGCGAGCCCGCGAAGAGAGAAGTACTCGCATTCCATCGGGATGATGACGCCCTGCGAGCACGCCAGGGCGTTGACGGTGAGAAGCCCGAGCGACGGCTGGCAGTCGATGATGATGAAGTCATATTCCCCGCGCACAGGGCGCAGAGCGCGGCCGAGGGTTTGCTCGCGACCGACTTCATTGACCAACTGGATCTCCGCCGCAGACAGATCGATATTCGCCGGAACCATGTCCAAGCCGGACACATTGGTGTGCTTGATCGCGGCATGGATCGACGAGGTGTTGTCCAGCATGAGGTCGTAGACCGTGACCTGATCCTCGTCGTGGGTGACGTTCAAACCTGCGGACAGTGCGCCCTGCGGGTCAAGGTCGACCAAGAGGACCTTGCGGCCCTGCTCCGCCAAGCACGCACCGAGGTTGATCGAGGACGTTGTCTTGCCCACGCCACCCTTTTGGTTGACCATCGAGATGATGGTCGCGGGGCCGTGCTTGTCCAGAGGTTTGGGCTGCGGGAACTCACGCAATGGCCGACCCGTCAGCCCGACCTCCGGCTCCGAAGCGCTGAAAAGTCCGTCTTCTGTCACCGAGCCACTCCTTCGTTTCCTGCGTCACCCTGCGTCCGCAACGCTGTCAACGCGAACGATGTGCCTTGCTGTTGATGGTCATCTTACACGGCTGTCATTCGCCCGCAGTCACGAACGCGGATGCGAGGAGGTCCACACTTCACGCAAGTTTTCTGGTGTGACGTGGGTGTATATCTGAGTCGTCGTCACAGAGGCGTGACCGAGCAGCTCCTGGACTGTGCGCACGTCGGCACCCCCCTCCAACAAGTGCGTGGCGAAGGAGTGGCGCATCGTGTGCGGGGAGATCTCTTTGTCGAGGCCTGCTCGTGACGCAGCGTCCTTGATGATCGTCCACGCACTCTGCCGCGACAGCGCACCGCCGCGCTTGTTCAGGAACACGGCGTGGGACTTCCCCGCCGACAACGCCGGGCGCCCACGGACGAGATACGCCTCGAGAGCACGCTGTGCGGCGCCGCCTACCGGAACCACACGCTGTTTGTCGCCTTTGCCAGTGACCTTGATGAAATCGCGGGTCTCAGCAATATCGTCCACGACTAAGGCGAGCACCTCAGAGATTCGGGCACCAGTCGCGTAGAGGATTTCAAGCAGCGCCTTGTCGCGCAGTTGGGTGGGGGTCTCGTCGGGGCAGGCGTCGAGAAGCATGCCCACTTCGTCGATGCTGAGCGTGTCCGGAAGCTTCTCTCCGAGCTTCGGCGGGGACACGCCCGCCGCGACATCGGCTGCCACCACTCCCTCGCTCACCGCGAATTTGTGCAGGCCGCGCGCAACCACGAGGGCACGGCTTGCCGACGACGCCGCCAACCCCTTTTTCCCGTCTCCCCCGCGCCGCAGATCTGCGACATAGTCTTCAAGATCCGTCGATGCGACCTCGCCAAGGTCTGTTTTGCCAGTGTCTTCGAGCCAATTGAGGTATCTCTCGACATCGCGGCGGTAATTGCTCAGCGTGTTGTCGGATACGCCCCGCTCAACGGCGAGGTGGTCGAGCCAGAGCTGGCCGACTGTTCGTGCGTCCACACTGGAGACTTTCTATTTGATCTTCTTCATGTCGGGCGTGATCCCTTCCTCGCGGCGACGCCTCGGCATGTGCGTGGGACGCAGGTCGAAAAGCGTATCTGTACTGCGTGCTTCCGCCCTTCCGGCGAGTACCTCGGAGGCGGACAAAATGCCCGCGATGGCGATCGAGTTCGCAATACGGCCATTCATGACATCGGCGCGAGCCTCATCGAGCGGCACCCACGCGAAAGCCATGTCGGCCTCTTCCTCTTCTGGTTCTGGTCGCTCGGTCTCGGTGAGATCTGTGGCCAAGAAAACGCGCACTGCTTCTTCCGCGAACCCGGGAGAGGTGACCAAGTCGACGAGCACCGACCACTTCCCTGCCTTCAGGCCCGCCTCTTCGACGAGTTCACGCTGAGCGGTGACGAGTGCGTTTTCACCGTCGAAGTCGAGCAGGCCTGCGGGCAACTCCCACAGCCGGCGGCCGACGGTGTGGCGGTATTGCTCCACCATCGCGATGCGTTCGTTGGCGTCGACGGCGACCACAGCGACGGCACCGAAGTGTTCCACCACTTCGCGGGTCGCGGTTGACCCGCCTGGCATGGTGACGGTGTCGCGGCGGAGGGCGAGAATCGGGGCGTCGATAAGCAGCTCCGAGTCCGTCACCTCGAAACGGTGCCGCTGCGAATCGGACTTAGGTGCGGAATCAGACATGGTGCCCACGATAGCGCCGAGGTCAGTTCCCGCGACGCGACTCCGGCTTCGGAGCGGGCATATCCGCATTCGCATTCGACGCAGAACCGTACGCGCCGGAACCGCCGTTGATCTGCTCGGCGAGTGCGAGCACAGTCGAGATCCTGCCGGTCTCGGATTCCAGCGAGTCGACGGTGGAGACCTTCGACTTCTCGTCCGAACGCAGCTGCGCCAACGACCCCTTCTCGGCGGCGGCGCCACGGCGGCCGGCAAGCACAACAGAATCGCCCTTCGAATCGAGTGCGCGCGCGAAGTCAGCCATCACGGTCGCGGAGTAGACGCTGCTCTCGTCCTTATTGCCCTCCGCTTCTTCCTCGTTAAGCGTTCCGCCGGTGACCAGGATGATGCCCTGGACCGGCGTGATCGTCCCGTCGGCGTACTCGATGAATCCGGCATCGCGCAGCGCCTGCAGCACCACGGCACGGTCTTCGACGGTGGCGAGCGGCTGATCGCCCTTGGGGTCAAACATCAACGCCGCGCCGAGGGACTCACCGGCGTGCACACCCGGCTCCTGGTTGTCGACGGACAGCTGCGCGCCCGCCGGCAACGTCGTGGCGATAATGGAACGCAGTTCATCTGCACCTTCGGGGGACAAGAATTTATCGGTCAGCGTGATCTGGCCCGACGCGACGCCGCCGGCCTGCTTTGCCAACCAACTGGTCACTTCGACATCGTCAGCGTTGGCGTCCGGGGTACGGATCACCATGAACGGGCGCTGATCGAGCGCACCCTCGACGATCTTCGTCGACGTGTTCCCGAGCAAAGCGTTCGCCGCATCCACCTGACGCTGGGACTCTTCGTCGGCGGCAGTCTTCTTCCCGCCGTCCTCAGACGAACTTCCCGTGATGTGGTTGAAGCTGTTGTCTGCGATCGGTGCCATCGAGGGGGCGACGACGAGCGCGCCCAAAGCGATACCGGCCGCGATGCCCCACGCGAGGCCGCTTGCCACCAAACCCGGTGCTCCGGTCTTCTTCTTCGGCATGTTGAAGCGATTCCTCCCCTTTTAGCGCGAGAACAAGTTCTGGACGGTCAGTGCGAAGTTATTCCAGGTGTCGATGAGGTTGTCGACGAAGGAACCGTTGCCCATCAGACCGACAATGAGGATCACCGTGGCGACGGCGACCAGCAATCCGAGAATCGCCCACGCCCAAGCGATGCCCCTGCCGGAGGAGGACTTTTCGTAGAGATTCTCGATCACCCGCGAATCCACGATGCGGTTGCCCGCCTTCAAACGGGTGAGCATCGCTGCGGGCGTGGCGTCTTCGTCACCGGCGAAGATGCGGTCCAGATCCAGGTTGTCGCCCACGGTGACGATGGTCTCCGCGTCATGGAAGACCGCGAGCAAGATGGCGAGATCAGTGGGCGAATCCGTTGCCGCCGGGAACGTCACGGCACCGACGCCCAAGTCCTGGATCCGCTCCAGGCCTGCGGCGTGGCCGTCCGGGTCTGCCGGGAGAATCACGCGGGCATCTCCACGCAGATTGTCGTTGGAGATATCTGCCGGATCGCCCACGATGAAATCGCAGGAGTAGCCCGCATCCAGCAGGGTATCGGCGGCTGCGCCAACACCGATAATGACCGGCTGGAACTCGCGGATGAAATTGCGCATAGTCTCGATGCGCTCCCGGGTATCACCAGTCGGGCTGACGATGAGGACCTTGCGTCCCGCGATGACATCGCCGAGCTCGGGGACGCCGACGCCGTCGACAAGCAACGGCGATTCAGAATGAATGAACTCGATGGAGTTGCCGAAGTAGGCTTCCATGTGGTCGACCAGGTGCTGCTGCGATTCGTCGAAAGCGCTGTCGACCGTTGCACGGTCAAGCGCGTCAGCCTGCGCGATCGCTTTCTTGCCCGCGCGCACCTCGCCGTCCGCGGTCACGGAGCCCTTCTTGCCGTCGCGGAAAGAACCGCGCGTGGAAGCGCCGGCGTTTTCCAGCAGCGGAATTCCTGCGTCAAGAAGCAGCTGTGGACCATAATTGGGAATATTTCCGGAGGAGAACTTCGCGATATTCACCACCGCGCCAGGACGCTTTTCCACCAGCGCCTGAGCTTCGCGACGGCTCATGTCAGGCGCGTCGACAATCGCGATATCGCCGTCGTTGAATTTGCGCATGCCTTTGCCCTGTGGGGTGCAATCGCGCAAGGAACCGCTAATGGTCTCGGTGATCGCCGTTTTATCGGCGACCTTCTTGGCCGGCTGCTTTTCCAGCTGCTTTTCCGGTGCGTCTGCCTTGGAGGCGGTCACCTTCGTGCTGGTGGACGTGCTTCCGGAAGAGGACGCCTTCGTGCCGTTCTTCTCGGCGGAGGGAGTACGGGAAGTTGAGCTCATGGGTCATGATTCTGCCCGTCGGAGCAGGATATTCGGTGAAGGCGCGCGGAACAGGCGACAGAATTCACAGCGCGCGGCACCCCGCCGGAGTCTAGGCGCGGAACGCCTCCACATCGGCGCGAGCTTTCTCCAGAAGCTCAGCTGCGTGGGCGCGGCCCGATGCGGAGTCATCCATGCCGGCGAGCATCCGGGCGAGTTCGTCGACACGTTCGTCACCGTGCAGCTCTTTCACACCGGACGTCACCGTCTCGTCACCCACATTCTTGGCCACGTGCAAGTGGTTGTCGGCATAGGCAGCGACCTGCGGGAGGTGCGTCACCACAATCACCTGGTTGTTCAGGGCGAGGCGGGCAAGGCGGCGACCAATCTCCACCGCTGCCCGTCCACCGACTCCGGCGTCGACTTCGTCGAAGACCAAGGTCGCGCCACCACGTTGCGCGGAGAGAATCACCTCGAGCGCCAGCATGACGCGCGAAAGCTCGCCGCCGGACGCACTCGACGCGAGCGGCTGAGGTTCGAGAGAATCATTAGGGGCGAGCCGCAACTCAACTGCATCAGCGCCATTGCGGTCGTAGTCCTGCTTGTCGACGTTGACGGTGATCCGCGCTTTCGGCATGGCGAGGCCGCGCAATTCCTCAGTCACAGCTGTGCTGAGCTTTTCCGCCGCCGCAGTGCGCGCCTTGGTCAGTTTCTTCGCCCGCGACACCATGGCTTTGTTGTGCTCGGCGACCTTCTTCTTCAGTTGGTCAAGGGCCTCGGCGGAGGTGTCGATCGATTCAAGTCGGGCCTGCGCCTTGTCGCGCCACTTCAGTACACCGGCGAGATCCGGCGCATACTTCCGGGTCAAGCCTTTGAGTTCCTGCTGGCGCTGCAGGAGACGCTCGAGCTCTTCCGGGTCACTAGGCAATTCGGACAGGTACATGCCCAATTCACCGGACACGGAGGAGAGGACCGAGGCGACGTCGCTGAGCTGCTCCCCCAGCGCGCGCAGTTGCTCGTCGCTCGATCCGGTCAACGCCGCTGCAGCCCGGCCGACGAGATCGGAAGCGGTGTCCTCGTCAGCGCTGAATTCGCCGACGGCGTCCGCGCCGTCAATCGCGACGATCGCTTCCTGCGCTGCCTCACGTAAAGCGTCGACATCCTGAAGGCGGTTGACCGATGCGAC
Source organism: Corynebacterium sp. p3-SID1194 (assembly GCF_025144155.1). NCBI lineage: Bacteria > Bacillati > Actinomycetota > Actinomycetes > Mycobacteriales > Corynebacteriaceae > Corynebacterium > Corynebacterium sp. p3-SID1194. Next base: position 275,305 of record NZ_JALXWY010000001.1, read on the forward strand.
CAATTCAGTGTCCTCGCCGACCTCCGGGGCGACATCATCGATCTCGCCCACAGCGAAGGTGAGCCGGTCCACTTCTTGGGCGAGCTCCCGGCGCTTCGTCACCCGCTCCTCGAGATCTCTCGATGCTTTCCGCCATGCGGTGAACGAGTCGCGGTAGCTCTCCTTGAGCGGCCCGATCTTCGGGTCGTAGGAGTCGAGTGCAGCAAGCTGCTCCGCTGGTGAGAGCAAGCGCAACTGGTCGTTCTGACCGTGAATCGTCAACAGTTCGCCGGTGAATTCGCTCAATGTCGCCGCCGGCACCGTACGTCCGCCGAGGTGCGCGCGAGAACGACCAGTGGCTTTCACTGTGCGCACAGCCAAGTATTCGCCGTTCTCGTCGGCGGCGGCACCGGTGTCGTCGATAAGCGTAGCGATTCTTTCGCGCGACTTTTCGTCCAGCGCGTCGGCGTTGAATGCCCCCTCAACTCCCGCCTGCTGTGCCCCGGTGCGCACTTTCGACGCATCCGCGCGCCCGCCGGTGAGCAGACGCAAACCGGTGACCACCATGGTCTTGCCCGCACCGGTCTCGCCGGTGAGCACGTTGAGGCCGCGGGCGAATTCGACATGCGAATGCGGGATGACCCCGAGGTTGTCGATCGAAATTTCTACGAGCATGCAGACCTTTGAGCTTGTCGGGCGTAAATAGCGTGTCAGTGCGCTTCGCGCCTGGTGACAGACTCAGAATACGAGTTATCGTCCTTGACCACGGGGCCGCGCCAACCATTGACCGGCAAGTGCAGCTTGCGCACGAGACGGTCGGTGAACGGGCTGTCGTCGAGACGCACGAGGCGCACCGGACGGTGGCCGTGAACGACCTCCAGGCGGGAGCCCGGCGGCATGTCCACCTGGCGGATTCCGTCGGCGACGACCTTCGCGTGCGTGGTGGTGATCAGAGATTCCACCGCGACCGTCGACTGCGGCGAGACCACGAGCGGCGTGGTGAACAGCGCGTGCGCATTATTGGGCACGACCAAAATAGCGTCGAGCTCCGGCCACAGGATCGGGCCGCCGGCGGAGAATGCGTAGGCTGTCGAGCCTGTCGGAGTAGAAATGAGCACACCGTCGCAGCCAAACGAGCTCACCGGGCGGAAGTCGACCTCCAAGATCGCGTCGAGAACGCCGCTGCGGTCGATATTTTCCAGGCTGGCCTCGTTGAGCGCCCAGCTTTCTCCCACGAGGTCATTATTGGAATCGTGGACGGTCAGATCGATGGTCATGCGGTCGACGACGCGATAATTGCGGTCGATGACGCGCCGGATAGCTGTCTCCAGGCTGTCTTCCTCCCATTCGGCAAGGAAGCCGATGTGGCCCAGGTTGATGCCCAGCACCGGCACGTCTTGTTCGCGCGCCATGCCGGCTGCGCCGAGGAAAGTACCATCACCGCCGAGGACGAGCACCAGCTCGCAGTCCTTCGCGGCGTCCGGCCCCGGGTCGACGGTGTCCAGCCCCGCCAGGGCCGGGTAGTTATCGGTGAACGGGACATCGCGGTCGCCGAGCAGCCGCACCGTCAGACCTGCTTCCAGTAGGAGCTCGGTCGCGCGGTTCGCGGACGCGATATTGCCTTCGCGGCGGGTGTGCGGAACGAGAAGGACAATACGGTCGCTGTTGTCGGCGGCGCCTACTTCCTCGGCGCCGCCTGCGTCGTGAACGACTTCTGCGGCCATTAGTTTTCCGGTCCTTCCTCTACTGCCCGGTGAATGATCCGGGCTAGTTCAGCGTCGCTCGGGGCGCTTGCGCCACCGTCGCGAACGAGCCATAGGAAGTATTCTACGTTCCCGCTCGGCCCGGGAAGCGGGGATGCGGTCGCTGCTCTGCAGCTAAGGCCCAGCTCGAGCGCCTTCCTCGCGACATCGAGCGTGACCTCCTCGCGCAGTTCCGGCGACCGCACCACACCGCCGCTGCCGAGCCGGTCTTTGCCCACCTCGAATTGCGGTTTGACCATGGGCAGAAGGTCCGCACCATCGGTCATGCACTCCGCGATCGCGGGCAGCACGAGTTCGAGCGAGATGAACGACAGGTCGCCGACCATCAGATCAGCGGGCCCGTCCATCAGCTCTGGGGTGAGGTGCCGGGTATTCGTGCGGTCGAGCACTTTCACCCGCTCGTCGTTCTGCAAACGCCACACGAGCTGCCCGTAGCCGACATCCACGGCAACGACCTCGCGCGCGCCGCGACGCAGCAGCACATCAGTGAAACCGCCCGTCGACGCCCCGGCATCCAACGCCCGCTTGCCGCTCACCTTGAGACCTTGCGGCTCAAACGCTTCCAACGCGCCAAGCAATTTATGCGCGCCGCGCGATGCCCAATCATCGTTGTCGTCTTTCGCGACTTTGATGGACACATCCGGCTCGACGATCGTGGCGGGCTTTTTGGCCACGAAGCCGCCGACTTCAACGCGTCCCGCCTTGATCCACTCCACGGCCTGTTCGCGGGAGCGCGCGATTTTGCGGCGGACGAGCTCGGCGTCAAGTCTTCTTCTTGCTGGCGGCATGCGCTACTCCCCGTCCTGTAGGGCCGATGCGAGCACGCCGTACGCTGCTTCGTAGCGCGCCAATTCGACGGCCAGTTCGTCGGTGACGACGACCTCTTCGCCGTTTTCATCTCGTTCCACGAGGTGGGGATCATCGGTGAGCGCTGCCGCGTATTGTTCGCGCACATCATCGACGGAAACGGACGGCGTGCGCGGATCGTGCGGCTTCGGTGCGGACGGTTTCATATCGCTCACCACCAGGCCTGGGTAGCGGCACGCGCAACATCGGAAGCAGGCTTGACGACGACTGAACCGTTGTCTCCCCCGTCTGCCCACACGACGAAGAGAACTGTGCGCAGGGCCTGAAGCGGACTCGACGACTCAGTGCCGCCGTCGAGTGTGACCTCGTCGCCGTTGCGCGTCGCGGTGAATCCGCCCTGCGGTGCTGGGCGGAGTTCGTCCACGTCCACGTCGTCACTGAGCACGCTCAGGTCTTCAGCGATGAACCTCGGCCGCTGAGCTGGCGGTGCAGCGATGAGCGCCAGCGGACCAGACACACCGGTGAGCACGTGGAGCGTGTCCATCTTCGCGGCGACACCGCCTGCGATATCGGTATCCAAACGGTCTCCGACGGCCAAGGGGCGGGATGAAGAGAGATTCGCCTTCGCGAGCTCGAACATCGCGGGCTCTGGTTTGCCCGCCGCCTGCGGGGTCACGCCGGTAGCGCTGGTCACTGCCGCGACCATCGAGCCGTTGCCAACCATGAGTCCGCGGTCCATCGGCAGTGTCGTGTCGAGGTTACTCGCGATATATTTCGCGCCCTGTGCAATGGCGAGAGCTGCTTCGGAGAGTTGGCGCCAACCGTTGTCCGGCGAATGGCCGTGAACAACGACCTTGGGGTACTCATCTGCAGAATCCACCGGAACGAAGCCGGCTTCCCGCACCAGGTCCGCGAACGAGGGCGCACCGATCACGAGAATCTTCTCGCCGGGTTGGGCGTGTTTCGTAGCCAACTGCACAGCGGCCTGCGCGGAGGTCAGCACGTCTGCCGATTCGCTTGGCAGCCCCATCGCAGTCAGTTTTGCAGCGACTTCCGACGGCGGCCGGGACGCGTTGTTGGTGATGTAGGAGGCAGATAGACCGGCATCCTTGGCCGCAGTGACGGCCTCCACTGCTTTCGGGATCGCGTTATCGCCGGCCCAAACGGTGCCGTCCAGGTCGAGCAATAATGCGTCGTAAAGCTGCGTGATTCTCACAGCAGGTCTCTCCCCTTCGTCAGCGCTACTTGAATTCCTTCAGGCGGTCGGCTGCGTCGGTCAGCTTGTCGGAATCGACCTTAGCCACGTGCTCGAACCACTGCTTGGCCTCGTCGGTGCGGCCAACCTGCGCGAGCGCGTCAGCGTACGCATAGGACAGGCGGATGTGCTCGAAGCTGTCGCCCTTCATCGTCGGATTGAGCTGCTGCAGCGTCGCCAACGCCGATTCGTGCTGGCCCATATCGTGGCGTGCGCCAGCCATGACGATGGCGAGCTCGATCGTCGAATCCTCGTCAAGCTCGCGCGCCTCTGGGCTGCGACCGATCTCGAGGGCCTTTTCCGGGCGGCCGAGACCGCGCTCCGCATCCGCCATGACGGCGAGCAGACCCGGGCCGCCACTCATGCGACGTGCAGCGCGCAGCTCGGAAAGCGCTTCCTTCCACTCCCCTGCGTGATACGCGGCGATGCCCGCTGCTTCACGCACGACACCGACGCGGCCAGCCCGGTTCTTCGCCGCGCGGGCGTGGCTGAGCGCCAGCTTCGGATCGTCCGCCATCCAGGTCGCAGCCATGATCATGTGCTTGGCCACGCGGTCGGCATTGTCCTTCGACAGAACACGCAGATCCTGCAGCACCGACGGGTCCAGATCCGCGACATCGATATCGTCCGGGATTGCCGGCTCGTTTTCTTTCTGAGCCATGCGGTCCTCGCGGAAGCCCTGGCGGTACGGGTTAGAGCGGTCGTGGCGCACCTTGTTGCCGCCGCGGCGGTCATCGCGCCGGCCATCACGGCGCCCGTCCCGCTTGTCGCCACCATGTCGGCGGTCGCGGCGATCGTCCCGATCACGGCCTCGGCCGCGGTCACGGTCACGGCCGGAGCCGCCGCCATTTCCACGGCGGTCGTTATCACGGTTGTCGTAGCTCATGCGTTCCACGTCCTCCCTAAGTGCCTGACCGGTTGATTAATTGGCGATCTTCACGCCGGCGAAATTCTTCTTACCGCGGCGCAACACGAGCCACTGGCCGTGCAGCAATTCGTCTGAACCCGGCTCCCAGTCCTCGGACTCGATGCGGGCGTTGTTGGCGTATGCGCCACCCTCCTTGATAGCGCGGCGGGCAGCGCCCTTCGAATCGACCAGGCCGGTGCCGACCATGAGATCGACGATCGTGCGAGGAGCACCCGGCTCAACAGTGAAGACGTCAGTCTCAGAAACTGCGGCGGCAAGTGTCGGCTCGTCAAGCTCGGAAAGCTCAGCGCGGCCGAAGAGTGCCTGGGAGGCGAGCTCCACTGCCTTGGTCGCCTCTGGGCCGTGGACGAGGTCGGTCATCTCGCGCGCCAGGCGCTTCTGGGCTTCGCGCTTGAATGGGCGCTCTGCGACCTCGGTCTCGAGCTCGTCCAGCTCCTCCTTGGTCAGGAACGTGAACCAGCGCAGGTAGCGGATCACATCGGCATCGGCGGTGTTGACGAAGTACTGGTACCACCGGTACGGGCTGGTCATCTCCGGGTCGAGCCACAGCGAGCCGCCGCCGGTGGACTTGCCGAATTTCTTGCCCTCGGAATCCGTCACGAGTGGCACCGTGAGAGCGTGAACAGCTTCGCCGTCCATGCGGCGGTTCAAGTCCACGCCCGCGACGAGGTTGCCCCACTGATCCGAACCGCCGACCTGCAGGGTGCAGTCGAGGCGGCGGCGCAGCTGCACGTAATCGTTTGCCTGCAGCAGCATGTACGAGAATTCGGTGTAGGAAATGCCGTCGTTGTCCAGACGGCGCTTGACGGTGTCACGTGAGAGCATCGTCGCCAACGAGAAGTGCTTGCCCACATCGCGCAGGAAGTCGACGACCGTCATGTCGTTCGTCCAGTCGGCGTTGTTGACCAGGGTGGCGGCGTTATCGCCGTCGAAGTCGACGAAGCGTTTCAGCTGGCCGGAGATGCGGCCGGCCCAGTCGCTGACGGTGTCGGCGGAGTTCATGGTGCGCTCACCCACGTCGCGCGGGTCACCGATCATGCCGGTGGCACCGCCGGCGAGCACGATCGGGCGGTGGCCCGCCTCCTGGAATCGACGCAGCATCAGCAGCGGAACAAGGTGCCCGGCGTGCAGTGACGGCCCCGTCGGGTCGAAACCGGCGTACAGCGTGATCGGCTGCTTCGTCGCCTCGTTGAGTGCGTCCAAATCAGTGGACTGATTGATCAGTCCACGCCACTGCAGTTCATCGATGATCGTTGCGCTGTCAGCCATAAAGCAGTTCCTTCAAGCCTCGTTCACTAAGGGAGTGGGTATTCACTATTCGGATTGGTGTGCCGCGAGAAAGCTAGGCGGCGGGGTACGGCTGCGCTTCGTCGATAAGCAGCACCGGGATGCCATCGTCGATGCGGTACGCGACACCGAGCCGGCGATTGACCAGCAATTGCTCCTCGGAAAGATATTCCAAAGGTCCCTTGTCCTGCGGGCAGGCAAGGATATCGAGAAGCTGCGGGTCAAGCGTCGGAGTGTCGGCCGTCATGGTCGTTCATCGTACCCTGCTTAGGTGTCCTCTAGGCCCGGTAGGTCGCCGAAGGCCTCTCGCAGCGTGCGAGCCTGCGAATCCATCGCCCGCAGATTCTGGTCGAGAATGCCCTGCCTGACTTTGTCCGCCGCCGACGTCAGCGTGCCCAGCGATCCGGACATGACCTTCACCGCCTCCGGGCTGCGGTACTGCGGTGCATCGAGGTAGGTCGTGACCACTTCCGGCAGATAAATATTGATGATGTCCCAGATATTCTGCTGGTGCTGCGGGGCCGAGTTGAGGTCGTCCCAATTTCTCAAGACGAAGCGCAGGGTTTTATCCAGCTCCCGCGCCTGCGGGCCGACAGGTTTCGGCGGGCGCACGTCGTACAGCGGTTTCAAAGCCTCGGTGAGCTTTCCATCCAATTCCACCGGCGCCGGCAGCATTGGCGTGCTGCTCGCACCGAGTTGCTTTCGCTCGGGTGACGGCGTCAACGCGACTCCTGCACCCCACGCCGCCGCTGCCGCGACTGGCCACAGGAAGCCGAGCCCGATAGCGAGGTGCAGCACAATCACTAGGACCGCAAGGGTCATTCCGACCAGGTTCTTGCGGGAGGTGAAAAAGCTCCCGCCACTTCCCTTACCGCTGTCAGAAGGGGAAGTATAAGGGCTACTGGTAACCACGGATCTCCTTGAATGCGTCGCTCAAATCGCCGTTGATCGCGTCGAAGACGGCACCGCCGGTGACGTCGGCAAGCTCTTCCATTTGGTCTGTCTGCGCCTCACCGTAGAGGATGACGAAGACTGGGATGCTTCCCTTGCCATTTGTTGCCGCGGCGTAGTCCTTCTTGAATTGGTCGAAGGAGCGTCCCGCAGTCATCGCGCCGTCGCTGAGTAGAACAATCGAGCTGATGCCGGAAGCCGGGTCGGTCTTTTCGGTGACCTCCATGAGAGTGTCGTAAATATTGGTCTTGCCAGATGCCTTTAGGTCGTCGACATAGGTCTGGAATTTCTGCTTCGCCGCAGCATCAGTGGTGCTGAAGGTGCCCGTGACCGGCTCATGCGGAGTGTCGGAGAAGGACTGGAACGTGACCTGCTCGCCGTCGCGCAGCGCGACGTTTCCGGTGTCCGTCGACGCAGAACCGTCGATGAAGGACGTCATGATCTGCTTCAGCGAATCCAGGCGCTCACCCTCCATCGAGCCGGAAGTATCCAGAACGAACGAGGTCGTGCCACGGCGGCGGTATTCGTTGTTGTACCGCTGCACCAGCGCGGCGACCGTCTCCTGGCTCGCCGGGAACGGCAGCTCAATCACGGTCTGGTCGCCGAGCTCCGCCGGGAGATTGTCGACATCTCCCACCGGACGTCGGAAGGAATCCGCGATCTCCTGCTGGTGATCCAACAGCCAGTCAGCCAACGCCTTGACCTGGTCCTGCGCACCTTCGTGCTTTGCATTAGTCAGCGTGGACAGCGGGTAATCGGCGGAGATGACACCATCGGCGGGCACGATCACCTCGATAGCCGCGCCGTCTTTGCGCATCTGTTGCAGGGTCGACTCGTAGTTCACGATCGCGTCGGCCTTGTCGGGGTCTTCTTGGAAAGATTCAGCGAGCCAACCGGAGGAACCGGAGACCATCGACTGCGCCTGGAAGAGCTCGTGCAGACGTGGGCCGACCTTCGCAATGTCTTCGTCCGACAGCGCCGAGCCCGTATCGGCCATCGCGGTCGCCACAGACACCAGCGCTGAGAAGCCGGAATTCGATGCCGACGGGTCCGTCATGCCGAAGGTGAACTTGCCCTCGCGCGCGGCATCAGCGAATTCGCCCCACGTCGGCTGCTTTTTGTCCCAGCCGAGTTCTTTCGCTTTCGACTCCTGCACGCCGAATGCGACGGGGCTCGTCGCGATCTTGGTCTCGTCAGCGAGTGCACCACGTGCGCCGATCAGATCCATGTAGCGGTTCGTGGCCAGCCATGTCGCGTCGATACCGTTGTCGTATTTGCCGTGTTTGAGGTCCTGCGAATTCTGCAAGGTACCGGCCGGGAACTCGAGACTGATCGGGAAGCCGAGCTCCTCTGACGCCTGCTGAACAAGCGGCTCAAGGTCCTTTAGCTCAGTAGCGGCGAGGATGCTCAGTTCTTCCCCGCTGCCGCTACCTTTCCCGCCACCGAAGCCGCCGCCACCACCGTCGCCGCTGCCAGTCAGCCCGCAGGCAGTGAGCGCAGCTCCGGTCAGAAGTGTCAACAGCAGTGCTAGTAGTTTTCTCATTTCTCCTGCTCCTCCTGGTTGCGGGGCGGCACGGTGCCGTAGCGCATGCCCACGCCTTCGATGAGTGATTCAAGTCGGTCGTAATTGGGCGGATCCACCGACGAGACGTAATTGGACGGCGGCGGCAGTTGTTTCTCTTCCAATGCCGTGGTCAGGTAATCGTTACTGGACGGACGGAAGCCGTGCTGGGCAGCGAGTTTCTGCAGCTGCTCATCGGTAGACAGCAGCCGGCCGAGCTCTTTGCCTTCTGCGCTGATGCCGACGAGTCCGTGGTTGGCCAGCACCGTCGGATCCAACTGCAGCAGCACCATGTCGTCTTTGATGCGCGAATTCGGCTTCATTTTCTCGCCAAGGAATTGCGCCTCGTAGACCAGGACCATGGGCGCTGATCCCATCCCTTGACTCAGGTAGTCGTTGAATGGCCCCGCGGAGGACGACTGGGTGTAGCCCTGGCCGGTGAAATATGGCGAGATTTGTTCAGTCAGCCATTTCACGTCGTTGGCTTTATCAGGTTCACGCTCACCGAACTGCCAAGCCAGGATGGACAGGAACATCGCCGCAGAGTTGGAAGTGCGGATATCCGTCGTGGAGATCTGCACATTGCGCGGCGAAGGGAAGGTATCGCCGAGATCGCGCCAACGCTTCCCTTCCTTGGTCAGGTCGATATAGGCGTTGACGTCCAGAATGTAGCTATCACCGTCGCGGCGCACCACACCTGCGCCTTCGAGCAGTTCCGCAATCGGCTGAAATGTCGCTACCGCCATCGGCGAGAAGAACGGGTAGTCGGTGGAATAGCCGGAGCCTTGGTCGGTGACTTTCTGCGTCGCCGGGCTCGACGACGGGAAGACGAAGTCCTGGTCTTCCAGCTTCACCTCAGTGGCGATTCGGCGCGAACCTGCGGTACTGACATTCACGGTGAAGCCGAGCTCCGCCAGACGCTCCACAACTTCCGGGTCCTCGAAGTACTCGCGTTTCTCGGAACCGATTACCCCGTGGATTTCTTTTGTGCCTTTGGCACCGAGGCCTCCCTCAGCGCCGCCGTCACCGCCGCCGAATCCGGGGATCACACCCCGTCCCATGAGGACCGCGGCAATAGCGACGATCGCCAAAATTATGCCGACGATGACGGAGCATCCGCGCCCACTGCTGTTGGAGCTTCCAGTGGCCTGTTGTGTGGTCATGGGCACAGTTTAAGGTGCCGTTCAGCCCCGCGCAGTGAAACAGACGGTGGCTAGGCGCCGCGCACGGGAGTCTGTGCCCACTCGCGCGCCGCGGCATTGGCGTCGTCGACACGCTTGCGCTGCTCCGCGACGCGAACAGCAGCGGTTCCGCCACGCGTGGAACGGGATGCCACGGCACCATCGATCGTGAGTACCTCACGCACATCAGGGGTGAGACGCTTATCGACGCCGGCGAGCTCCTCATCCGTCAGATCCACCAAATCCACCCCGCGGGCCTCCGCGATGCGGACGCAGGCGCCGGATGCTTCGTGGGCCTCGCGGAACGGCACGCCCTGGCGGACCATCCATTCGGCCAGGTCCGTCGCCAAGGTGAATCCCGCTGGCGCGAGTTCGCGCATGCGGTCTTCGTGGAATGTCAGCGTGGACACCAGGCCCGTCATCGCCGGAAGGAGGATGCGGAGCTGGTTGACCGAATCGACGATCGGCTCCTTGTCCTCCTGCAGGTCGCGGTTGTAGGCCAGTGGCAGGGCCTTGAACGTGGACAGCAGGCCAGTCAGGTTGCCGATGAGGCGGCCCGTCTTACCGCGTGCGAGCTCCGGGACATCCGGATTCTTCTTCTGGGGCATGATTGACGAACCGGTGGACCAGGCGTCGTCAAGCGTGACGTAGCCGAATTCCGGCGTCGACCACGCGATGATCTCCTCAGCCAGACGGGAGATATCCACGGCGATCTGGGCGAGCACGAACGCGCCCTCGGAGACGAAATCGCGTGAGGACGTGCCATCGAGGGAGTTGTCGGTGGCAGAGTCGAAACCGAGTTCCTCCGCGATCGCCTCGGGGTCGAGCTGCAGCGACGAGCCCGCGAGCGCACCGGAACCGTACGGCGAGACAGCAACGCGCCTGTCCAGGTCGCGGATGCGCTCCAGGTCGCGCAGCAGCGGCTGGGCGTGCGCCAGCAATGAGTGCGCGAGCAGGATCGGCTGCGCCGCCTGGAAGTGGGTCTTGCCTGGCATGATGGCATCCGGGTGTGCGCCAGCCTGGTTGGAGAGCGCTTCAACCAGATCACTCACGTCAGCCGCAACGTCACGGAAGGCATCGCGCACCCACATGCGGAACATCGCGGCGACCTGGTCGTTGCGGGAACGACCCGCGCGCAGACGACCGCCGAGCTCCGGACCGACGCGGTCGATCAGGCCACGCTCCATCGCGCCGTGCACATCCTCGTCGGTCGGAAGCGGGCCGAAGGAGCCGTCGGCGACGTCGCGGCCGAGCTGCTCGAGCCCGTCTAGCATCGCTTCAAGATCGGAATCGGTCAGAAGGCCCGCGCGGTTGAGCACCTTGGCGTGCGCCTTGGAGGCCAGCACGTCATACGGGGCCAGAATCCAGTCGAAGTGCGTGGACACCGACAGGGCGAACATCGCCTCCGACGGGCCGCCGGAGAAACGTCCGCCCCACAGGGCGCCTTCGTTCGTGCCGTGCTGCTTCATCTTTACTTCTCCTGGGCAGCTGCGTTAGCTGCTGCCCTGTCGCGCTTGTTGGCGATCTGGGAGGACAGGCCGTGAAGCTTGACAAAGCCCTTGGCGTGAGTCTGATCGAAGGTGTCGCCGGTGTCGTAGGTGGCCAGGTTGAAGTCGTACAACGAGTGGTTGGAGCGACGGCCGTTGACAGTGATGGAGCCGGCGTGCAGCACCATGCGGATATCACCGGTGACGTGCTCCTGGGTGGACTCGATGAAGGCATCCAGGGAGCGCTTCAGCGGGGCGAACCAGAGGCCGTCGTAGACCTCCTCGGACCAGCGGGCGTCGATAAGCCTCTTGTAACGGGCGAGCTCGCGCTCAACCGTGACATCCTCGAGCGCCTCGTGCGCGGTGATGAGTGCGACTGCGCCCGGTGCTTCGTAGACCTCGCGGGACTTGATGCCCACCAAACGGTCCTCGACCATGTCCAGACGACCGATGCCCTGGGCGCCGGCGCGACGGTTCATCTCTTCGATGGCCTCAAGGACAGTGACCTTGCGACCGTCGATCGCGACCGGCTTGCCGCCTTCGAAGGAAATGATGACCTCGTCCGGAGCGTTGCCCAGCGCCGGGTCCTCCGTGTAGGCGTAGAGGTCCTTTGTCGGCGGGTTCCACAGATCCTCGAGGAAGCCGGTTTCGACGGCGCGGCCCCACACATTCTGGTCGATGGAGAACGGCGATGCCGCGGACTGCTCAATCGGCAGATCCTTGCCCTCGGCGTACTCGATGGCCTTGTCGCGGGTCCACGCGTAATCGCGGGCCGGAGCGATGATCTCCAGGTCCGGGTCCTGGTTGACGAAGCCGACTTCGAAACGGACCTGGTCATTGCCCTTGCCGGTGCAACCGTGCGCGACGTGCGTGCCGCCGTGCTCCTTGGCTGCGTCGACGAGGTGCTTGACGATCAGCGGGCGGGAGATCGCGGAGACCAGCGGGTACTGCTTCATGTACATGCCGTTCGCCTTGATGGTCGGCAGGCAGTATTCCTCGGCGAACTCGTCGCGGGCATCCACGACGATGGACTCGACAGCGCCGCAATCCAGCGCGCGCTGGCGCACGGACTCCAGGTCCTCGCCGCCCTGTCCCAAGTCGAGGGAGACAGCGACGACCTCGCCGTCGGTCATTTCAGCCAGGTACGGGATGGCCACGGAGGTGTCCAGGCCGCCGGAATACGCGAGAACAACGCGGTTGGTCATGACAGTCAATGCTCCTTAATTCAGCAGTGTGAAATTCCAGGTCTAAAAATTCAGTTATCTAGCGTGGGGTTTCCAGCTAATCCTCATCGCTGGGCTCGTTTTGCACCTCGCCCATGAATTCAGCGGCGAGGTCGGCGCCAGTGAGCGGTTCGCGCGCGAGAACGAACACCGTATCGTCGCCCGCGATTGTGCCCACGACTTTTTCTAGTGCCACTCGGTCAATGTAGCTTGCCAGGTACTGTGCCGCGCCCGCAGGGGTGCGCAGCACGGCGATATTGCCGGTGTGGTCGATGGACACGACGAGCTCCGCGAGCATGCGGCGCAGCTTGTCGCGCGGGCCTTTCGGGGAAGCCTGGAAGGACTGGGCTTCCTCCCCCACCGCGTAATACGAGCGCCCGCCACCCGTGGGGCGCACCTTGCGCGCCCCGAGTTCGTCGAGGTCGCGCGACAACGTCGCCTGGGTGATGTCGATGCCCTCGTCCAGCAGCAGCTCGGAGAGCTGCACCTGCGACGACACACGCGTGTGGTCGAGAATGGCCAGGATCTTCGCCTGGCGCACGGCGCGTGAATTCGGTGTTGTCATCGTGTCTCCTCCACACACTCGTTCAGCGTCGCCTCAAGTGCGGCGACAGCGCGGTCAAGCTCCTCGTCCGTGATCGTCAGCGGCGGAGTCAGGCGCAGCACATTATCCGTCGGCGCATTCAGTATCACGCCATGCTTCAAGCCGACGCGCACCGCGTCTTTCGCCACCGGCGCCGACAAGACGACGCCCAGCATCAATCCGCGGCCGCGCACATGGTCGACGCCAGCAAGCTTATCGACGGCTCCCGCCAGCCCCTCGCCCTTCTCTTTCACCGCCACGCAGAATGCGTCGTCGACGCTATCCAGCACCGCATTGGCTGCCGCGCAGGCAATGGGGTTACCGCCGAATGTCGTGCCATGCGCGCCGGGGGTGAACAGCACTGCTGTTTTCGCGTTGGCGACCACCGCGCCGATCGGCATGCCGCCAGCCAGGCCCTTTGCCATGGTGACGATATCCGGCTGCACGCCCGACTGCGTGAACGCGAAGAAATCTCCGGTGCGGCCGACGCCGGTCTGCACCTCATCGACGACCATGAGAATCCCGTGCTCGTCGCACAATGCGCGGACATCCTTAAGGAAGCCTTCCGGCGCCGGAATCACTCCCACTTCGCCCTGGATCGGTTCCATAAAGATCGCCGCGACATCGCCCGCATGCTTGTCGACGAGCTCGCGCACATGCTCGATATCGCCGTAAGCGTAGTACTCGACTCCGGGCACCAGCGGCGCGAAAGGCTCGCGCTTGCCCGGCTGGCCGGTGAGCGACAGCGCGCCCATCGTGCGTCCGTGGAAGCCGTTCTCGGCCGCCAGCACCGTCGTCCGTCCGGTCAAGCGGGAGAGCTTGAATGCCGCCTCATTCGCTTCACCGCCGGAATTGCAGAAGAAGACTTTGGCCTCCGGGTCACCGAACTTCTCGCGCAGCCGCGCCGCCGCAGTCAAAGCCGCATCCGACCCGAAGAAATTCGAGATGTGTCCGAGCTGGCTCACCTGCGTCGACACTGCGTCGATAAGCGCTGGATGTCCGTGGCCCAGCGAGTTGACCGCAATGCCGGCCAGCATGTCGACGTAGTCGTTGCCGTCAGCGTCTGTCACCGTCGCGCCGTTTCCCTTGACGAGGTGGAGCTGCGGTGTGCCGTACGTATTCATGAACACGTCGGTCCACTTGTTCAGCGCATCCTGGTTGCCCATCACTGCGGATCATCCTTCCTGAACACAGTTCCGTCCGGATAGTTCTCTTTCTCATAATCGTCCGGCAGCACCATTGTGCCCACGCCGCCCATGGTGAGCAGCTCCAGAAGCACCGAGTGCGGTATCCGCCCGTCAATGACATGCGCTGCGTTGACTCCGCCTTCCACCGCAGTCATGCAGGCTTCCATCTTCGGGATCATGCCCGAATCCAGATCCGGCACCATGCGGGCGAGCTGACTGAACGTGATCTTGGACAGCAGCGAATCCTTATTCGGCCAGTCGGTGTAGAGGCCCTCTACGTTGGTGAGCACGACGAGACGTTCTGCTTTGAGCGCCGCGGCGAGCGCACCCGCCGCCGAGTCTGCGTTGACGTTGTACACATTGCCGTCATTGCCCGGGGCGATGCTGGACACGACTGGAATGCGGCCGGCTTCGATGATGTCCATGACCGCCGACGGGTTCACATCGACGATCTCGCCGACCAGACCGATGTCTTTCTTCTCACCATCGACCTCGACATAGCGTTTCTGCGCCGTGAACAGACCGGCGTCTTCGCCGGAGGTGCCCACCGCGTACGGACCGTGCGAGTTGATGCGTCCCAACAGGTCGCGGCCGACCTGGCCGAAGAGCACCATGCGGACGACATCGAGGATCTCCGGCGTGGTCACGCGGAAGCCGCCGATAAACTCACCGCCGTCGAGTCCCAACTGCCCCAGCATCGCGGTGATCTGCGGGCCGCCGCCGTGGACGACGACCGGCTTCGCGCCGACGGTGCGCAAAAAGACCATGTCCGCGGCGAAAGCGGACTTCAAGTCATCGTCGATCATGGCGTTGCCGCCGTATTTCACCACGACGATCTTGTCGCGGTAGTGCTGCAGCCACGGCAGCGCCTCAGCGAGGACGTGCGCGCGGTCCTGATTGCTCAAATTCAACAGTGAACCTCCGCTCCTACGTCGAGTATTCCGAATTGATTTCCACGTACGAATACGACAGATCCGTGGTGCGCACGCTCGCGCGTCCCGGCCCGCCGGTCCCAAGATCCACAAGGACCTCGATATCCGCGCCGCTGAGATCGACATCGCGCGCACCTGGAGCGCCGGTGCTGTCGACGCATACCGGGGTGCCGTTGAAAGACACAGTGATCTTCTCCGGGTCCATCTCAGCGTCCGCCATTCCGACAGCGGCGAGCACGCGCCCCCAGTTCGGGTCGGAACCGAACATGGCGCATTTGACCAAATTGTCGCGCCCAATGGTGCGCGCTGCATTGAGAGCCTGCGTGTTATCGGCGGTGCCTTCCACCGTGATGACGACGCGCTTGGTCACACCCTCCGCATCAGCTTGCAACTGGCGTGAGAGCTCCTCGCACAGCTCGATGACCGCCTCGGTGAACTCCTGGGAGGTCGGCTGCACACCCGATGCGCCCGACGACATCGCAATGACTGTGTCGTTGGTGGAGGTCGCACCGTCAATATCGAGCGTGTTGAAGGTTTCACCGGCCGCTTCACGCAGAGCCGAATCCAGCACAGCCGAACTCACCACAGCGTCGGTGGTGATGCATGCGAGCATGGTCGCCAGCGACGGCGCCATCATGCCCACGCCCTTCGCCATGCCGCCGACACTCCATCCATCGCGTGTGACAATGGCTTCCTTAGACACCAGGTCTGTCGTCAGGATCGCCTCCGCCGCGAGATGACCGTGATCGCCCAGGTTCTCCCCCAGCTTCGAAATGCCGGATCGGATCGTCTCCATCGGGAGCAGATCGCCGATCAGGCCCGTGGAGCACACCGCGACCTCAGACGGTTTCACACCGAGCTCGCGCGCCGTGGCCTCTTGCATCTCCACTGCGTCCCGGTCGCCCTGTGTGCCATTGCAGGCATTCGCATTGCCGGAGTTATAAACCACGGCGGAAAGCGTGCCGTTATTCAGTGCGTTGCGAGTGACCTTGACTGGGGCCGCAACGACCTTGTTTCGGGTAGTCACCGCAGCCGCGTCAAAGCGCGGGCCGTTGTTGACCACCAACGCCATATCCGGCTTGCCGGATTGCTTGATTCCTGCCGTGACTCCAGCCGCCGAGAACCCGGCGGGGGCTGTCACACCTGTCGTAGCCATGTCACATTCCTTTACTTCAAAAGCAGCCGCGCGATGAAAGGCGTCGACCCGTCTATGGCGCTACCGCCGCCAAGGGAAGACCGTCCGTCTCGGTGAATCCGAGGGCGAGGTTCATGCACTGCACCGCTGCCCCGCCGGTCCCCTTGGTGAGGTTGTCGATCACCGACGTGACCAGCAGAACACCAGCCGATTCATCGACCTCGACCTGCATCAGGCACATATTCGTTCCCACGATGTGCTGGGTCTGCGGCTGGCGCCCTTGCGGAAGCAGTCGCACGAATGGTTCGCCCGCATAGAACTCCTCGTAGGCAGCACGCGCATTCTCCTCAGTCACGCCCGGTTTCAACGGCGCGGTGACGGTGGAGAGAATGCCGCGCGTCATCGGTGCCAACACCGGTGTGAAACTCACCGACACCTTCTCGTCGGTCACCTCGGAGAGGTTTTGCACCATCTCCGGGGTATGGCGGTGCTTGCCGGCGGTGTTGTACGCCTTCACCGATCCCATCGTCTCAGCGCCAAGCAGGTCCACATTGGCCTTCTTTCCCGCGCCGGACACACCGGTCACCGAGACGACGTTGAACTTCGGCTCCACCAATCCTCGGGCAGCCGCCGGCAACGCCGCGAGCGTCGCACCGGTGGGAAAGCACCCGGGGATGGCGATCCGTTTGGCACTCGCAATCTCCTCGCGGTGCCCCGGCATTTCCGGAATTCCGTAGGGCCAAAATCCGGCGTGATCGGATCCGTAATATGCAGTCCAGTCTTCCGCGTTTCGGAGCCGGAAATCCGCGGCACAGTCCAGCACGAGTGTGGACTCCGGCAACACAGCGCCGATTTCAGCAGAGAACCCGTGAGGCAGTCCGAGGAAGACGACATCGTGCGCGCCCAGCACCTCGACGGCGGTCTCCTCGATCACGCGGTCCGCCAGTTGCGGAACGTGCGGAAGCACGTCAGCACCTAATTGACCGGCATTCGAGTTTCCGGTCAGTGAGCCGATTTCAAAGGTTCCATCGAGAAAGCGCGGGTGCCCGACGAGCAGGCGGAGGATCTCCCCGCCCGCGTAGCCAGTGGCTCCTGCGACTGCGACTTTGATGGTCATAGCGTCAGGCTACACAGCACCCGCGCCCTTTGCAAATAATTCAGCGCAAATAATTTTATGCGCGCATCTCTGCGCCGAATTCCTTCTTCGCTGCCTCTGCTGCGGCAAGCCGGCCTTCGGATGCTTCGTCCTCGGTAAGCGTGCGATCCGGCGCGCGGAACACGAGCCCGAATGCGAGCGACTTCTTTCCTTCACCCAGGGACTCGGAGCGGTAGACGTCGAAAAGCGTCACGCTCTCGATGAGGTCGCCGGCATTGTTCTCCAGCGTGCGACGCACAGACTCAGCTGGGATCTCCTCGTCCACGACCAGCGCGACATCCTGATGCAGCGCCGGGAAGGACGACAGCACCGGCGCAGGAAGCTTCTCCGCCAACGGCAGTGCGGTCAGGTCGATCTCCATCGCGCACGTGCGTGCGGGAAGGCCCAGTGCTTCGAGCACCTGCGGGTGAAGCTCACCGGCGTGGCCGACCACGAGGTCGCCGCCGTCGACCGCCACAGACAGTGCGGCACAACGGCCGGGGTGCCACGGCAGCTCTTCGGCGGAAGAGATCTGGAGATCTACTCCCGCGGCCCGTGCGACGACCTGGGCGGACTCGACGGCATCCGACCACGTGTAGGCGCGGCCGTCACCCCACGGGCCTTCGAGCTCCGTATTGCCCGTCGCCACAGTCGCAGCGTGAAGGTGCTGCAGCGGCAGCGAAGCGATGAGCTCTTCGATCTCGGCATCAGCCGGACGCTGAGCGACGCTCGGCATCGGCGAAGAAGCAGACGACTTGTAAGCGACCTGTGCGACGGAGAACAACGAAA
Source organism: Corynebacterium sp. p3-SID1194 (assembly GCF_025144155.1). NCBI lineage: Bacteria > Bacillati > Actinomycetota > Actinomycetes > Mycobacteriales > Corynebacteriaceae > Corynebacterium > Corynebacterium sp. p3-SID1194. Next base: position 293,488 of record NZ_JALXWY010000001.1, read on the forward strand.
GGTCGTTGCGTCCGCGCGCGACATTGCGGCCGACGGCTTCGAGCATTGCCGGCAGAAGCGTCGTCGCCAAGACTCCATAATCAGCGTCGAGCGGGTTCTGCACCGTGACAACGCGGCGACGGTCGTCGTCAGCCTCCAGGCCCCAGGTGTCCAGCACAGTATTGGACATGAACGGCGTCGGGATGACCTCCGCGTAGCCGGAGTAGGCCAGCGCGTGAGTGACAGCACGGCGACGGCGTTGCAGCGGCGAGAGGCCACGGCCTCCGCGCGGGGTCGGCAGCTCAAGCGGAATTTCGTCGAGGCCCCCAAGTCGGACGATCTCTTCGATCAATTCCACCGGCTCGTTCAGGTCGGTGCGCCACGTCGGCGGAGTCACGGAAAGAACGGTCTCGCCATTTTCCTCGGTCTGCTCGACAGAGCAGCCGACCTCCTCGAGGCGCTTGACCACGGTCTCAACCGAGTAATCCACGCCGATCAGCTCCGACGGCTGCGCCGCGCGCAGACGGATCGCGTCGGGCTGCGGTGCATCGCCGACGATCGTGCGCTTGTCGGTGACAGTTCCGCCCGCAATCGAAACGAGCAGCGCGCATGCCAGATCCAGGGCTACCTCGACGAGGGCGGGGTCGACGCCGCGCTCGAAGCGTCGAGAAGCTTCCGAGCTCAACTTGTGGTGGCGTGCGGAACGCGCGACGGTGAGCGAATCCCACGTCGCGGCCTCGAAGAAGACGTCGGTGGTGTCGTCGCCGATCTCGGAGGTCGTGCCGCCCATGATCGCGGCGAGCGACTGGATGCCATTGTCATCGGAAATGACCACATCACCCGGGGTGAGCGTGCGCTTGACGTGGTCGAGGGTCTCGAATTCTTCGTCACCAGAGGCATTGTGCACCCGCAGACCGCCAGCGATCTTATCCGCGTCAAAGGCGTGCATCGGCTGGCCGAGCAGCAGCATGATGTAGTTGGTCACGTCGGTCGCGGCGTTGACGGAACGGATGCCAGCGAGCATGAGCGCACGCTTCATCCAGAACGGCGCCTGCGCAGCCGGGTCGATGCCTTCGACCTTGCGAACACCGAAACGCAGCGCCTTCGTCGATTCTTCGACGGTGATCGGCAGAGCGTCGCCTGTGGGCTCCGGCACGGCAGACAGATCAATACCGCTGATCTGCGGCTCCACTGCCACGTCCTTGTACTCCAGCCCGAAGGCGGAGGCCACTTCCCTGCCGAGCCCGCGTGCCGAAAGCGCGTAGCCGCGGTCGGGAGTGACGTTGACCTCGAAAACAGTGTCGTCGAAACCGCCGAGCACCTCGCGGGCATCCTGGCCCGGAACACCTGCGTCCTCCGGCAGGACGATGATGCCGTCGCTCTTGGACGTGAATCCGAGCTCCGCCTCGGAGGCCATCATGCCGTTAGAGATGTGGTCGTAGGTCTTGCGCGCGGAGATCTCGAACCCGCCCGGCAGCACTGCGCCCGGCAGGGAAACGACGACGAGATCGTTCAGTGCGAAGTTGCGGGCGCCGCAGATAATCCCCTGCAGCTCGCCCGTGCCGTTGGCGTCGCCGACGTTGACCTGGCAGTAGCGGATCGGCTTCTTGAACCCGGTGAGCTCCTCGATCTCCTCGACCCGACCGACAACGAGCGGGCCAGTGACTTCCGGGAGCGGCTCGTAGCCCTCGGTTTCAAAGCCGACGCGCACGAAGCCAGCATCGAGCTCCTCGGAGCTCACGGACCAACCGGGGTTACCGGCGTTATTCAGCAGGGACGTCAACCATTTCTGAGAAATCAGCATTTTCTACTCTCCTTCAACCTTCCCTGTTACGCCTGAACACCGAATGGCAGCGTGAAGCGGACATCACCTTCGACCATGTCGCGCATATCCGTCAGACCGTTGCGGAACTGCAGCGTGCGCTCAATGCCCATGCCGAATGCGAAGCCGGAGTATTCCTCCGGGTCGACGCCAACAGCACGGAGCACATTCGGGTTGACCATGCCGCAGCCGCCCCACTCGATCCAGCCGGCGCCGCCCTTCTTATTCGGGAACCACACGTCCACCTCCGCGGACGGCTCGGTGAACGGGAAATAGTTGGTGCGGATGCGCGTCTTGGTTTCCGGGCCGAACAGCACCTTCGCCAGGTGGTCAAGCGTGCCGCGCAGGTGCGCCATCGTCAGGCCCTTGTCCACGGCGAGGCCTTCCACCTGGTGGAAAACCGGGGTGTGCGTGGCGTCGAGCTCATCAGTGCGGAATACACGTCCCGGGCACGCAATGTAGATCGGCAGTTCGCGCTCAAGCATCGTGCGCACCTGAACCGGCGAGGTGTGGGTACGCATGACCTGGCGGGAGCCTTCCTCGCCGACGTAGAACGTGTCCTGCAGGGTGCGCGCCGGGTGGTCCGGGATGAAGTTCAGCGCGTCGAAGTTGAAGTACTCGGCCTCGACCTCCGGGCCTTCGGCGACTTCCCAGCCCATGCCGACGAAGATGTCGGCGATCTGCTCGCTCAGCGTCGTGATCGGGTGCATCGCACCAGCCTGCGCACGCGACGTCGGCAGTGTGACATCGACCTTTTCCTCGCGCAGCTGCTGCTCGCGGTGCTCCGCCTCACGCTCGGCGTGCAGTTGGCTGTAGCGCTTCTCCGCGCGACCGCGCGCCATGTTCACGAAGCGGCCCGCGTCCTTGCGCTGCTCTTTCGGAATCGACCCGAGTGACTTGCGCGCCTGCATGATCGGCGACTGCTCGCCCAAATGCCCGCGCTTCGCCTCCTCCAGCGACGCCAGGTCCGGCGCCGCCTCAAAAGCAGCGATTGCCTCGTCCGCAGCCTTGTTCAGGGCGTCCTCGGTCAGTTCAATTTCGGTGCTCACTACACCCGCACCTTTCTTTCCCGGCAGCGATATAGAACGGTGACAAGCATACCTGCGCGGTCCCGCGTACCCCGCAGTGATCTCGAACAGCCAACTCGCAGTTGAAACATTGCCTAACTGTGGCCATGTTTTGCGCGTACTTACACATCAACCGGGGTGCCACCACAGAAATGTTTTTTAAAGTGCCTTTGCCGGTATCCCACGAGGGACAAGACATCCCCGGCTCCGCCCAGTACAGAGAAGGAAATTGAAATTGGGCACCCGTGAAAACAACACAGTGAATGGCGTCAATGAAGTTCCGAGAACTTTCGAGGGCCGCGTGCTGCCAAACCAAGCAGAGGATCCCGAAGACCAAGGTCTGATCTTCGACATCGCCACGATTGAGAACCGCTTGTCGCGGCGCAGACTGTTGGGCATCTTCGGCTTGGGCGCCGGAACGGCCGCGCTTGCGGCATGCGCCCCGAGCGCGAAGAACAACGCATCCTCAACTACGACATCGCCGACAAGCGCGTCGTCGGCCACGGCCACCAGTACAGCTGAAGACCTCACCGAGATGAACAGCGAAACGGCCGGGCCATATCCGGGCGACGGTTCCAACGGACCAGACGTTCTAGAGAAGGTCGGCGTTGAGCGCAGCGATATCCGTGGCTCGATCGGTGGTGGCGCAACCGCAAGTGGTGTGCCGCTGAAGTTGCGGATGAACATCGTCGACATGGTCAACAACAACTCCCCGATGGTGGGTGCCGCTGTCTATATTTGGCATTGCGACGCTGCCGGCCGCTATTCCATGTATTCATCCGGTCTAGAAGACGAAACGTACCTGCGTGGTGTCCAGGTCACCGGCAATGACGGATTCGTCGAGTTCACGACCATCGTTCCGGGGTGCTACGAAGGTCGCTGGCCCCATATCCACTTCGAGGTATTCCCCTCAGTGGACGATATCGCCGACAGCACTAACGCGATTCTCACTTCGCAGATCGCTGTTCCGGCAGAGGTCTGCGACGCGGTCTACGGGACTGACAACTACACCGATTCCGGAACGCCCTATTCCCGAATCACGCTGGAGACCGACAACGTCTTCGGCGACGGCTGGGAACAGCAAACCCCTGCGGTATCCGGGGATGTCCAAGCTGGCTACAACGCGACCATCGATGTCCCCATCGACACCACGACACCGAGTTCCGGCGGCGCTGTACCCGGCATGGGCGGCGGCCCCGGCGGTTCCGGTGGCCCCGGTGGCCCGGCAGGATCTGGTGGTGCCGCGCCGAGTGGTGCCCCCGTCCCGCCGAGTGCCTAATCCTCTGCGAGCGCCTTCGCCGACTCCCACAAGCAGATCGACGCGGCTGTGGACAGGTTCAGCGACTCGGCGGAACCCTGAATGGGAATGGAAACGGTGTAATCGGCGGACTCGAGGACGTCCCCGGGCAGCCCATGGGCTTCGTTGCCGAACAGCCACGCAGTGGGCTGGTTTAGCGCATCACCGGAATCGGCAAGGTTCACCTCGCCGTGCATGGTGGTCGCGAACGTCGATAAGCCTGCTGCCCGCAGTTGGCCGAGCACTCCCTTGATGTCGCGCTCGCGGGCGACCGGCACGTGGAACAGCGAGCCAGCCGAGGACCGAACGACTTTCGGCGACTCCGGGTCGACGGTGTCGCCGGCGAAGACGACGGCGTCGGCGCCCAGCGCGTCGACGAGGCGAATGATCGTGCCGGCATTGCCCGGGTCGTTCGTCTCCACGCACACCGCGACAAGCTTCGGGCGCCCTTTCAAAATCGCGCCGAGCGTCCACGTCACCGGCTTGCACACCGCGAAAATCCCCGTCGTGTGCACCGTGTCCGTCAGCGCCTGCGCAGCCTTGTCCGTGATCGCGTGCGTGAACACGTCCATGTATCCCGCCGCCGTCACCACATCCGCGAAACGGTCCGCCGCCGCCTCCGTCACAAACAGGTCCGTCGCAGCACCCGTCGCCACAGCCGCCTCGACGGAGTTCTCCCCTTCCGCCAAAAAAGCTTTCGCTTTACGACGCCCCGCCGCCCTGTTCAACTTCCCCGCGTTGACCACCCGAGGAGTGCGTTCAGTGAAAGGCTGAGAGAAATCGAGGCTCATGCTGACCCAGCGTATAAGCAGCATCACGCAAGCGCTATTACGCTATCCGTGTGACATCGTTGCGCCAGTGGATCAAGGCGTTCCCCGAGTCGCCGGCACCACGCCGGTGGATTATCGCGGGGAGCGCCGTTGTCGTGTGCGTTGTTCTCGGCGTTACCCTGCTCGTTCCGGAAGGTCGCGCCGACGAAACAACCCAGACACTGTTCCACACCGCCGTCGTGATCGTTGCCGCACTCGCTGTCATCTCGCCCCTCCCCGCGGCGATTGGATTCGGCTTCCTGCTCCAAATATCTGCGATGCACGGAACCTTCCAGAGTCCGCTCATTTTCTTCAGCACCCTGGGCATCGTCTCGATACTGGCCCTAGTCGAAAGACCTCCTGTCAGCGGTGTCAGCGCCGCCATCCTCTGGTACTTGGCACTCACTGGTTTCGGCAACGGCCAATTCCTACCCGACGATGCGGAAACCGCCGCAATTCTCGGCGGTCTACTCTTCGCCGGATGGGTCGGCGGGTTCACTATCCGCGAGGCACTAGCAGGAAAGAGACAAGAATCCCGGCGGTTCAAACGTCAGCTCGCGGAAGAACGCGAGCGCGCCGTACGAGCACTTCACGGCTCTGTCGCTGCTTCATTGACATCAGTAGTCCTGCGAAGCGAGTCAATGGCGATGAACAGCAGCGAAAAATCACGCGAGTCCTCGTTGCTCATCGCTGAGGATGCACGTCGGGCCATGCGCGAAGTGCGCGAACTCATTCGGTTCATGCGCACTGATGAGGCCGCTGCCTCCGACAACCCACTTGCGAACGGCCCTGACGAACTGATTGAAAGCATCTCCGCCATCATCAACGTGATGCGCAGCCACGGGTTCACCGTCATTGAGTCGGGTATTAACGAGCAGGTACTCGACGGAGCTTCGTTGCACAACGGATACACGGTTCTCCGCGAAATCAATACCAACGCCCTCAAATACGCTGAGCGAGCGAAGCCGATCATCATCGCAGCAGTGCGTGACGACGACACCCTCACCCTCGCCATCCAAAACACGGTTTCCGGCCGTGAACGAGACGTCCAGATGACATCCGGCATCGGATTGGACGAAGCGATCAGCTTAGTGAAGCGAGAAGGCGGGAAGCTGACCTTCAACCAAACTGGCGACCAATGGCGGAGCGAGCTGACTCTGCCCTTGGGCAAAAACTCGCACTAAAGGAACGAAAGTATATTTCCCCAAGTCACAGGTGGATACTTTCGTCCACACTTTCGTTCAGTACCCGGAATATAGTTGTATCCTGCGTGGTCCAGACGGATAATCAAGGCCTACGCCGAATACACTGGGCCGCCAACCAATAAATTCACTGTCATTTTCCTGGAAGGACATCAACTCATCATGAAGAAGATCTCTACCACCACTGTCGCAGCCATTACCGCCGCCGCCGTCGCTCTCGCTCCGGCGGCTTCCGCAACCACGTCCACCGCTATCGTCGACACCCCAGAGACCACTACCGTCACCCCGATCAACGACGATGCCGAGCCGACCCTTGGCTTCTACTCCGGCGCCATGGGCAACATGTTCAAGTGCGGCGGCGCCATCGCCAAGATCTGGTGCCGCACCAAGTAAGCACACGTTCCCATTTTTGATCACGTTAGGTTTCTATGAGTAGTGGTGATGACCAGAACATCCGCATCTTCCTCGTCGACGACGACCCGCTCGTGCGCGATGTCCTGAACCGCTACCTCACTTCCGCTGACGGCATTGATGTCGTCGGCACAGCATCGAGTGGTCCGGAGGCCCTCGAGCTCATCGACCCGGAGGTGATCGACCTCGTTCTCTCGGATGTCTACATGCCCGAGATGGACGGGCCGAGCCTGCTCGGTCGCCTCAATCAACTTCCGAAGACGCCGGCCTTTCTCGCGATCACCTCGCTGGAGAACGACCGGAAGATGCTCGATGTTCTGGCCCAAGGCGGGCGCGGATACATCCTGAAGAGCCAGCCGCCGGAAGAGATCGTTCTTTCTGTGCGCCAGGCCGTCACCGGCGGAACAGTCGTGTCCCCTGCCGCGATGACGAAACTCGTGCGCTACATCTCTCCCGAAGACACGCCCGTCGAATCCGCACCACAACAGCGGACCTACCCCGACGGCATCACCGACGGTGAAATCGATGTCCTGGAGCTCCTCTGCGAAGGGTTGAGCAATTCCGATATCGCACGCCGTCTCAACTACTCCGAATCGACGGTGAAAAAGCACGTTTCGCGCTTGCTCACTCTCTACGGGGTGTCATCGCGTCTCGATCTCGTCGTGCACGTTCTCGGCGGCAAATAACTCACCCGTATACACGGGCCGTCTTCTACTTACACTTTCGTTCCTTTCCGCAGGTCGCTCCGCAGCCCCGCGGAACGAAAGTCCCTGACCTGCAAACTTAGGTACCAAGAGGCTTGTTTTTCCTTGTTTGTGCTCTGTGCACGGCTTAGGTTGAACGTCATCAGCGTCCAACCGATCACTGACAACGATCACAGCCGGGGAACCATCCCGGTATGCGCTGCCGAAGTATTCAACACGAGAAAGGAAGAACCTGTCATGGCCCGCTACACCCGCCGTGCAGCTGCTGCCGCACTCGCAGCACTGATGACCGCAACCGCCGCTGCAAACCCCGCAACCGCTGCGACCCTCGAAGAGTCCGCTCCGGAGACCCCGGCAACCAACGCCAAGCTGCCGATCATCCACACCTACCGTGGCAGCGACCACCTCAAGGCAAACGTCCTCAACCCGCGCCCGGTGTGCAACTCCACCGAGGACTACCGCACCGTCGTCTACAAGGTGACCGATAACTTCCTGCCGGTTGGCACCATCTCCACCACCAACCTGTCCGACAAGTCCATCCCGCTGCAGCAGGAGCTGTCCCGCACCCAGAACATCTCCGCAAGCATCAACGGCTCCAAGACCGAGACCCTCGAGCTCGGCGGCCAGGCTTCCAAGAAGGGTATGCAGGGCAGCATCGGCTACTCCCTGGCTAAGTCCCTCGGCTGGGATGTCTCCGGCTCCCTGAGCTGGACCGTCGGCCAGCAGATCGGCCCGTACGACGTCCCGGCTGGCAACACCGGTGAGGCTTCCTACGGTTTCCGCACCGTCACCATGACCGGCACCCAGCAGCGTTGCAAGCCGAACGGCACCTGGGCTACCCCGACCGCTTGGGTTGCCAACATGCCGGTCAAGAACGAGGTCCGCGTCAAGAATTACGACACCCCGGCTGACTCCTGGGCACCGAACAAGGGCGCACAGGTCACCAAGCCTGTCGACAACCCGAACCCGGCATACCACTCCGACGTGGAGAAGATGAACGAGGGCGAGACGCTCGACGACGTCAACAAGGTCAAGGACAACGACTCCGAGGACGTCACCAACAAGAAGATCGACGTGAACGCTCCGAAGCCGGAGGCTGACAAGGACGCTAAGGCTGACAAGGACGCCAAGGCTGACAAGGAGAACAAGGACGCCAAGGCGGACAACAAGGACGTTACCGTCGAGGCTGTCGCCGACACTGAGACCAAGAAGGTCGAGGACTCCAACAAGCCGGCAGCTGATGCCCAGAAGCTCGACATCGAGCCGTACTTCACCACCTCCAGCTCCAAGGCTGAGGGCTTCGCAGGCTCCGTCGCTCTGCGCGCTAAGAACGTCGGCACCGACCGCTACTGGGGCGAGTTCCCGGCGATCACCTTCCGTGTCGAGGTCCGCACCGAGGACGGCCCGAAGGGCGTTGACCGCCTCATCACCACCACCAAGGCTAACGGCGCTCACATCCGCGACATGGGCTACAACCACGACAAGGGCGTCCGCACCTTCGAGGTCACCCTGTCCAACCCGGTCAACGCTGGTGACGACGTCCTGCTCGGTGCCTTCTCCTTCGGCGACGGCAACACCAAGGAAGGCCGCCTTACCAACTACATGACGGTCACCCAGACCGGTCGTCTCGCCGGCGACAACTCCACCGGCAACGACCAGAACGTTGACTCCCGCAAGGCCACCGTCAACGACTTCGGCAAGCCGCATAACGGCCTGTTCTAAGGGGAGCACAACCCCGCGAAGATTGCTTCAACCTGTCCGCACGCACTGCGTGTGGGCAGGTTTTCGCGTTATTGATGGCTAGTCGTCTGGTATGGGCGTCCGGTCCAAAATCTCGGCGATGGCCGTAGCGGGCACGACTGTCTTTTTCGCGTCTAAATGAATGAGCTCGCCCATGGCTTCTGTCCATTCCGCAACCACGACCCGGTGGCCCTTCATCGTCGTTTCAATCAGGCCTCCATCGACATTTCCTCCGGCGACAATCACGAGCACAAAAGCGATGTCCCCTTCGTTGACGAACCGCGCCGCTTCCGCCAGAGCATTGATCGAACGGTGGCGGGACAGCTCCTTCAGACCGAGGTTGTGATCCACAAACGTGCCCTGCTGCGTCACACTCAAAGTGCCGTTCCAATATTTAATGTCCGCGACGACGACTCCGCCACGGGTGGAGATAATCTCGCCCACCTGAAGGGATTTCTCCTTCTCGGCTTGCTCGATCAGAGAGCCCAGAAAACGGTTCCTTTCCCGCGCCTGCGGAGTGGAAAAATCCAAACCGGAGAAGATGACCGGTTTGACCGCCCGCAATTCATTTTCCCGCACCCGCGTCAACGAAGAGCTTTTCCCCGGGCGGATATCGACATCGTGGGCAATCTGCACCTCGAATGGAAGCGCATTCTCCAGATCCAATCCGACCTGCTGTCGGCGGTAGAACGCCTCAGCGTACGTCTTCATGTGTGGGTGAGCATCAAGCCCATTGAATGTTCCGCGCCGAGCTTGCTTCACCAGCGGACTCAATTTCTCGACGCTTCGTGCATTCCGTGCGCGCTTTTTCACCCACCAGAATTGAAACCGCAGAATGAAGCCGAGGGCGACAATCGTGACCACAGCCATGAATCCACGAGAAAGCCAGTGCCCCCACCCGGCATCGACGATCACGGCAATGACATTGACTATCAGCGCGAAAGAAGCCCACAGCCCTAAAACGGCGAGATGGTATTTGACGTTGAAGCGCAGAGACGCTTGTGCGGCTTCAATGCGGCGCCACTTCTCGGCAGGATCCGCCGGATCGAACCTCTCTGGATCACGCGAGGAGGCCTGGACCGCACGCTCAAAGAAAAACCACGCACCAGACGACGGCGGTTTCCCTACGCGCAACGCCATGAGTGCCCCAACCTTTCCCGCCGCCGCTCAAAAAATCGCTAATCGGCCCGCCCCACGGCAGCACGCTGAGCCGAGCACAGACAATTACAGCACAACGCCCCGCTGTCCCGGGGTGAAACCGGGAGCAACGGGGCGTCGATAAGCGAAAAGCTCTTAGGCGGCCTTCGGAGCGTTGACGTCCTCCGGCAGAGCGTTCTTTGCAACCTCGCAGATAGCGGAGAACGCAGCGAAGTCGTTCACAGCCAGGTCAGCGAGAATCTTGCGGTCCACCTCGACCTCGGCCAGCTTCAGGCCGTGGATGAGACGGTTGTAGGTGATGTCATTCATGCGGGCCGCAGCGTTGATACGCTGGATCCACAGCTTGCGGAACTCAGACTTACGGGCGCGACGATCGCGGTACGCGTAGGTCTGGGAGTGCAGCCACTGCTCCTTCGCCTTGCGGTACAGGCGGGAACGCTGGCCGCGGTAGCCCTTAGCGGACTTCAGAATGTCGCGACGCTTCTTCTTGGCGTTAACTGAGCGCTTAACACGTGCCACAGTGATACTTCCTTACTTGTGAGAGATGTAGGTGTTTATTTCTGAAGGCAGGCGCTCTATTAAGCCTTGCCGAGGAGACGCTTGGTGCGCTTGACATCGCTCTTAGCGACGTCGGTGGTGCCGGAGAGCTTACGACGACGCTTCGCCGACAGCTTCTCGTTCAGGTGGCGCTTACCAGCCTGCTCGCGGCGCAGCTTGCCGGAACCGGTGACCTTGATGCGCTTTGCGGTGCCCTTGTGGGTCTTCTGCTTCATAGTGGTAAATCCTTTAGCTTTACTCGTTACGCTGGCTGGGCCAGCGGAACTCTACTTCTTACCCTTGCGAACGGGCCCAAGAACCATGGTCATGTTGCGGCCGTCCTGCTTCGGACGGGACTCGACCTGGCCGACCTCCTGGATGTCCTCGGCGAGGCGCTCCAGCAGGCGGTAGCCCAGCTCCGGACGCGACTGCTCGCGGCCGCGGAACATGATGGTCACCTTGACCTTGTTGCCCTTCTCCAAGAAGCGCTCAACATTGCTCTTCTTCGTCTGGTAGTCGTGCTCATCGATCTTCGGACGGAACTTCTGTTCCTTGACCACCGTCTGCTGCTGGTTCTTACGGGACTCGCGGGCCTTCTGGGCCTGCTCGTACTTGTACTTGCCGTAGTCCATGATCTTGCACACCGGCGGCTTCGCGTTCGGAGCGACCTCGACCAGATCGAGGTCGGCTTCGTACGCGAGCTTGCGTGCATCATCGGTACGGACAATTCCAACCTGCTCGCCGGACGGGCCGACAAGACGAACTTCCGGAACGCGGATGCGTTCGTTGATCCGAGCTTCAGCGCTGATGAGAACTCCTAGGGGTGAGAAAGACGTGTGCTGTTCGCTACCGAATCGCTTGTGCAGCGCTCCCTCACAACAAAAACCCACGTTCCATCAGCTTTGCTGTGGGACGTGGGAGTTTATCCTCAACACGGCAGTCAGCGCACATCTCGTGCGTTTCGTACCGTTGTTTTGACCCTTAGCCTTCCATCACTGGCGGCATCAGGTGGGAGAAACTCCACTTGCAACCCGCGCGCTTTGCGGCGCGTCAGGCGGTAGTGCGTTAGACGATAGCACTCTTGTATCGCTGGTCAAAATCTTCGTAAATTTCAAGGTGAGCCGGGAACCTTTTGCCCCACTCGCACCGTCTAACAGATACATATTTAACTGCGAGGAGGATCATGAATATCAACGACCAGCGCATCGCCCATATCAAGAACTCACTAGTCGAGTTGCGCTCCACCACAGTCCACGCGCAACAGCTTATCGACGACATCTCTCTCACCCTCACCCACCTCAACTCCCCCGTCACGCCTGATCATCCCGGCGGCGGAGCTCCGCCCGGCCCATCACGTCCACCTACTCCACCGGGACCGCGGGGCCCAGCCGGTCCCCCTGCCCAACAGGGCGGCTCAACTTCGCTGAAGGCCTTGCGTGGCGGGCCACGTCCTGCTCACCCCGGTCCCGGTCCGGCTGGTCACTCTCCTGCCCAAGGTCCCGCTGGCCCTGGCCAGGGTCCCGCCGGGCCCGCCGGCCCACGTCCGGTTGGCCGCCCACTTCCCGGTCACGCGGCTCCACGGCAGGATCTGCCACCTAACCCTTACCGGCCACCGCAGGTGGGTCCACCGCCGCAGGGTCCGCGTCCAGGTCCTCGCCCGCGGCCACAGCAGGGTCCGCCGCAGCAGGGCCCGCGGCCACAGCAGGGTCCGCAGCAGGGCCCGCCGCCTCGGGGTCCGCAGCAAGGTCCGCCACCACAGGGTCCGCGTCCGGGTCCGCAGCAGGGCCCGCCGCCTCGGGGTCCGCAGCAAGGTCCGCCGCCTCGGGGTCCGCAGCAAGGTCCGCCACCACAGCAGGGCCCACCGCAACAGGGTCCTCGCCCGGTTCCGCCGGTGAACCCGAAGCAACATCCGCGGCAGGGCCAGCAGGAAGGCCCGTCGCAGCAAGGCCAGCAGGAAGGCCCGTCGCAGCAGGGCCAGCAGGAAGGCCCTTCGCAACAGGGTCCTCGCCCGGTTCCGCCGGTAAACCCGGACCAACAGCCGCAGCAGAGTCCGCCTCCACAAGGCGTTCAACTAGCTCCGCAGCCAGCTCCTCCGCATAGCCAGCCACCCGCGTTCGTTCCCCGGCAGCCGTTCAAACCTGTGACCCCGCCTTTGACCACCGAACAGAAGGTCATTCGCGCGGCGGCCGTGCTCGGTTCGATCATCACATTCATCGGCGCGTGCTTCGGTGTCGCCCTCGCTATCCAGTCCGGGCTCCTCGGCCCTATCGGGCGGACCGTGGGTGCGTTCCTCCTCGCGCTCGTGCTCCTCGGTATCGGTATCAGGATCGATCTCCGCCGAGGCGCACAGCCGGGTGTCACTGCTCTCTATGTGACGTCGTATCTAATCATCGTCGCCGACTTGCTTTATATGACCGGCTCACAGCAGTGGCTATCATTCACTGGCTTATGTTTCGCGGGCGTGACAGTGTGGACAGCATTCCTTGCGCTAGCCATGTGGCGGAGGAACCTGTGGCTCGTGCTGAACATGTGCATTGCATATTTCTTCTATGGAGTCCCGATTTTCGACGGGGACGTCATCAATGTCCTCGCCTTCGTCCCGCCGTTGTTAGCTCTGGCCTTAACGTGGTTCATTCCTTCGGATAGGACTCCAAAACTAGCGCTGTCCACTCGATTTGCCACGGGCATTCTGATGTTCCGCGACCTCGTGATGCTTTCGTTTCTTTCCTCGTTGGACTATGACGTGACATTCGCGGGCCTTGTCGTTTACGTCGGTGTCTTTCTTTTCATTCTTAGCGAGCGCTACTTCCCGATCCGATTTTCAGGGCAAACTGAACGCATTTCGATGGCCGTCCTCGCTCCTGTATTCCTGATTGTCACTTCCTACTTCGTGGTCGGACAGGTATCCCTGTGGATACCCGTAGCGGTCACGTTCGCCGCGACGGTTACCGTCGCAGTGCTCTGGTTCGACGTCAAAGACCAAGAGCAAATGCGCCTTGGCAATATTTTCCTTGCTTCGTGGCTGGGGTTTTTCGCCTTCACGTTCTTGCCGGTCGTCCTAAGCACTTCCGGCCGCTACTCACACCTCGGCAGTACGCAAGCGACCGGGGTCGTCCTCTTCCTTCTCGCGTTCACCGCGGTGCTGGTACTACTGCGCCTTCGCCCTCTTCTGCCCCGCGTTCCGCTTCTCTCAACTTGGTTAGCCAGCCTTTTCTGCATCACCGCATATCTGCTCCCGGGCATTTTGAGTCCAAAATTTGCGCGCGGGACAGTAGTTGCAAACCTAATTGTCGGGTTGGCCCTGCTCGCTTTCCTTGCTTTCGCAGCCATTTACATCTGGAAGTGGCGCGAGATCGAAACTGTCGAAAGAAGAGTCTTTGCCGGCGCAGCTCTTTGGTTCTCCACCATGGCTGTCGTAACAACGTCCACCGCCGTCGGCGAACTCATCTCCCCGAGCTGTGTCCGCAGCATTTTCCAGGGAACCTCGGATGTATCCGATAATTCATGTTCCTTCCCGGAGGGGTACGAAGTCGGTTTCTTTGTGGGCCACATGATCGTTTCGATCTCCTTGATGGCCCTTGCATCCTGGTTGCTGATCAAACGTCCGAAGCCAGGCTCTGACTCGAAGGCCGCCCGCGTTACCGGTCTCGTCTTCGCGGGCGTGGCGACAGGAAAACTCGTCCTATTCGATATGGCCTCGCTCAGCGGTATCCCGCGTGTCATCGCATTCGTGGTTTGCGGTCTTCTGCTCATCGCGGTGGCTGTCCTCGGAGCGCAGCGTAACAGCAACGGTAACGGCGGACACGCTTCCGGCCCGAGCGGTAGCTTCCCCCCGTTCACGGACGGTGCTCCGATTCCGCCGGCTGGCCCCGCCGGAGATCCGCAACCTGTTGGTGCCCCGGCTCCCGTCGACTCTCACGGCCAGCACACTCCGATCCAGGTGAGCACCGAGCCCGGGCCTGAAGTGCAAAACGAGCAGCAGACCGCACCGGAGGCAGAACAGCGACAGCCGGACCAAGCTCCCGACCAACAGCCCGCACCGGAACCAGTGCAGCAACAGCCGGATCAAACTCCCGAACAGAAGCCTCCGCAGCACCCTGCACCGGAACCGGAGCAGCAAGAGCCGCAGGAATCCGCGGCAACGAACAACCCGGCAGACAAGCAGGACGGTCAGCCGAATTAACGGGGCGGGGCTACTTCCCCGGAAGGACGTCGGCGAGGAACTGGCCGGTGAAGGAACCGTCGACCTTCGCGACGTCCTCCGGGGTGCCCTGGGCAACGACGGTTCCACCGCCGGAGCCGCCCTCGGGACCCATGTCGATGATCCAGTCTGCGCATTTGATCACATCGAGGTTGTGCTCGATCACCAGCACTGAGTTGCCCTTGTCGACCAGGCCGTTGAGAACGTGCATCAGTTTGCGGATGTCCTCGAAGTGGAGGCCGGTCGTCGGCTCATCAAGGATGTAGATGGTGCGACCGTTGGAGCGCTTCTGCAGTTCGGCGGCCAGCTTCACGCGCTGAGCTTCGCCGCCGGACAGAGTCGTGGCGGACTGGCCGAGGCGGACGTAGCCCAGGCCGACGTCGCAAAGCGTTTTCAGATAACGGTGAATCGAGGTGATGGGCTCGAAGAATTCGGTGGCCTCGCTGATGGGCATGTCGAGGACCTCGGAAATGTTTTTGCCCTTGTAGTGCACCTCGAGCGTCTCACGGTTGTAGCGCGCGCCGCCGCACATCTCGCACGGCACGTAGACGTCTGGGAGGAAGTTCATCTCAATCTTGATGGTGCCGTCGCCGCGGCACGCCTCACAGCGTCCGCCCTTGACGTTGAACGAGAAGCGCCCGGCCTTGTAGCCGCGGACTTTCGCCTCTTGTGTCTCAGCGAAAAGGGTGCGGATCTTGTCGAAAACGCCCGTGTACGTCGCTGGATTCGAGCGCGGGGTGCGGCCAATCGGCGACTGGTCGACCTGCACGAGCTTGTCCAGGTGCTCGAGCCCGTCGACCTTCTTCACGCGTCCCGGAACCTGGCGGGCGCCGTTGAGACGGTTCTGGAGAGTCTTCGCCAGAATCTGATTCACCAGCGTCGACTTGCCGGAGCCAGACACGCCAGTCACGGCAGTCAGCACGCCGAGCGGCACATTCACGGAGACATTATCGAGGTTGTTCTCGCGCGCACCGACGATCTTCAGCATTCGTTGCTTATCGACGCCGCGCCTTTCCCCCGGCACCTCAATCTCCTTGCGGCCCGACAGGTAATCGCCGGTGAGCGAGTTCTTGGCTTTCTCGATGCCTTTCGGCTCACCCTGGTAGACGATTTCGCCGCCGTATTCGCCGGCGAGGGGGCCGACATCGACGAGCCAGTCGGAGGCGCGGATGGTGTCCTCGTCGTGCTCGACGACGACGAGAGTGTTGCCGATGTCCCGCAGCTTCTGCAGCGTCGCGATCAGGCGCTGGTTATCGCGCTGGTGCAGGCCGATCGACGGCTCATCCAGCACGTAGAGAACACCCGCAAGGCCAGATCCGATCTGTGTGGCCAAGCGGATGCGCTGCGCTTCGCCGCCGGACAGGGTTCCCGCGGAACGCGACAGGGTCAGGTAGTTCAAGCCGACGTCGAGCAGGAAGTGCAGGCGCGCCTGGATCTCACGCAGCACGGCGCCGGCGATCATCTCCTCGCGGTAGCCGAGCACCAGGTTGTCCAGGTACTCCGAAGCGTCTTCGATGGACAGCTCCGTCAACCCCGCGATGGACTTCTCGCCGTGAGTGGTGGAATCCAAGCGCACCGCGAGAATCTCCGGTTTCAGACGCGTGCCCTTGCACGTCGGGCACGCCACTTCACGGGTGTACGCGAGGTAGCGCTCCTTAGCGTGCTCGGATTCAGACTGCTCGATCTTGCGCTGCAAATACCCCTTCACGCCTTCAAAGGCGGAGGTGAAAGAACGCTGCCGGCCGTAGCGGTTCTTGTAGCGGACGGAGACTTTGGTTGACGTGCCGTCGATAAGCGCCTTGCGGTGCTTCGCGGGCAAAGACGACAACGGCTCGTGCGGATCGAATCC
Source organism: Corynebacterium sp. p3-SID1194 (assembly GCF_025144155.1). NCBI lineage: Bacteria > Bacillati > Actinomycetota > Actinomycetes > Mycobacteriales > Corynebacteriaceae > Corynebacterium > Corynebacterium sp. p3-SID1194. The sequence continues at coordinate 310,264 of NZ_JALXWY010000001.1, forward strand.
CTCCGCCTTCGCCAGCGCAACGACGAGCTTTTCGAAATAGCCCTTATTCGGCGAGGAATTCCACGGCTGGAACGCATCGACCGCAGGAGCATCCGGGTCGGGAATCACGAGGTCCTCGTCGATCTCGGAACGCGTACCTAGGCCGTCGCATGCCGGGCACGCGCCGAACGGCGAGTTGAAGGAGAACGCGCGCGGCTCGTACTCCTCCACCGACAGCTTGTGGCCATTCGGGCAGGCAGTCTTCTCGGAGAAGACCTCGACGCGCGCTGGGTCGTCCTGCTCGCGCTCGACCCAGTCGAAGGCGACGAGCCCGTCGGCGAGCTTCAGCGCAGTCTCGACAGAATCCGTGAGGCGCTGCTTCTGGCTCTCTTTGACGGTCAGGCGGTCGACCACCACGTCGATATTGTGCTTGACCTGCTTCTCCAGCTTCGGCGGATCAGACAGCTGATGCGTCTCGCCGTCCACCGTGACGCGCGCGTAACCCTGCGCCGACAAATCCGCGAACAGGTCGACGAATTCGCCCTTGCGCTTGCGCACGATCGGCGCGAGCACCTGGAATTTCGTGCGCTCCGGCTGCTCCATCACCCGGTCGACGATCTGCTGCGGCGTCTGGCGCTGAATCACCGCGTCGCACACCGGGCAGTGTGGCGTGCCGGCGCGTGAATACAGCAGACGCAGGTAGTCGTAGATCTCCGTAATTGTGCCCACCGTGGAGCGCGGGTTGCGGTTCGTCGACTTCTGGTCAATGGACACGGCTGGACTAAGCCCGTCGATGTATTCCACATCCGGCTTGTCCATCTGCCCTAAGAACATGCGCGCGTACGAGCTCAGCGACTCGACATACCGCCGCTGCCCTTCCGCGAAGATCGTGTCGAACGCCAGAGACGACTTGCCGGAACCCGACAGCCCCGTGAACACCACCATCTTGTCGCGCGGCAGCTCCACGTCGACACCTTTGAGGTTGTGCTCGCGCGCACCGCGCACCGTCAATTTCTCAGCCACGTTCAATCCTTCCCACGGCGTCTCTTCGAACAAACCTACCAACACCATTCCAACTACTCTTGGGTGCCATGAATTCCCTCAAGCTCCACCACGTTTCCGTGTCCAGCATGGACAACAATTGCTACCTCATCAGCTCAGGTGACCAGGGCTTGCTTATCGACGCCGCCGCCGAGCCCTCCACCCTTCTTTCCTTGGCCGAATCCGCCGGGGTACAAATCACCGACGTTCTGACGACACACCGTCACTGGGATCACGTCGGCGCCTTGGAAGAGGTGCTCGCCAAGACTGGGGCGACGCACTGGGCGTCCCACCTCGACGCCCCTGCCCTACCTGTTCCACCGGATGAGGAGCTCAACGAAGGCGACGAGCTTTCGTTTGCCGGCCACGCGCTGCCCGTCCACATCCTCCGCGGGCACACCCCCGGCGGCGCCGCAGTCGTCGCGGAGATCGACGGCGAAATCAACCTGTTCGTCGGCGACTCGCTCTTCCCCGGCGGCGTCGGCAAGACCCACAGCGAAGGTGATTTCGTGCGCCTGTTCAACGACGTCAAGGAACGGCTTTTCGACGTCTACCCCGATTCCGCCATCGTCAGGCCCGGCCACGGCGATCCCACCACTCTCGGTGCCGAACGCCCCAACCTGGATGCCTGGTGGTCACGCCGCTGGTGAAAATTCCAGCACCACTGACTCTCCACAATGTCTACAGTGGAGGGGGAACATCCGCTGATTGAAGTAAGGAAAAAGTGAGTATGATCCGCAAACTTGCTCGTCCAATGCTCGCCTCTGTGTACATCGCAGACGGCGTGAAGACGGTGACGAATGCGTCCGAGTACGCAGGCGACGCCGAGCGTGTCGTCGACACCCTTAAGTCCGTGCTGCCCAGCCAGTACGCGCAGTACATTCCGTCTGACCCGGAGACCGTAGCCAAGATCAACGGTGGCCTGAAGATCGGCGCCGGCAGCACCTTCGCCCTGGGCAAGGCTCCGCGCCTGTCCGCTGGTCTGCTCGCGGCCTCCACCGTGGGCACCCTGCTGGGCCGCAATGCTTTCTGGGAGGCCAAAAACGAGGACGACAAGCAGCGTCGTCGCAACGGCGCGATGACCAACGTCGCTCTCCTTGGCGGTGTCCTGCTCGCGAGCGCGGACACCGAGGGCAAGCCGGGCCTGGCATGGCGCGCGCAGGATGCTGCGAAGCGCAGCAAGAAGAATATCCAGCAGGCACTGCCGACCCAGTCCGAGACCGACAAGGCCAAGAAGAAGGCTTCCGAGTGGTTCCAGGACACCGCTGAGACCGTCTCCGAGCGTGCTCAGGAAGTCGCCGACCAGGTCACCGACTACGTCGACGACAACAAGGACGACTGGAAGAAGACCGCCACCAAGTTCGCCGACAAGGCAGCTGACCGCGCATCTTCCCTCGCAGACGATGCCACCAACTGGGCCGAGGACACCTACAAGGACGCCAAGCCCTCCAAGATCGAGAAGGTCAAGACCAAGCGCAAGGTCAAGGGCCTCGTGGGCGACCTGCAGGACAATGTCGAGGGCGGCCTCGACGACCTGCTCCCCTCCAAGATCGAGAAGTTCAAGGCGAAGCGCAAGGTCAACAGCGTTGTCAGCGATCTGCAGGACAACCTCGACGATCTGGGCCCCTCCGAGTGGGAGAAGTTCAAGGGCAAGCGCAAGGTGAACAAGGCTGCCGACAAGGCACAGGACAAGGCTCAAAACGCCATCGACGTCCTGCAGGAGGCCTTCGAGAAGCTCGACGCTTCCCCGTCCTGGTGGCAGAAGCGCAAGTGGAAGAAGAAGGCTAAGAAGGCCGAGAAGAAGGCCAACAAGTTCGTGAAGAAGGCAGAGAAGAAGCTCAGCTAAGCCTGGCGTTCACTGACCTTCAGCGTTCGGGCCCCGCGGCAGGGAATACTCCCTGTCCCGGGGCCGTTCGTTATTTGGGAACGCACAACCCGCGGTGAAAGGAGATTCAGGTTGCCGCAGATGGGATCAGCGCCGGACACACGTGCCGAAGAGCAACGCCACGTGGACACGCTCTTCGCGCATTTGGACCGTGAAGTCGCCGCGGCCAGTGCACGGTTGGAGGAAGTTCAGCGCGCCGTCGACCCCGATAACCCGGACGCGGACGCTCTCGTGCGCCGCGAGACCGAGTACCACGCGCTCAACGCGAAGCTCGACGATCTCAATGTCGCGGAAACCGGCCTCGTCTTCGGGCGTATCGACATTGCCGACGACGACCCTGAAAACCCCGTCCCCAGCCGAGGCGACCTGGACCGTCGCTATATCGGACGCATGGGCATCGATGACCGCGCGGATAACTACCGCACTCTCCTACTCGACTGGCGCGCACCCATGGCTCGCCCTTATTACTTGGCGACGACGGCGCATCCGGAGGGCGTCGAAAAGCGCCGCAATATCCGCATGCGCGGCCGGACGGTCGAAGCTGTCGACGATGAAATCCTCTCCGGCGACCACGCCGACACAGCAACCCGCACTACCGACGTCGGCAGCGAAGCAGCTCTGTTGCGCGCGATGAATTCGCCCCGCACCGGCCACATGCAGTCGATCGTGGAGACCATCCAGCGCGAGCAAGACGAGATCATCCGCGACCCGACACGCGGCGTCCTCGTTGTGGGCGGCGGTCCCGGCACCGGCAAGACAGCTGTAGCGCTGCACCGCGTGGCGTATTTGCTGTACACGTGGCGCGACCAGTTGGCCCGCACGGGCGTGCTCGTCGTCGGCCCGAACCGGACATTCCTGGACTACATCTCACGCGTCCTGCCTGAACTCGGCGAGACGGGCGTGGTGCTCAGCACCGTCGCCGACCTCGTCCCCGGCATCACGCCGACTGGCTCGGACTCGCTCGTCGCACGTGAAGTCAAGGGAACCGAAGAAATGGCGATCATCCTCAAACGCGCCGTGCAGAACCTCCAGACGGTCCCCGAGAACGATATTGACCTGCGCATCGACGGCATTGACATCGCCGTCACGCCCGCCATGATCACCGCCGCACGCACTCGTGCGCGCCGCTCGCGCAAACCGCACAACGAGGCGCGCGCATATTTCGCGGATCACCTCACCCAGCTCATCGCGGAGGCGCTCGCCGAGAAGATCGGTGCGGATCCCCTGGGCGGGACCAACCTTCTTTCAGAGGCAGACGTCGACCAGTTGCACGACGATCTGGCGGAGGAAGGGCAGGTTGCAGGGATTGTCGACAAGCATTTTCCTGAACTCGACGCTCCTGCCGTTCTCGCAGGTCTGTTGGGCTCCCGCGACGCGATCGCGGCCGCCGCGCACGACTACGACGACCTCACGCGCGACGCGTTGTTCCGCACCGACGGGTGGGCTTTCACGCCCGCGGACACAGCGCTTATCGACGAGCTCTACACCCTCACCGGCCTTCCCACCCCCTCCGACGAAGCCGAAAAAGCCGACAAAAAGTGGCGGGAACTCGTCGCGGACGCCGAAGACGCGCTGGACATCCTCGCGTCCTCCGCCAACACCGATACCGACGACGAATTCGAAGCCGAGGTGCTCTCCGCCCACGACATTATCGACGCTGAGACCCTAGCCAGCCGCCAACGCGAAACCGACGTCCGTTCCACCGCTGAGCGCGCGCGAGCCGATCTGAGCTGGGCGTACGGCCATGTCATTGTCGACGAGGCGCAAGAACTCACCCCCATGGAATGGCGCATGGTGTTCCGGCGCTGCCCGTCCCGGTGGATGACTCTGGTGGGCGACCCCGCGCAAACGTCCTCGCCCGCCGGTGTCGAGAGCTGGGCCGAAACCCTGTCTCCCTTCATCGGCGGCCGGTTCCGTTTCCACGAGCTCACCGTCAACTACCGCACTCCCGCCGAGATCATGGAATACGCCCACGATATCCTCGCCGAAATCGACCCCGGCGCCGCTCCTGCCGTGACCGTCCGCTCCACCGGCGAACCCGTGCGCCTCCTGCCCGCAGGAACCGATCCAGGAGCTGTCCGCTCCGAACTCGAGTCGCGGGGCGGGCTGACCGCTGTTGTGACCGTCGATAACGTCGGCGCCGTCAAAGGACTCGAATACGACCACGTCGTCGTGGTGGATCCCGACACCATCATCAACGCCTCGCCCCAGGGGTGGCAAGACCTCTACGTCGCAGTCACGCGCGCGACGCAGACCCTGACGCTCATCGGATAGCGCGCACCCTTTTCCCAGTTCGGCTCGGCTGCAGCCGGCGAAACGCGCGGGATAAGCGCGCGGCTGTACTCGCCGTCGCGCGGGGCTAGCTAGGCGACAGTGTGGACGATCATCACGTCGCAATCCGACTGGCGGGCGACATCAGCAGGAACGGAGCCGAGCAGACGACCGGTCAGGGAGTTGATGCCTCGGTTGCCCACGACGAGCAACTCGGCGTCGTAATCGGTGACGATACTCATCAAAGCTTCAACGGGAGTGCCGGGGCGCACTGCGGTCTCGACGTTGTCCAGGCCAGTCTCCTTCGCGCGCTCGACTGCGGAGGACAGGTTCTCGCGTGCAGTGTCGTCGCCGAGGATGGTGTTGGAATCCTGGCGCAGAGCGGACGAGGCCTCTTCTTCGGACTCGTAGTAGGCGCAGCCGATGACGAGCTTGGCGCCGAATGCGCCGGCGAGCTCAGCCGCGCGCTCAACGGCGAGCAGGGAGGACGCAGATCCGTCCGTACCGACAACGACGGTGTTGTAGTTCATAGCCATGATGCACCTTCCGGATTGACACGTTGTCCTCGCCTTTCGTGGTCCGGCTGCGCCGTGTTCCCGAAGGCGGTACTCCAGGCCACTATATACCGGCTTCTTTCACGCCGCGGAGCTCCTTGCGCAGATCGGCGATCTCGTCGCGCAGTCGCCCGGCCAGCTCGAATTTCAGCTCGCGGGCGGCGCTGGTCATCTGGGTGGTGAGGTCGTCGATAAGCTGTTGAATCTCGTCTTGCGCCATGGACGATGTGTCGCGGCCTTCGAGCATGGATGTCTCGCTGGAGCTGGACGCCTCCTCGTCGTCGCTGCGCTCGTAGACCTCGTCGAGGATGTCGGCGATCTTCTTGCGCAGTGGCTGCGGGTCGATGCCGTGCTCTTCGTTGTAGGCGATCTGCTTGGCCCGGCGGCGTTCGGTCTCGTCGATGGCGGCCTGCATGGATTCGGTGATGTCGTCGCCGTACATGATGACTTCGCCGGAGACGTTGCGGGCTGCGCGGCCGATAGTCTGGATGAGCGATTTCGTGGAGCGGAGGAAGCCCTCTTTGTCGGCGTCGAGGATGGCCACGAGGGAGACCTCCGGAAGGTCGAGGCCCTCGCGAAGGAGGTTGATGCCCACGAGCACGTCGAATTCGCCGAGGCGGAGCTGGCGCAGCAGCTCCACGCGATGCAGCGTGTCAATGTCCGAGTGCAGGTACCGCACCTTGATTCCGTTGTCGAGGAAGTAGTCGGTGAGGTCCTCAGCCATGCGCTTAGTCAAGGTGGTGACCAGGACGCGCTCGTCCTTCTCGGTGCGCTCGCGGATCTCGTGGATGAGGTCGTCGATCTGGCCCTTCGTCGGGCGGACAGACACCTTCGGGTCGACGAGGCCGGTCGGGCGAATGACCTGCTCGACGAATTCGCCGCCGGCAGCCTCGAGCTCGTAGTCGCCCGGCGTTGCCGACATGTAGACGGTCTGGCCGACGCGGTCCTCGAATTCGTCGAAGGTCAGCGGGCGATTGTCCACCGCAGACGGCAGGCGAAACCCGAACTCGACGAGGTTACGCTTGCGGGACATGTCGCCTTCGTACATGCCACCGATCTGCGGGACGGTCACGTGGGACTCGTCGATGATGGTGAGGAAGTCTTCCGGGAAATAGTCGATCAGCGTCGCCGGAGCAGACCCCGCCTCGCGGCCGTCGATGTGGCGTGAGTAGTTCTCGATGCCGGAACAGAACCCCACCTGCTGGATCATCTCCAGGTCGTATTCGGTGCGCATGCGCAACCGCTGCGCTTCGAGCAGCTTGCCGCGGTTCTCCAGGTCCTCGAGGCGGTCAGCGAGCTCGAGCTTGATCGCCTCGATCGCCTTTTCCATGCGCTCCTCAGTGGCCACATAGTGCGTCGCCGGGAAGATGCGCAGCTCGTCGCGCTGCTCGAGCACATCACCGGTGAGCGGGTGGATGTAATACAGCGAATCCACCTCGTCGCCGAAGAACTCCACGCGCACAGCGACTTCCTCGTAGGCCGGGATGATATCCACGGTGTCGCCTTTCACACGGAAGGTGCCGCGCTTGAAGTCAATGTCGTTGCGCTCGTATTGGACGTCGACAAGCAGGCGCAGGAAGCGGTCGCGCTCGATCTCCTCGCCGACGCGCAACAGCAACGAACGGTCAAGGTACGACTGCGGCGTGCCCAGGCCGTAAATGCACGACACGGAGGAAACAACGACCACGTCGCGTCGGCTGAGCAACGCGGACGTCGCCGAGTGGCGGAGACGCTCGACATCGTCGTTGATCGACGAATCCTTCTCGATATAGGTGTCCGTCTGCGCGATATACGCCTCGGGTTGGTAGTAGTCGTAGTACGAGACGAAGTACTCGACGGCGTTATTCGGCAGCAGCTCGCGCAGCTCGGTTGCCAGCTGCGCCGCGAGCGTCTTATTCGGCGCCATCACCAGCGTCGGGCGTTGCTGCTGCTCGATCAGCCACGCCGCGGTCGCCGATTTACCAGTACCGGTCGCACCCATGAGCACGACGTCGGGCTCCCCCGCGCGCAGACGTTTGTCCAGCTCGGCGATCGCTTTCGGCTGGTCGCCCGACGGCTCGAATTCAGACTCGACGGTGAACAGCTTCTCGGTGCGCTCCACCTCCCCCACAGGGCGGAATTCAGAGTGCGACAAAACGGGGTGCTCAGCAGCAAAAGCCATGCACGCCAGTCTAGGTCAGTTTCGCTTTTCGCTTATCGACGCCCCGCGCCAGTTGCTACGCGTCACTCTCGTCCATCGGACGGTCGAGGTCGATCCCCGGTACGGCGCTCGTAGCGTTCCAGATCGGCAATCATTTTCGACATGAACATGAACTCGAGCACATTTTCTCCCACCGCCAGCCGGATAACGCTGCCATCATCCAGGTCCCAATCGGCGCCCTCCTCGTACAGCGGAGTTCCCGTCGGTGCAAAGCCGATGCATTCGGTAATGCTCTGTTTTACCTCGGGGAAGGCCGCGCGTACCGCAGCCTGGGTCGCGGCACCTCGCTCTTTGATCGTGTCAGAGACACGCGCATTGAAGCGCGAAAGTTCACCGCGCATCTCGTTCACGGCCGCTAGTGGCAAATTGATGTCGTAGTTGGTGAATCCACCGCGCCTACGATTCTTCTCCCAGTTGAGTTGCTCGTACAGGGCCGGGAATTCCTCGAATGGAATCGGCTTTGGCGCGTCCCGCAAGAGCGTGACCAAAGGGCAAAGTTGTTCTTTGGCAACGGCGTTGAGAGTTGTCACTGCTCTTCCTTACCTCAATCAGCCCGGGACATGCACGCCAGTCTAGGTCAGTTTCGCATTTCGCTTATCGACGCCCCGCGCCAGTTGCGATACCCTTCGTCCCCCAGTCAAAATATTGCGACTTACTTTCAGCTGCACTTAAGGTTGTGTGTATGGTCCTCCGACATTCGCACACCGCAGCTCGCGCCGCCATCACGGCGGCGGGACTACGGCACGCGGATGTGGCTTCATATTTGGGGATCGATGCCAGCAAGCTCTCCAAGTCGCTCTCAGGGGTACGGCGCTTCAACGCCGTCGAACTGGAGCGCTTAGCGGAGATCACCGGTGTCACCGTGGACAGTCTGAAGCCGCTGTCTCACACCGATCACGACTCGGCTGCTCACTCGCGTGAGGCCGAGTGGGCTGCCCGTCGCCGCGCGATTGCCGCAGCCGCATGGCCACTGTTCGCAGCGAACGGCTACCAAGCGGTCAAGGTCGCTGACATTGCGCGGGAGGCAGGAGTGTCCAGCTCCGCTGTGCACTACTACTTCCGCTCCAAGAATGATGTCTTCCTCGCCACTCTCGATCTTTGCTCGGAGCAGGCGGCGGAAAGGAGGGCAGGGGTGGCGTCGATAAGCGATCCTGCCCAGCGTCTCGTGCGCTTCGCGCAAATCCAGCTCGACGGTTCGGCGGAAGCCATCCGCGAGTTGACGACGTGGGCGCAATTTTGGGCATCGTCACCGATGTTCGAAGACGGGAAAAAGCGACCGCCCTGGCGTATAGCCGCTGGGACGAGCAACTGCGCGCCATCGTGCTCGAGGGCATGGCGTCCGGCCAATTCGCCGTCGACGAGCCCGACGAGATGTTGGGCGCAGTCACGGCGATGATCGACGGACTCGGTGTGCGCATGCTCACCGGTGCCTTGTCCGCCAGCGACGCCGCAGCCGCAGTGACGGACTATCTGAATACGTGGATGACAGCGCCTGCTGTCTCTGTGAAGGAGAACGCATAGACATGGTTGAACTTTCCCGCCGGCAGTTGCTCGGCGCCGCGGCGGTGGCAGGATCAGCGACCGCGTTCGCGGCGTGCTCGCCGACGATGCCGGCTGAAAACATCGACACGTCGGGCCCGCCGCGCAAAGGCGGCACACTGCGCGTCGGACTCGTGGGCGGCTCTACCGCCGACACCGTCGACGCACATATTCCGGCTAGTACCAGCGACGCCGCCCGCGTGATCAATCTGTACGAACCCCTCGTGCGCCGCGGCTACGAATACGAGCTGGAAAACCGCCTCGCCGAGAGCTTCGAGCCGAATGAGGACGCCTCCGAGTGGACCATCCGGCTGCGTGAGGGCGTGAAATTCTCCGACGGCCGACCGGTGCGCCCTGAGGATGTGATTGCCACCTACGAACGCGTCGCCGACCCAGACGACCCGAAGAACGGTGCCGGCTCCATCGCGCACATCGAGGCGATGAACGTCGTCGACGACCGCACGCTGACGATCTCCCTGTCGCGCCCCGATGCGACCTTGACGGAGGCGCTCGCCGAGTACCAGATGGGCATCGTCCCTGAAGATTACGACCCCGAGAACCCGATCGGTGCCGGCCCTTTCAAGCTGGTCAATTTCTCCGCTGGCCGCGAGACCATCATGGAGCGCAACGAGCACTACTACCTCGGCCCCGCCAACCTGGATCGCGTCGAGGTCGTCGACTTCTACCAGGAAGACGCGATGCTCAACGCGCTCCTGTCATCGCAGGTCGACGGCATCGGCGCGCTCAATCACGCGCTTGTCCGGGTCATCGAAGCGGACCCGCGCATGCACGTCGTCAGCTCCGAATCAGGCATGTGGCTCCCCTTCACCATGCGCGTCGACCATGAGCCTTTCGACGACGAACGCGTCCGCCAGGCCATGCGCCTCGCGTGCGCGCGTCCGGGCTTGGTCGACCAAGTCTTCTCCGGCGAAGGCCAGGTCGGCAACGACATGTTCGCGCTCTACGACCCCGCGTACCCGCACGAATTCCCCCAGCGCGAGCAAAACATCGAAGAAGCAAAGAAATTGCTTGCCGACGCCGGCTACCCCGACGGCATCGACGTCACCCTCGCCACCTCTGAGATCGCTTCCGGTGCTGTCCGCGCCGCGCAGGTGTTCACGGAGCAGGTGCGCGACGCCGGCATCCGCGTGAAGATCGACCAGGTCGACTCCACCACCTTCTGGGCCGACGGCAACTACCTGTCCTACCCCTTCTCCCAGACCTTCTACTACACGCGTAACTTCCTCGAGCAGGTCAACCGCTGCGCGACCGAGGAAGCGCCGTTCAACGAAACGCACTGGGTCGACGACGAGTTCACCGCCCGCGTTGAAGCCGCCCGCGGCATTGTCGACGACCGCGAGCGCGCCAAAGAGATCAAGGAGCTCCAGCGCGAGTTCTACGACCGTGGCGGCTACATCATCTGGGGTTTTCCCAACCAGGTGGATGCGTACCACAACTACGTGGTCGGAGCGCGACCCCATACAAGTGGCGTGGCGTTGTCCCAGGCGTTGTTCTACGACATGTGGATTGCGGAGGCATAGACAATGGGCAAACTCATCGCTCGCCGACTCGGCTTGAGCATCTTCATCCTTCTCGCAGTGTCGGTGATCATTTTCTGCGCCACGCTGCTTCTGCCAGGCGACCCCGCCCGCGCCATCCTGGGCCAGCAAGCCACACCGGAGCGAATCGCCGCGCTGGAAGCCGAAATGAACCTGGACAAAAACCCCGTCGAGCGCTACTTCCTATGGCTCGGCGGTGTGCTGACCGGCAATTTCGGCACATCCACCACCACTGGCGGACCAGTCTCCGAACTCCTCGGTGAGCCTCTGGTCAACTCCTTGGTTCTAATGGCGCTGGCTGCCATCGTCGCGATCCCGCTCGGCATTCTCGTGGGCATCTACGCCGCCTGGTGGCGCGGATTCCGCCGCGACCGCGCGATCACGTGGGTCACGCTGATCCTGGCTGCGATGCCGGAGTTCGTCATCGGTATCTTGCTCGTCACCGTGTTCGCGACCTCGGTCTTCCAGGTTCTGCCGGCGGTGACAATGTCGCAACCGGGCGCGTCGGTGTGGTCGTACCCGTCGCAGCTCGTGTTGCCGACGCTGACCTTGGCGCTCGTCGTCAGTCCATATATTGCGCGTATGACCCGCGCCACGATGATCGAGACCCTCGACTCCGGCTACGTCGAAATGGCCCGCCTCAAAGGCGTGCCTGAACGGCGCGTCATTTTCCGCCACGCACTCCCCCACGCCATCGGCCCCATCGCACAGGTCGTCGCGATCCAGCTCGCATGGCTTGCCGGCGGCATCGTCGTCGTCGAGTACCTGTTCCGCTACCCGGGCCTCGGCGTCGCCATGATCGACGCCGTCAATTACCGCGACGTCCAAGTTGTCCAGGCAGTCACTCTCCTCATCGCCGCCGTCTACGTCGTGGTCAACCTGCTTGCCGACGTCATCGGCATCATGGCCAACCCGAAGCTAAGGAGCAACTAATGACCCAGCCACACAACCCTGGCTCCGAGTCCGTAGAGTCGCTCGAGCCAACGGAAACGCTGCACGCTGACAAGGCGGCGGCGTCCGAACCCGCTGCCACCGACGTCCGCACCGGCGACGAGCTCAAAGCCTCCCTGTCCAAACCTGACCCGCTGCTCAAACGCATCTGGGCGCAGTCGGAAGGCAAGGTCGGCATGGTGCTTACCGGCGCGGTGCTCCTCGTCGCACTCGTCGGCTACTTCTTCGCCGAACAGCTCACCGGCTACTCCACCACCGAGTTCTTGGGCCTGCCCTTTGTGTCTGACGGGGTCTTCGGCACCGATAACCTCGGGCGTTCCGTCGCCTCACGCTTTGTCGGCGGCGGCCTGATCCTGCTCATCACGGCTTTCCTGGCGACGGTGCTGGGCATGGTCGTGGGCACGATCCTCGGCATGATCGCCGGCTACGCAGGTGGCGTGACCGACGCCGTGATCATGCGCATCAACGATGTCTTGCTGGCATTCCCGCAGCTGATCTTCGCCATGCTGGCGATCGTGATTTTCGGGCCGTCGGCCACTGTCCTGGTGCTCGTGATCGGGTTGACCCACGCCCCGCGTATCGCCCGCGTGGCACGCTCGGCAACGCAGGCGGTCACCAACGAGGACTACATCCGCGCCGCCCAGATGTACTCAGTGCCGCACTGGAAGATCCTCACCCAGGAAATCCTGCCGAATATCACCGGCCCGCTGTCCGTCGAGGCAGGTCTGCGCTTGACGTACTCCATCGGTTCGATCGCCTCCCTGTCCTTCCTGGGCCTCGGCATCCAGCCGCCTGCCGCGGACTGGGGCCTCATGATCAATGAGAACCGCATCGCCCTGTCCATTCAGCCGTGGGGCGTGGTCCTGCCGGTCATCGCCATCGCGATCTTGACCATCGGCACGAACATGCTTGCCGACGCCACTGCCCGCGCCACCGCCTCCACCGCCACCCCCGTCAAGCGCACCGGCGAAACGACCCCGAGCGAGCGCCACGACAAGGTTCAGCCCATCATCAACGAAGACACCCGCAGCCGAACCACCAAGGCTGCCCCGAAGGAGAACGCATGACCACCTCGATTAATGCGGACGGCAAGGGGCCGAAGAAGGAGTCGCTATGGGCGTCGACAAGCCGCCAAGGCGAGTACGTGCCTCCCGTGCGTAACGACGACACCCTCGTTCTGCGCATCCGCGATCTCCGCCTGGCGACCTACAGCGGCACTGAGATCCTCCACGGCGTCGACATCGACCTGTACCGGGGCGAAATCGTCGGCCTGGTCGGCGAATCCGGCTCCGGCAAGACCACCGCGGGCCTCGCTGCTTTGGGCCACGTCCGCACCGGTCTGAGGATCACCGACGGCACCGTCACGCTGCATTCCCGCGACGGAAAGACCACCGACGTCCTCTCCCTGAGTGAGGACGAGGTCCGCGACGTGCGCGGCTCCCGCGTCGCATACATCCCGCAGGACCCGGCGCTCAGCCTCAACCCGGCGATGCGCGTCGGCGACCAGATCCGCGAAGTTCTCGACATCCACAACTACGGTTCCAGCTCGTCTGAGCGCGCCGAACGCGTCCGCGAAGTCATGCGCGACGTCGATCTGCCCGACACCGACGAGTACCTGGCGCGCTGGCCGCACCAGCTCTCCGGCGGGCAGCAGCAGCGCGTGGGCATCGCCATGGCATTCGCCATGTACCCCGATGTGTTGATTCTCGACGAGCCGACCACCGGCCTCGACGTGACCACCCAGAACCATGTCCTGAATACGATCCGCACCATGACGAAGAAGAACGACGTCGCCTCGCTCTACATCACCCACGACCTGGCTGTCGTCGGCGAGCTCGTCGACCGCGTCATCGTGATGCTCCGCGGCGATATCGTCGAGGAAGGCCCCTACAACGCGGTCCTCTACAACCCGAAGCACGCCTACACCCGCAAACTGCTCGGCGCGATCCCCGACTTGGAAGGCGACAAGGACATCGCGGGCAACGACCGCTGGGACAACTCCTGGGCCGAAGTCCACGGCGACCCTGCGGCATCCGCTGAAACCCCGCTTCTCCAGGTCCGCGACCTCGAAATGGCGTACGGCGACAACAAGGTGCTGCACGGCATCGACCTCGCCATCGAGGCCGGCGAATCCACGCTGCTGCTCGGCGAGTCCGGCTCCGGCAAGACCACTCTCGCGCGCTCCATCGCCGGACTCAACCCCGGCTACACCGGCGACGTGCTGCTGCGCGGCAAAGAACTCGCGCATTCGAGCCGCGACCGCACCCTCGAGCACCGCAAGGACGTGCAGTACATCTTCCAGTCGCCGTTCTCGTCGCTCAATCCGCGGCGCACGATCGGCGAATCGATGAGCGTCCCGCTCGTCATGGCGGGCGAACTCACCCGCGATGAGCAGCGCGACATCGTCGAGGAAGCGCTCGAGGCTGTGCAGCTGGACCGCAGTTTCTACGACCGGCGCCCGGGCGATTTGTCGGGCGGCGAACGCCAGCGCGCCGCGATCGGCCGCGCCCTCGTCAACGCCCCGTCGGTCCTGGTGTGCGACGAGATCACCTCAGCACTCGACGTATCGGTGCAGGCGTCGATCCTGCGGCTGCTGGCAGAGCTCCGCTACGAACGCGGTCTGTCGCTGCTGTTCGTCACGCACAATATCGCGCTCGCCCGCCATATCGCGACGCGTGTGGCTGTGCTCAACAAGGGCGTCATCGTCGACGACGGTCCGGTAGACGACGTCCTCGACAACCCGCAGCACGAGTACACGCGCAGCTTGCTCGCGAATATCCCGTCGCTCTAGCCGCCGGGCCCCGTGGGTGATGCGGGGTGTGTATATCCGCAGGCGGAGGACAACGCCGTGGCACACACCCCGCAGCGCGTCAAAGCCGCCCGCGAGCGCAGCAAGAGGAGATCAAGGAGCTCCAGCGCGAGTTCAACGACCGCGGCGGCCTGGTCTACGCATCAATCTCGTCCATCGGACGGTCGAGGTCGATCCCCGGTACGGCGCTCGTAGCGTTCCAGATCGGCAATCATTTTCGACATGAACATGAACTCGAGCACATTTTCTCCCACCGCCAGCCGGATAACGCTGCCATCATCCAGGTCCCAATCGGCCCCTTCCTCGTACAGCGGAGTTCCCGTCGGTGCAAAGCCGATGCATTCGGTAATGCTCTGTTTTACCTCGGGGAAGGCCGCGCGTACCGCAGCCTGGGTCGCGGCACCTCGCTCTTTGATCGTGTCAGAGACACGCGCATTGAAGCGCGAAAGCTCACCGCGCATCTCGTTCACGGCCGCTAGTGGCAAATTGATGTCGTAGTTGGTGAATCCACCGCGCCTACGATTCTTCTCCCAGTTGAGTTGCTCGTACAGGGCCGGGAATTCCTCGAATGGAATCGGCTTTGGTGCGTCCCGCAAGAGCGTGACCAAAGGGCAAAGTTGTTCTTTGGCAACGGTGTTGAGAGTTGTCATTGCTCTTCCTTAACTCAATCAGCCCGGGACATCGATTTGTAGGCTTGATCGAAAGTACCCTGTCCAGGACCAGTCCGCTCAGGCAAGATCGCGCATTCGAGCCGCGACCGCGCCCTCGAACACCGCAAGGACGCACAAGTACACGCGCAGCTTGCTCGCGAATATCCCGTCGCCCGCTGGGTAGGGTGGGCAGTGCATGACCGCCGGCGACGCACAGGAGGACAACGCCGTGGCACCCCCCATCCCCCACCCCGCAACGACTGATCTCAAACCGTTGCCGGTTCCGCCGCTCGACGAGACCCTCGACGCCTACAGCCACGCGCTTAAAGCGGTACTCCACGACAGCGAGCTCGAGCACGCCCGCGCGGTTGTCGAATCGTTCCGCACAGGCGCCGGTCCGCGCCTCGACGCACAGCTGCGCGAGCGCGCCTCCGAGCGCGAAGCAGCGGGCACCAATTGGCTTAACGACGAATGGTATTCCTCCTACCTCACCACCCGCTCCCCCCTCACTCTGGCGTCGAATGTCGGCTTCCAACTGGCCTTCCCGGGCGCTGATGACATAAGCGGGCTCGACCGCGCTGTCGATATCATTCGCCGCGCCGCGTCCGTGCACCTCGCGGCTGCGTCGGGCGACACTGCAGAGGATGTCGACGGCCGCGGCAACCGCATCACCATGAACCAGTGGTTCGTCTACACGGGCGGAATCAGGCATCCGGATAAGGGGGAAGACGCGGTCGTCGCTACGCAATTGGGCGCTGCGAACCGCGAGATCGGCGTATTCGTCGACGGACGTCTGTTCGCTCTTCCCGTCAGTGACGCCGACGGTGTCGTATTCTCCGCCGCTGCTCTTCGCGCTGGCCTCGAAAAAGTCCGCACGCACGAAGCTGCAGCCCTCGATTTCAACGCACCGTCCCTGCTCGGTTCCGGAGTTCTCGCGGACCTTTTCCCGGCGATCCTCGAACAGGGCGATAACCGCGCGACCTACCAGCGCCTCACCGACATGCTTTTCACGGTCGAGCTGCAGTCGAACGGATCGGCAACGTCGAGCGATGCCGAGCGCATCCGCGAAGCCACGTTCGCCCCGCGCGGCGCGTGGGTGTACAAGCCGCTGAGCTATCTCGTCGACCTCGACAGCGATTGGGTCACCGTCCATGTCGAGCACTCGTGCCAGGATGGCGCGACGCTGGTCACCGCTGTCACGCGTATGCAGGACGCCGAGCTTCCCGCAGGAGCGTCCGTCGACGCCGAGCCTGCGGAGCTGACCTGGGAGCTCGACGACACAACGACGCAGCAGATCACGACCCACCTGGAAACCTTCAAAGCGCAGGCCGGCACCCTCCGCACGGACATCGTCACCGTTCCGCACGACATTCCGGCGGACCTGCCGTTCAAGCTCAGCCGCGACGCGTCAGCCCAGCTCACCATGACCATCGCGCAACAGCTCACCTACGGACACGTCCGCGCGGTGTACGAAGCCGTCGACATGCGCGAGTTCCGCGCCGGGCGCACCGAGTGCCTGCGCGCCGCTACGCCCGAAGCGGTCGCTTTCGCAGACAAGCTTATCGACGGCACCGCCTTACCCGACGACCTCCGCTCCGCCCTCGACGCCCACCGCGCTTGGGTGAAGCGCTGCAAGTCCGGCAACGGTGTCGACCGGCACATTCAGATGATGGCCACCATCGACGACTCTGGCTCTTCTGATCCGTTCTTCACGGACCGCGCGGCGACCGCCGCACGCCGGGATTTCCTGTCCACCACCTCCATCGGAGGCGCGAACCAAATCGTGCGCTACTGCTTCGCGCCGACGCTTCCGGAAGGCTTCGGCATCTCCTACACTCCACTTCCCGAAGACACCGAGTTCTGCATTTCCTGGAACACCACCACCGCTGAGCAACCCGAGAAATTCCGAGCGAATCTCGGCAAAGCAGCTGCGCTGTTCTGGGAGTTTTGCGAGGAGTTGAGCTGACAATGAAGAAGATTGGACTCACCGGCGGGATCGGCAGCGGCAAATCGACGGTAGCGAAGCTACTGGCGGAAGCCGGTTTCAAAGTCGTCGACGCCGACCAAATTGCCCGGGAGATCATGGAGCCGGGCTCACCCGTCCTCGACGACGTGGCTGATGCGTTCGGGGCCGATGTGATCCGGGAAGACGGGACGTTGGATAGGGGGAAATTGGCGGGAAGGGCGTTCGTCGATAAGCGTGCTACTGAAAAGCTGAACTCGATCACCCACCCGGCGATCCGCGCGGAGTCCGAGCGTCGATTCGCCGACGCGGAAGCTGCTGGCGAACCTGCGGTCGTGTACGACATGCCGCTGCTCGTCGACATCGGCATGCACCGCGACATGGACCTCACCGTCGTCGTGGACGTCGACGCCGACGAGCGCGTCCGCCGTCTCGTAAGCTCGCGCGGCCTCGATGAAGCCGATGCCCGCGCGCGCATCGCGCAGCAAATCGACGATGCCACGCGCAAGGCCGCAGCCGATGTCATCATCGACAATAACGGCGCTATCGACGCGCTCAGACCGCAGGTCGATGAGCTGATTGCGCGCCTTAAGGCCTGAAGTTTCGCCCATTAGTCGGATAACGTTCAGAGCCACGCTACGTCCCATTCATCTCCTCGTTCTAATGTCACTCGCCATGGGAACGTGGGACATCGGGCCGTTCGACAACGACCCCGCAGTGGACGCCGTCGCAGCGCTTGCCGACGGCTCCTTCAGCATGGACCAGTTCCGCTTCGACTGCGGCCGCGGCCCCCTGGGCACCGATGAAGCCGAATCCGTCATCGCTTTAGCAGCCGTCCTGAACGGGCACGTCCCCTCCGAAGCACTCGCGTCCGCGCTTCGTTTCCCGTTCACCCTCGACGACCGCCGCTGGATCCGCCGCCGCGCCAACCAGGCCCTCCGCCCCGGCAATTCCGAGCTCTACGACCTGTGGGAAGACGCCGGCGAACTCGACAATTGGCTGGCCGAAACCAAGAAATACGTCGCCTGAACTGCCCCCGCTGAGCGTCAACCTGCTTTCTTCCCAGGACACCTTTAGACTTGCCACTTATGCCAGTGGACCAAGTCGACCCGCTCATCACCTCGATCTACGAATGGATGGATGTCTCCGGTGTACTGCTAATGGGCATCATCGGCGGCACACTCGCACGTCAACGCGGCTACGACATCGTCGGGTTCTTGTTCATCGCCATGCTCTCGGCGCTTGGAGGAGGCATGATCCGCGATGTCCTCATCAACCAAGGCACCGTCGCCGCCATGAGCCAGCCTGAGTACCTGATCCTGGCGTTCACTGGCGCGCTGATCGCCCGCTTCGTCTATTTCAAGGGCAAAGCGTGGGAGTTTCTCCAGTCTCACGGCGACGCCGTCGTTTCTGCCCTGTGGGCCGCCACCGGAGCATACAAGGCGATCCATTACGGTTTGCCCGTACTGCCCACCATCATGATGGGCGTGTTCACTGCCACCGGCGGCAGCATGATCCGCGACGTCGTGACGGGCCGTGAGCCCAGCGTCTTCGGCGGCAACCAGCCGACCGTGCTTCCGGCGGTCGCATGCGCTGTGATCGTCCTGATCGGCAACTCGACCGGGCACCTCGCCCTGTCCATGGTGCTGGGCCCGGTCACCAGCTTCGCGTTGTTCCTCTTCGGCTATTACGGAAACTGGCGGGTCAGCCAGGACCCGGACTTCGCACCTGTGAACGCCACTGTCAACGCGACCGCTACTCAGGTCGTCTCACTTGCTCGAAAGGCCGAGAACCGCTCCCGCGCGGTGGCTCGAGAACTAGAACCGAAAGGCTTGCGTGCCTGGCGACACCGCCAAATGGAGAAAGCCCTCCAACGCCGCATTGAAGCTGAGATCCGCAAAGGTAAGCGGCCGGCGGAGGCTCGGAACGATGCCGACGAGTTCCTCACCGAGTTCACTACCCAGTTCCCTGTCATCGATTCTGAGACTCTCGCAGATGCCGGCGTTGAAATCCCGGCCGAGGAAGAGAACATCTTCGAAGGCATCGGCGTCGACATCGAGGGTGACTCCTACGATGCCGACAACACCGAGCCTGACCCAGCCGAGATCGAAGCAATGCATGCGGACATGCTGGATATCATCCTCTCCGATCCAGCGCTCACCGATGAACTCATCGAACGCCTAGTGGAGCGCTACAAGCAGAGAGACACATAAACCTTTAGGCGTGCGGAAGTGGCCGTGGGGTGTGGTGGCCCCTCGGCTATGTTCCGAACAGCAGGTGCATCGCACCGTATTGGTGTGTGCTGTTCGCCACTGGTGTTCCGCGCGGTGAAACCCATATCGGTGTCCCATCGCGCACCTGTATTCGACCCCTGTTTGTCCGGTCAGGGTCATCGTCGTTGGTGCGGTTGTGATACCTGCACAACACCGACAGGTTATTCATATTCGTCGGCCCACCCCGGGCCCACGGAGTGATGTGGTGGACTTCGCAGTTATCGGCAGCATGCCGGCAATCCGGCACAGGACACGTCGTCAGTGTTGCTCGGGCGAGGTCTCGTTGTTTCTTATTGGCGAACCGTTTCGTGTTGTACAGGTTCACCGGCCCTGCCTGCGGGTGGAACAGTGCCACCTCAAGGTCTTTGGAATGATGGTGCATCAAGTACTCCGCACCAGTCATCGTGGTGCCATCAGACAACCCCAAGATGGTGTCATCCCCTTCGCCGCCGAGGATCGAGATGTAATCCGGCAACGGGATCTGGACCAGCGGGCGTGGAACAGCATCAGCAACCGCACCATCCTTGTGCAGCAAGTCATGGAATGCCTCGTACATCTGCGGGCCCTCAGGACGGTTAGCGTCGAGGTTTTGGCGCAGCGCGTACTCAAGGGCAGCGATATCACGCGCATCACCAGTAGCACTAAAAGTGCGCTTACCTTTCCGCTCCTTACCGAACCGCATCGACGACTCCGGTGCTGGTGTATCCACCTCAGGAACGATGTCTTTGGCGCGGCGTTTCAACGTCTCGTAGTTCCCGCGCACAGACAACAACGCGAGGCGGATCTTCCACTTTTCTCTTTCGGTGCCTAGGGGGCGGACTTGTTGTTCGATGAGCACCAATTGATCCAGTGACTTCGCCGTCTGGCGGGCGACACGCACAGCATTAGCCTGCTGGCGGGAAAACCGAGTATTTCCGTAGTAGACCTCGTAGACGCCTTTCCAATCGGCAACGCGGGTGGGGTTGGCGCCGGCATCGACAAGCTGCTGGGCGTTGAAACTCCCCAGCAAGTCGATGGCATTGCCCGCGCCCACATGCGCCGCGAATTGGTTCATGACACAAACGTTAAACCGATCGCAACCCACAATCCACCAAACAATGTCTACTTCAGTAGACAACCACGGAGGCGCGGGGCGTCGATAAGCATGCAAAAAGACCCGCACCGAAGTGAGGGCCTGTGATGCTAGGCGTTAGTTGCCTGCGAGCTTCTCGCGCAGAGCTGCGAGCTGCTCGTCGGACGCGAGGGAGCCACCCTGCTCAGCCTCACCAGCGGACGGAGCTGCCGGAGCTGCAGCCTCGCCGGAGGTGGAGCTGTAGTTGGTCTCGCCCTCGCCGGCTGCCTCTGCCTCTGCGGCGGCAGCGCGGTGACGCTCGATCTGAGCGGTGTGAGCCTCGTGCAGGCGGGCAGCCTCGGCGTAGCGAGCCTCCCACTCCTGACGAGCCTCGTCGTAGCCTTCCATCCACTCGTTGGTCTCCGGGTCGAAGCCCTCCGGGAAGATGTAGTTGCCCTGCTCGTCGTAGGAGTCGGCCATGCCGTAGCGGGACGGATCGAACTCCTCGGAGTAGTCCTCGTCAGCCTGCTTGAGGGACAGGGAGATGCGACGACGCTCGAGGTCGATGTCGATGACCTTGACCATGACCTCTTCGCCGACGTTGACAACCTGGTCCGGCACCTCGACGTGGCGCTGAGCCAGCTCGGAGATGTGGACGAGGCCCTCGATGCCCTCCTCGACGCGGACGAACGCGCCGAACGGGACGAGCTTGGTGACCTTGCCCGGGACGATCTGGCCCACAGCGTGGGTGCGGGCGAAGACGCGCCACGGATCTTCCTGGGTGGCCTTCAGCGACAGGGAGACGCGCTCGCGGTCGAGATCGACGTCGAGCACCTCGACGGTGACCTCGTCGCCGACGGTGACAACCTCGGATGGGTGGTCGATGTGCTTCCAGGACAGCTCGGACACGTGGACCAGGCCGTCAACGCCGCCAAGGTCGACGAATGCGCCGAAGTTGACGATGGAGGAAACGACACCCTTGCGGACCTGCCCCTTCTCCAGCTGGTGGAGGAAGTCGGAGCGGACTGCGGACTGGGTCTCTTCGAGGTATGCGCGGCGGGACAGCACGACGTTGTTGCGGTGCTTGTCCAGCTCGATGATCTTGGCTTCGAGCTCCTGGCCGATGTACGGGTCCAGGTCGCGGACGCGACGCATTTCGACGAGGGATGCCGGCAGGAAGCCGCGCAGGCCGATGTCGAGGATGAGGCCGCCCTTGACGACCTCGATGACCGTACCGGTGACCGGCTGGTCGTTCTTCTGCAGCTCTTCAATGGTGCCCCAGGCACGCTCGTACTGCGCACGCTTCTTGGACAGAAGCAGGCGACCTTCCTTGTCCTCCTTGGTCAGGACAAGTGCGTCGATCTCATCGCCGACTTCGACGACCTCGTCGGGGTCGACATCGTGCTTAATGGAGAGCTCGCGGGTCGGAATGACGCCTTCGGTCTTGTAGCCGATATCGAGGAGGACCTCGTCGTGGTCGACCTTGACGACGGTGCCGGTGACGATATCCCCATCGTTGAAGTACTTGATGGTCGCGTCAACTGCGGCGAGAAAATCCTCAGTGCTGCCAATGTCGTTGATGGCAACCTGCGGGGTAGTAGAAGTGGGCATAGGTTATGTTGCTCCGAAATGGATAGGAGATAGCGGTTGGACATGAGCGCATCTCTCGAAAAAAGCAGCTTATCGACGCCCCAAAAGAGGCCTTACTAGCTGGGATTTCGATCTCGCCCCCGCCGTGGGCGGCCCTCCTATTACAACCGAGGCCACGTGGGCAGCGTAGATACGCCTTTGCGAGATTAGTTGATTTCCCCAGCTTGGGCAAACTTTGATCCGGTGCGTCGCGCGGAGGATTTTCATGCGCTCCTGTGTAGGACACGTGGCGCGAATTCACCATTTTCCCACCAATTTCTTTATTCTTATACAGTCAACCAAATTTGATAGTGCCCACAGGGCACGTAGGTGGTGTTTTTATGTTGAAGCGCGGTATCGGTATCGGCTTCGCTTTCATCGGTGTCGTTGTGGGCGCCGGTTTCGCTTCCGGCATGGAGGCGTTCCAGTACTTCGTCTCATACGGCGACATGGGCATGTGGGGCATTGTCCTCGCCAGTGTCGTCATGGCTTTCGCGGCGGTGGCTTTCCTCGCCTTCGGTTCCTATTTCCAGGCAACTGAGCACACGCGTGTGTTCGGCGAAGTCTCGGATGGCCTGTCCTCGAAGATCATGGACTGGTCGGCAATCGCCTGCATGTTCAGCGTGGGCTTCGTGATGTTCGCAGGTGCCGGCTCGAACCTCGAACAAGCATATGGCTGGCCGATCTATATCGGCGGTGTGGCCATGCTGATCATCATGCTGCTGGTGGGCCGGCTGGATGTGGACAAGATCTCAGTGGTACTGGGGCTGGTCACGCCGCTGCTCATCATTTTCGTCCTGATTGCTTCGATTTGGACGTTCACGCACACGAGCGTGGACTTTGCGTCGCAAAGCGATTGGGCGCAGGAGAACGTCCAGGGCGCGACAGGCGCTCCGACCTGGTGGCTCGGCGCGCTGAACCACACCGGCCTGAACGCACTGTGCACTGTGTCGATGGCGATCGTGATCGGCGGCGATAATTTCGACAACAAGTCGGTGCGCATCGGCGGCATGGTCGCGGGTTTCCTGTACGCGGCGATGCTGGCGCTGCTCGTGATCACGCTGTTCATGGAGGCTGACAAGGTCAACGGCGACGACCTGCCGCTGCTGACCGTGCTTTTCAATATCAATCCGGCACTGGGCCAGGTGATGACGTGGGTCATCTTCCTCATGGTGTTCAACACGTGCCTGGGCATGATCTACGCGCTCGCGAAGCGCTTGACGCGTAAGAACCCGGACAATTTCTACAAGGTCTACGTCGGCGCATGCCTCGTCGGCTTCGTGCTGTCCTTCATTGGCTTCAAGCCGCTCGTGGCCAACCTGTACCCGATCCTGGGTTATCTTGGCCTGTTTGTGATTGCGGTGCTGGTCTACCAGTACTTCCGCTACCGCGATCGTCTGGACCGCGAGGGCGAGCTGCGCACAGCGGCTGTCGACCTGGTCACCGACGAGGAGAACCTCGATCCGGACAGCGAGTTCGCGGACATGTCGCTCGACGAGCTGGCTGAGGAATCCATGCTTGACGACGACGAGTTCCACGAAGCCCTCGAAGCCGAGGTCGATGACGAAAACGCCAGCGCAGAGACCGCTGGCGGTACTGAATCTTCAGGCTCCACGAAGATCTAGGAGGTTTCCCCTCCCCCTTTGTATTAGCCCGGGGTGCCGCGCTTTTGGCGCAGGCTCCCGGGCTAATGTGCTGCTTCGTCCCAGTTGGTGCCAGTTCCGGCCGAAACTTCCAGCGGGACACGCAGGGTGATGGCTCGGTCCATTTCCTCCTCGACGATCGCTTGGACCTGCTCGAGCTCGCCGGGGGCAACCTCGACGACGAGTTCGTCGTGGACCTGGAGGAGGACGCGGGATTGCAGGGGTTCGGCGCGGGAGGCGTCGTTAAGCGCGGCGTCGACGCGGATCATCGCGACCTTGATGATGTCGGCGGCGGTGCCCTGAATAGGAGCGTTGAGCGCGGCGCGTTCGGCGTTCTCGCGCGCGATGCGATTGTCGGAGGTCAGCTCGGGCAGGTAGCGGCGACGGCCGAAGACGGTGGAGGTGTAACCGTCACGACGGGCCTGTTCGACGACGTCATCGAGATAGCGCTTCACGCCGCCGAAGCGCTCGAAATAGGACTCCATGATCTTCTTGGCTTCCCCGGCGGGGATGCCGAGCTGGTTGGACAGGCCGTATGCGCTCAAGCCGTAGACGAGGCCGTAGCTCATAGCCTTCACGCGGCGGCGGAGTTCGGGGGTGACGTCGTCGATCGGCACGTCGAAGACGCGAGAACCGACGAAGTTGTGCAGGTCCTCCCCCTTCTTGTACGCCTCGATGAGGCCGGGATCCTCGGAGAGATGCGCCATGACGCGCATTTCGATCTGGGAGTAGTCGGCGGTGAGCAGGCACTCGTAGCCATCGCCCACGGTGAATGCGGAACGAATACGGCGGCCAGCTTCGGTGCGGACCGGGATATTCTGCAGGTTCGGCTCAGTGGAGCTCAGTCGCCCGGTGGACGCGACGGTCTGGTTGAAGGTCGTGTGGATGCGCCCATCGTCGTGGACGGATTTGATCAGCCCTTCAATGGTGGATTTGAGCTTTTGCCATTCGCGGTGCGCGAGCAACTGGTCCAAGAACGGGTGCGGGTTCTTCGCCGCGAGCGCCTCGATCTCCTTGGCGGCGGTGGAATAACCGGTCTTGGTTTTCTTCGTCTTGGGCAGCTCGAGTTTGTCGAAGAGAACGACGGAGAGCTGCTTGGGGGACGAGAGGTTGAGATCGGGTTCGTCGACAAGCGTGCGTGCTGTCTCTTCGGCGTCGGCGACTTTCTGCGCGATCTCTTTCAGCTGGGCTTCTAGGACATCGGTGTCGACCGCGATGCCAGTCTCTTCCATCTCGGCGAGGATGGTCACGAGCGGCAATTCGAGGTCAGCGTAGAGCTCGTAGGAGTCAATGGTGCGGAGCTCCTCGCTCAAATGCGCGGCGAGCTCGAGGATGGCGAGGGCGGAATCGAGGTCGGCGGTGTCGTCGTCAAGCAGGCTGAGTTGGTCGCTGGATGCCGCGAGTTGGCGCTGCAGGTGGCGCTGGTAAACGTCGGCGAGGTCGTATGTGCGCTGGCCGGGGCGCAGCAGGTACGCGGCAATGGCGGTGTCGTGCGCGATGCCGCGCAGCGTGATCCCGCGCCCGCGCAGCATGTGCCATGCGGCCTTGGCGCTGTGGAGGTATTTCGGCGCGTCGGATTCGAGCCACGCCTTGAGCGCGGTGTCTTCCTCTGGCGTGAGGTCACTCAAGCGCTTGCAAACGCCGTGCCGCTGCTTATCGACGACCCCCAGCGCCCACGCGTCCCCGCCCGCCGGCGTGGCGTCGCCCTGGATAAAAAGGGCGAGGCCTTGACCCTCGCGGGCTGCAAGCCATGTGTCGAGCGCCTCGTCGTCGACGGTGAGCTCCGGCAATTCCTCTGCCTGTGTTTCGGCCGCGGCTCCGTCGGTGGGAACCGCAGCGAGCACGCGCTCGCGGAGGTTGACGCCGAATTCGAGGTCGTCGAATGCCGTTGCCACGGCAGTGACGTCGGCGGGCTTGAGCTCGAGTTCGTCCGGACCGACGGGCAGCTCGAGGTCGCGCACCATCTGGGTGAGCTCGCGGTTGAGCTGGACCTGCTCGATGCGCTCGCGGAAATTGTTGCCGGCCTTGCCCTTGATCTCCTCGGCATGCTCGATGAGGCTATTCAAGTCTCCGTACTGGACGATCCACTTGGTGGCCGTCTTCTCCCCCACGCCCGGAATATTCGGCAGGTTATCCGACGGGTCGCCGCGCAGCGCCGCGAAATCCGGATACTGCGCGGGCGTAAGGCCGTATTTCTTTTCCACTTCCTCCGGCGTGAAGCGCGTCAACGTCGATACTCCGCGCGTCGGGTACAGCACCGTGACCTTGTCGTTGACAAGCTGCAGGTAATCGCGGTCGCCGGTGACGATGACCACCTCATAGTCATCCTGCGCCTGCGTGGTGAGCGTGGCCAGGATGTCGTCCGCCTCGTAGTTCTCCTTGGTGAGCGTGACGATGCTCAAGTCCCCCAGCACATCCTGGATGAGCGGCACCTGCCCCTTGAATTCCTCCGGTGCTGCCGCGCGCTGCGCCTTGTACTCCGGGAAACGCTCCGTGCGGAACGTCTGGCGTCCGATGTCGAACGCCACGGCGACGTGCGTGGGCTGCTCGTCGGCCAAAATATTCGAGAACATCGACAAAAAGCCGTACACCGCATTCGTGTGCTGGCCGCCGGAGGTGGAGAAATTCTCCGCCGGCAGGGCGTAGAACGCACGGAAAGCCATCGAGTGTCCATCGATGAGCAGCAGGCGTTTCGGTGCAGAGGTCGCGGAAGCATTAGAGGGAGTCACGCCGTCCCACTCTACCTACGGCGCCGGGCCTGAAGGCCCATGTGCACGAAGAGCGGTTCCGGGCCGGGTGCACACATACTGCAATTCACAATGAGCTATTTCTCACATCGGTTTTTCTCCTCAACGTGGCCCGTGCCGTCGGCCCGCTCAATAGGCTAGATAACGTCTTAACGGCCCATCGCAGGAATCATTCACATGGTTTTCATCATTCTCGCTGCCGCCGCGATCGCGGCTGTCGGCTATTTCATTTTCAAGAAGGTCCATGCCGCCTCGGCGATTTTCGCCGTTGGAGTGCTCTTGCTGATGATCGCTGCCGCAACTGGGCGGATCGACCACTCGGCCGCGGAGATCGAAGCGACCGGCAATGCCTTCTACGACGAACTACTGATCATCGAGTCCCTATTCAAGTCCCGCTATTCCGGCACCGGCATGGCCATCATGGTGCTCTTCGGATTCGTCGGATACATGCGCCACATCGGAGCTGACGCGAAAACTGTCGTCGCGCTATCCAAGCCACTGCGGAAATTCCACGGTTCCTACTGGCTCGTGCCGATCGGATTCCTCGTCGGAACACTATTGTCGCTCGTCGTTCCATCGGCGGCGGCTCTGTCGCTGCTGCTCGTGGCGACACTCATGCCGGCCCTCATCGCCGCCGGGCTTTCTCCGCTGACAGTAGGCGCGATCATCGTGACCTCCTCCACGATTGCACCGTCCCCGCTGGAGGCGGGCCTGATTCAAGGTGCGTCGTTGACGGATATGACAGTCACCGAATTCGTATTCGGCAATGTCGCGAAAGCGACGGTCCCGTCCCTGATCGTCGTCGCCGTCACCCACACGTGGTGGCAGCGCCACTGCGACATCAAGGACGCGGCCAAGAAGCAAGCCGAATTGAGGTCCGGCGGGGCAGGTTCACCGGATGGCGCCGATGACACCGAGGCTGCAAGCGCAGCCGCCGAGCAGGAGGCTGAATCCGACCGGCGAGTGCGCGAGGCCGTCGAGCGCGCCCAGGGCCTGCCCGGCTTTTACGCGGTGCTGCCGTTACTGCCCCTGATCTTGATCATTATTTCTGCGCTGCTGAATCGCTTCGGCGTCCTTGATTTCGAAGCGCACATTCTCCCCGTCACGGTGGTCTCCCTCATGATCACGATGATCATCGAGGCCATCAGGCTCAAGAGCGTCGAACACGCCGTAGATTCGTTCAAGGAATTCTTCAACGGCCTTGGCGAAGCCGCCGCCGGGGTGGTGGCGCTCATCGTGGCCGCGGCGATCCTGGTCGAAGGCATCACGCAAATGGGCGTTATCGAGGGCCTGACATCGCTCGCCCAGCATTCGTCCGGCGCCGCTGCGCTGATGGTCGTCATCTTTGTCGCGGCCACGGGCCTAATGGCCCTATTGACAGGGTCCGGGGTCGCCCCGTATTTCGCCTTTTCCGAAATGGTCCCCGGGCTCGCGACAGAAACCTCCATTCACGCCCCGCAGATGCTGACGTCCATCTGGTCGGCCTCCAACCTCATGCGCCAAGGCTCCCCCGTCAACGCAGCGGTCATCGTTGTCTCCGGCGCCTTGGAGGTCAACCCGATTGACCTCGTACGTCGCACAATGGTGCCGATGGTTGCCGGCACCGTCGCCTCTGTGGTGTTCTCCTTCCTTCTCATCGGTTGAACTCCGTGCTCCGTCATCGGGTGAGCACCCTACCGCCCGGGGGGCGTGTGCCGCGGGTGCCTGCGCCGCCCCCCATATGGTCGCTGGGCGGGGCGATTCTCGTGTCGCGCTCCGGCTGCTATATACTTTCCCGTCGATGCCCCAGTAGCCCAATTGGCAGAGGCAACGGATTCAAAACCCGTCCAGTGTGAGTTCGAGTCTCACCTGGGGCACAACTAATCAGCCGATAATCACCCGGTAGCCAGCTGGCTCCTCCTGCTCCGCATCCGTGGCAGCGCGGGTCTACGCTTCCCCTTGTGAGTGAAAAGCAGCAAGGGCGCGCCGATGCCCACGACGCGATTGTCGTCACCGGCGCGAAAGAGAACAATCTCCGCGATATCTCCGTCTCCATTCCGAAACGCCGTTTGACGGTGTTCGCCGGGGTGTCCGGTTCGGGCAAGTCGTCTCTGGTCTTCGACACGGTCGCGGCGGAATCGCAGCGTCTGATCAACGAGACGTACTCGACGTTCGTGCAGGGGTTCATGCCGTCGATGGCCCGGCCGGACGTGGTGGGGTTGTCGGGGGTTACGGCGGCGATCGTCGTGGACCAGTCGGCGTTGGGCGCGAATGTGCGCTCCACGGTGGGCACGGCGACGGATGTGACTCCCCTGCTGCGGGTGCTGTTTTCGCGCATCGCGGAACCGCACGCTGGCGGGCCGGGCGCATATTCCTTCAATGTCCCCAGCGTGTCGGGCGGCGGTGTGCTGACGGATGCGACGGGCAAGAAGACGGTGCGCAAGAACTACACGCGCACCGGCGGCATGTGCCCGTCGTGCGCGGGTACGGGACGCGCGGCGAAATTCGACGAAGCGGAGGTCGTCGATGACGCGCTTTCGCTTGACGACGGCGCCATCCTCGCCCCCGGCTTCAAGCCCGGTTCCTGGCAGTTGCGCGCCTACTCCGAATCCGGCAAATACCCCACGGACGTCCCGGTCGGCCAATTCACGGCGGAGCAGCGCCATGCACTTCTCTACGGCGAGCAGGAGAAAGTCCAGTATCTCGGGTTCAACACCACCTACCAGGGCCTCATCCCCAAGCTCGAGGGGTCGCTTTTGAGCAAGGAGAAAGAAGGCCTCCAGAAAGCGGCCCGGGAATTCGTGGACCGGGCTGTCACCCAGGTGGAGTGCCCGGCTTGCGGCGGCACCCGCTTGGTGCCGCACGCGTTGGAGTCCACGATCAACGGCAAGAATATTGCTGAGCTCTGCGCCATGGAGGTCAGCGATCTGGCGGAGTGGTTCAGCACGGTGGATGCGCCGGAAGTGGCGCCGCTTTTGGCGTCGATACGCGAGGCTTTGGCGAATTTCGTGGCGATCGGGCTCGGCTACATCGCGCTCGACCGGCCGAGCTCGACGCTCTCCGGTGGTGAAGCGCAGCGTGTGAAGATGATCCGCCATTTGGGTTCAGCGCTGTCGGACGTGACGTACGTGTTCGACGAGCCGACCGCGGGCCTGCACGCTGCCGATATCGACCGGCTCAACGACCTGTTGCTCGCGCTGCGCGACAAAGGCAACACGGTACTCGTGGTGGAGCACCGCCCGCAGACGATCGAGATTGCGGACCATGTCATCGAAATGGGGCCGGGTGCTGGTGCGGACGGCGGCCAGGTGGTGTGCGAAGGAAGCGTCGATAAGCTGCGCGGAGCCGGGACCCGGACCGGTGAGAGCCTCGCACTCGGTGTGGATCTCAAGGACGAGCCGCGTGAACCGTCGGGGTGGTTGAAGATCCGTGGGGCGGACGAGAACAACCTCGCGGGAATCGACGTCGACATTCCCACCGGCGTCCTCACTGCCGTCACTGGCGTGGCGGGGTCCGGCAAGTCCTCGCTGCTCAGCGCACTGAAAGCAACGGCGCTTATCGACGATGCCGTCTGGGTCGACCAGTCCCCCATCTCCGGCTCCCGGCGCTCCAACCCGGCGACGTTCACCGGCGCGCTCGACCCGATCCGCAAGGCGTTCGCCAAAGTGTCGGGCGAGCCCGCATCAATGTTCTCCCCGAACTCCGACGGCGCCTGCCAGCACTGCAAGGGCGCGGGCGTGGTCTATGTGGACCTCGGGCTCATGCAGGGTGTCGACGTTCCGTGCGAAGTGTGCGAGGGCAGGCGTTTCGACGACGCCGTGCTGGTGCACACCCTCGGCGTCAAGAATATCGCCGAGGTCCTGGCCATGCCCGCGGCGCAAGCGCAGCCGTTCCTGAAGGAGAACAAGGTGACGGCGGCGGCGAAGATGTGCGGCCATCTGGTGGATGTGGGACTCGGTTATGTGACGCTGGGTCAGCCGCTGACCACGCTGTCTGGTGGCGAACGGCAGCGTCTCAAGCTCGCAGCCAGCCTGAAGAAGCCCGCCCCAGCCTACGTGCTCGACGAGCCGACGCACGGACTGCACCTGACCGATTCGGCGCGCCTAGTGGAGCTCTTCGACCGGCTTGTCGACGGCGACGCCAGCGTCATCGTCGTCGAGCACAACCTCGCGGTGATCGCGCGGGCTGACTACATCGTCGACCTCGGACCCGGGGCAGGATCTGCCGGCGGCCAGGTGGTGGCGTGCGGGACGGTGAGGGATGTCGCAGATAAGCACAACGAGACCGGCTCCATGACCGGGCGCTATCTGGCCGGCGCTAATACGTCTGCCCCCTATCTTCCGCGAACCAGCCGGTAACCCACGCCCGGTTCGGTGAGCAGGTGGTGGGGCCGGGTCGGGTCGCTTTCGATCTTGCGGCGAATCTGGTGGGCGTAGACGCGCAGGTAATTCAGTTCACGGCCGTAGCCCGGCCCCCAGATGGCGCCGAGTAGTTCGTCGTGCCGCACGAGGGCCCCGTCGGCCTTGGCGAGCGTGCTGAGCATGCGCCATTCCGTCGGTGTGAAATGCAGTTCACCGCCACCTTTCGTGGCGCGGGATTCGGCGAAATCGAGCACGAGGTCGTCCGCGACGAACGACGGGACGACAGACGAGACGACTCCGCTGTTGCGCAACGACGCCCTCACGCGCGCCATCAGCTCCTCCACGCCGAAGGGCTTGGTGACGAAGTCGTTGGCACCGTCGTCAAGCGCTTCAACGATGTCTTCCGCTTGGTCGCGGGCCGAAAGGACGATGATCGGCACGGCCGAGGTCTCCCGCACGCGGCGCAGGACCTCTGTGCCGTCGATATCGGGCAGCCCGAGGTCGAGGATCACAAGCTGCGCCGGGTCGGCAGACATTTCATCGAGTGCGTCCGCGCCGCAGCTGACGCATACGGATTCGTACCCGCGGGCGCGGAGGTTGATGCGCAGTGTGCGCAGCAAGGTGGCGTCATCATCGACGACGAGAATCTTGGTCATTGGTGCTCCTTAAATTGTCTCCGCTTGCGCAGCTGGGGGTGCAGGCATGGTGACCGTCATCGTCAGGCCTCCACCAGGGGTTTCAGATGGGGTAACCGCACCGTGCATCGCTTCCGCGAGTCCGCGTGCGACAGCGAGTCCAAGTCCGACGCCATCGCTTGTCGACGTATCCCCTTTTCTCTGGAACGGCTGGAAGATCGCTTCCCTGTCTTTGCGTTTCACGCCCGGCCCTGAATCGACAATTTTGATGGAAGCACCTGTTTCGGCAGGCCCAGTCCCCACACGAATGGAGCCAGAGCGCTGATAACGCAGCGAATTCTCCAACAGGTTCGTGACAACACGTTCCAGCAGTCCCGCATCGACATACGCCAGCGCCGCTTCGTCTGAAGGCAGGTACGCAACCCGGTCTGGTTCGCTGACTTGGGAGATGTACTCGGGCAGAAGCTCCCGAAGATCGTAGACATCCGGCTTGGCCACGAGTGCACCTACCTGCAGACGGGACATGCCGAGCAGATTTGTGATGAGTTTGTCCAGCTTATTCGCGCTGAATTCGATCGATTCCATGAGCTCCTCGCGCTCTTCAGCCGTGAAGGTCACGGCGGTGCTGCGCAGGCTCTCAATTGAGGCCATGATGCCTGCTAGCGGTGTCCGCAGGTCATGGGATACAGCGGACAAAAGCGCTGTGCGAGCTTTATTGTCCTGCTCCAGATCGTGGGCAGTTGAAGCCGACTTCTCCAGCGCGTCCTTTTGCAGAAGGGCCCGTGCGTACACGGCGCAGGCGCTGATCAGCCGCCGGTTCTCAGCTGAAATATCTGCTGGTTGAAGAATCAATTCGTGTGTGTCGTCAATCGCGTCGTGTTCACTTTCGCCGATCTTCTTCAGATCAAAGGCGGCCGTGCTTTGCACTATGTCGATGTGGCCCCGCTGAGACAGCTTTTCGACGACGGCAGCGCCCTCCAGCCCGCACATCTCCACGATCTGGTCGAGCAGAATGCGGAACTGGTCGGTCGAGCCCAACAGCACGTTGGTCATGTCTGCCATCGCGGTCGCCTCTGTTTGGGCAACACGCGCCTCATGTAAGCGGAGCGCGTAGCGGTTCACCAAGGATGCCACGATGATGGCGACGCTGACCGAAATGAGCAGAGCAACGGTGTTCGCTGGGTGCTGAATAGTCAACGTGCCGTACGGGGGTGTGAAGAACCAGTCCGCGAGCAAGGACCCTAAAACGGCGGCTGTGATTGACGGCCACAGTCCGCCGACGAGGGCGACTACGACCGCAATCAACAAGAAGAGCGGAGACACCAACGCGAGATTCGGGTGAACCTGGAATGCGAGGGAGATGGCTGTCACCAGGACTGGAAGGATGAACGCCAGAACGAATCCTTGTTTCACACGCTGCCCAGGCAGCGCCCGCGTGCGATTGCGGCCGACCTGCGAACCGCCGTCGGCAAGCGCGACTACGTGCGTGTCGATCTCTTTGGAACTCTCGATAATGGCTTCGCTGAAACCGCGCGAGAAGAGTCGCTGCCACGTAGGACGTCGGCTAGTACCAATGATGATCTGACTGGCATTGCAACCGCGCGCGAAATCTAGGACGGATTGGGCCGGGTTTTCTCCGGTGACTGTGTGGAAGGTCCCGCCGAGCTCTTCGGTGAGTTGACGCAACCGGGCGATGTCCGGAAGCGTGGCTCCCGACAATCCGTCGGACCGGGTAGCGAAAACCGCAAGGAGCTCGCCGCCCACTCCCCTTTTCGCGATGCGGGCTCCGCGCCGCAAGAGCACCTCGCTGCCCCGGCCCCCTGACAGAGCGACGACGACGCGTTCACGGGTCGGCCACGACTTTTCGATGCTGTTGTCGTTGCGGTACCGCGCTAGAGCCTCGTCCACTCGGTCAGCTAGCCACAGCAGCGCGAGCTCACGGAGCGCAGAGAGGTTGCCTTCCCGGAAGTAGTTCGTCAACGCGGCGTCGATCTTCTCCGGTTTGTAAATGTCACCGTGGGCCATTCGCTGCCGCAATGCCTCAGGGGACAGATCGACGAGGTCGATTTGGTCCGCTGCGCGAAGCGCGCCGTCAGGGATCGTCTCGTTTTGAACGACTCCAGTGATGGTCTCAACGACATCGTTGAGCGATTCGATGTGTTGGACATTGACGGTGGAGATGACGTCGATCCCGGCGTCGAGTAGCTCTTCAATGTCCTGCCACCGCTTCGCGTTGCGCATTCCGCGGGGATTGGTGTGCGCCATTTCATCGACGAGCGCGACATCCGGATTCCGTCTGAGAATGGCGTCGAGATCCATCTCCGGAATCATCGTGCCTTTGTACTCGACCTCTGTTCGAGGCACGACTTCGAGCCCCTCCACCTGTTTCAAGGTGAATGCTCGACCGTGTGTTTCGACGAGGCCGACCACCACGTCCTCCCCCGCCTCCGCGAGTCGGTGCCCTTCAGTGAGCATGGCGACAGTCTTGCCCACGCCGGGCGCGCCGCCAAGAAAGACGCGTAGTCGACCTCTCGTCATGGTGTCAGCTTTCGTAGGACAGGGAGTAGTTCAGTTCGTTGACGTTGACGGTATCCTGCCCGAAGAATCCGAACAGGGCTTTGTCGGTGTGATCTTCAACGAGCTGTTCCACATCCTGTTCGCTCATCCCCCGGGCCTGAGCCACACGGGGCACCTGCCACAGCGCGTACTCCGGAGAAATGTGCGGGTCGAGGCCGCTCGAGGAAGCAGTCAGTGCCTCCGGCGGGACGGGTCCGGCACCGGGGTTCGCTGCCTCAAGATCCTGCCTGCGTTCCTCCATGAGGTCCTTGAGGTCCTCCGACTCCGGCGACAGATTGCTGCCGCCCGATGACTCGCCGTCCCAATCCGCGGCGGACGGACGGGGCTGGAAGAATTCAGGGCCACCGGCCGGCTGAGCGATGAGCTTCGAGCCGACAACTTCGTCACCGGCTTTTTGTAGAGAGCCATTAGCTCTCGCCGGCATGGCCAAACCAACAGCCACCATGAACAGCGGATACACGACGCCGAGAATGATGGTGAGTACGACAACGGCGCGGAATGCGGCGCCTGACTGACGGAGTGTATTCATTTCTGTCACATCCCTGGAAGAAGTTGAATAATGAGGTCGATGGCCTTGATCCCGATGAACGGGGCGACGATTCCGCCGAGGCCGTAGATAAGCAAGTTGCGGTTAAGCAGGGCTCCTGCCGACAGCGCCCGGTATTTCACGCCCTTCAGCGAAAGCGGAATCAATGCGACGATGACCAGAGCGTTGAAGATGACGGCACTGAGCATCGCCGATTCTGACGAGTGCAGACGCATGATGTTGAGGGCATCCAAGCCTGGGAAGATGCTCACGAACATCGCCGGGATAATGGCGAAGTACTTGGCCAGGTCGTTGGCGATAGAGAACGTCGTCAACGCGCCGCGGGTGATCAACAGCTGTTTACCGATGGCCACGATGTCGATCAGCTTCGTCGGATCCGAATCGAGGTCGACCATGTTGCCCGCTTCCTTAGCCGCGGACGTACCGGTATTCATGGCCACGCCGACATCAGCCTGCGCGAGAGCCGGAGCATCGTTCGTTCCGTCACCGGTCATCGCCACGAGGTTGCCGCCCGCCTGCTCTTTTTTGATCAGACGCATCTTGTCTTCCGGTGTGGCTTCGGCCAGGAAGTCGTCGACACCAGCTTCTTTCGCGATGGCAGCTGCAGTGACGGCGTTATCGCCTGTGATCATCACGGTCTTGATGCCCATTTCGCGCAATTGCCCGAAACGTTCGGTAAGGCCTGGCTTGACCACGTCCTTCAGGTGCAGCACGCCGAGGACACGAGGGGTCTGGCCCGCGGGCTTCTTCGCGACGACGAGCGGGGTGCCGCCAGATGCCGACACCGATTCGACGATCTCGTCGACGTCAGCGGCGACTCGGCCTCCTTCAGCCGTGACCCACGCCTGCACCGCCGAGCTGGCGCCCTTACGTACCTGGGTGCCGTCCGGAAAATCGACACCGGACATGCGCGTGTTGGCCGAGAACGGAACGAACTCGGCGCCCTCTCGGGTCAGAGCAGTGGCATCGGTCCCGGAGAGATTCTCAAGTCCATCGCGGTCGCTGAGTTCGTTGATGTAGTCGATGATGGAGCGGCCTTCTGGAGTTTCGTCGGCAAGCGAGCTCAGCCATGCCGCTTCAACCATCTCCGCACGTTGCGCGCCCTCCACTGCAATGAGATCGGACGCGCGGCGGTTGCCGTACGTGATCGTGCCGGTCTTATCCAGCAGCAACGTCGACACATCGCCGGCTGCCTCGACTGCGCGGCCCGACATGGCGAGAACATTGTGCTGGACCAGGCGATCCATGCCCGCGATGCCGATGGAGCTAAGGAGAGCGCCGATCGTCGTCGGAATGAGGCACACGAGAAGAGCGACCAGCGCGATGAGGGACAGTTTGTGGCCGGAGTAGATGGCCATCGGTTGGATCGCCGTCACTGCAAGAACGAAGAGGATGCTCAGCGTGATCAGGAGGATGTTCAGCGCGATTTCATTCGGGGTCTTTTTGCGTTCCGCGCCTTCGACGAGGGAGATCATCCGATCGATGAATGTCTCGCCAGGCTTCGAGGTGATCTTGACGACGATGCGGTCGGACAGCACAGTCGTGCCACCTGTGACGGCACTGCGGTCGCCGCCGGATTCGCGGATGACCGGCGCAGACTCGCCAGTGATCGCAGATTCGTCGACGGTAGCCACACCCTCGATGACATCGCCGTCACCGGGTATCTGCTGGCCTGCCTCGACAACGACCAGGTCACCGATGGTCAGCTCAGAGCCAGCTACTTCCGTCTCGGAGCCATCAGCATTGAGGAGGCGCGCCTTAGCGTCGGTACGCGTCTGCCGGAGCGCGGACGCTTGCGCCTTGCCGCGGCCTTCGGCGACAGCTTCGGCCAGGTTGGCGAACAAAATGGTCGCCCACAACCAGACCGTGACGCTGATCGAGAACAGAGTTGGGTCGAGCACTGCCAACACGGTGGTCAGTACAGCACCGATCCACACCACAAAGATGACGGGTTGCCGCACCAGGTTCGCCGGATTGAGCTTCTTCAGCGCGTCGACGAAATTATCGCCGAGCTGGCTGCCCAGCGACCGCTTCGTGGTGCTGGTGGATGCGGCGGGAGCGGGTGTTTGAGTAGCTGTTGTCATGAGAGTGCCTCCGCGATTGGGCCGAGCGCGAGCGACGGCAGGAAGGTGAGCCCGGCGACGATGAGAATCACGCAGAGCAGGAGAACGGTGAAGGTGACGTTGTGGGTGGGCATGGCTCCGGAGTTGTCCTCACGCCTTCTCTGCGAAGCAAACGCACCGGCGAGCGCAACCATGAGGGCGATCGGCGCGAAGCGTCCGACGAACATTGCGAATGCAATGGTGAGGTTCAGGTAAGGAGTGCCTGCGCTGAGTCCGGCGAAGGCCGAACCGTTGTTGTTGGCACCGGATGTGTAGGCGTAGAGAACCTCACTCAGGCCGTGCGGGCCGGTGTTGTTCATGGATTCGCGCACACCCGGGATCAATACAGCGATGCCCGTGAGCAGGAGCACGAGGGCTGGCATCACGATTGCGGAGAGCGCTGCGAGCGTGATTTCGCGCCTGCCGATGGTTTTACCCAGCACCTCGGGGGTACGGCCGATCATCAGGCCGGCGATGAAGACGGACAGCACGACGAAGGTCAGCATGTTGTACATACCTGTGCCCACACCGCCCGGTGAGACTTCGCCGAGCATCATGTTGAACATCACGAGTCCGCCGCCGAGCGGGCTGTATGAATCGTGCATCGAGT
This sequence comes from Corynebacterium sp. p3-SID1194, assembly GCF_025144155.1. Classification (NCBI taxonomy): domain Bacteria; kingdom Bacillati; phylum Actinomycetota; class Actinomycetes; order Mycobacteriales; family Corynebacteriaceae; genus Corynebacterium; species Corynebacterium sp. p3-SID1194. Next base: position 347,819 of record NZ_JALXWY010000001.1, read on the forward strand.
TGACGGCACCTGTGGAGGTACCGGTAGTCGTCGTGGCGAAGATCGCCGACCACAAGACACCGAAGCGGGTTTCTTTGCCCTCGAGGGCTGTCAGCGGGCGAGCGCTCTCAGCCCAAACGAGCAAAGCAGCGGAAACTGCCCACAGGATGAGCATCGCAGCCGTCAATGCGCGGCCCTGACGGCGGTCCTTCACGAACAGGCCGTAGGTCACGGGGAGGGAGAACGGGATGAGCAAGACGAGCAGAATCTCGAGCAGGTTGGTGAATGCGTTCGGGTTCTCGAAAGGATGGGCCGAGTTGGCGTTGAAGATGCCACCTCCGTTTGTGCCCAGCATTTTGATCGCTTCTTCGGAGGCGACCGACCCCGTCAGAATCGTCTGGTCGCTACCGGTGATCGTGGTGGCGTGAATCGGATCGGCGAGGTTTTGGACGACACCGCCGACCATGAGCAGGAACGCACCCACAATCGAAATGGGAAGCAGGATGCGGATGGATGCGCGGACCAGATCGACCCAGAAGTTGCCGACAGTCCCGGAACCGGTGCGCGCCAGCCCGCGGAACAAAGCGATAGCAACAGCAATACCGGTGGCTGCAGACACGAAGTTCTGCACCGTCAAGCCGGCCATGCCGACCACGTAGCTCGCACCGGTTTCACCGGAGTAGCTTTGCCAGTTCGTGTTGGTGGTGAAGGACACTGCCGTGTTCAAGGCTGTGTGCCAGTCCTGGGAGCGACCGAATGCCCACGGCAACATGCCCTGCGCCATGATGATTACCCACAGGAAGAGGACGGAGAAGATGCCGAAGGCAATGGACGCGATCGCGTAGGAAGTCCACCGCATTTCGTTGTCTGGATTGACCCCGATGAGTTTGTAGATGACCTTTTCGACGAGGTTGTGTTTCTTATCAGTGAACGTTTTGTACATGAACGTGCCGACGGGCACGCGGAGGGCTGCGAGAAGGAGGATGACCAGCAGCAGCGCGCAGATTGTCTGGATGATTAACGGCATGGCAACCTCAGAACTTTTCGGGGTTGATCAGGGCGTACACGAGGTAGCCGAGCACTCCGGCACTGAGGATGGCTCCGATGATGTCTTGAGTCATAGGGACTAAATAACCACCGCTTTCGGCTCCATTTTCGCCGCATAATTCATTCCTAAGGCGTCTTAACGAAGTTTTAATGCCTCCCCGATGTGACTGGATATCCCATCCAGTTATATAGTGCCCCTATGCATTCGGATGAAACACTTTCTCGCCTCGCCATTGACCTTGTGGCGGCGGGCAGCCACTTCACACGGGCGACGTTCCAGGCGTCGGGAAGCAAGCTGTCGTACGTCGCGTTGCGCGTGCTGGCGGCGCTGGAGCGCGAGCCGGGGTTGCGCATCGGCGAACTCGCGCGGCGCGAAGGAATTGCGCAGCCGTCAATGAGCCAGGTGATGAAAAGGCTCGTCACCGAAGGGCTCGTTGCGCGGGAGCCATCGCCTATCGACGCCCGCGCTTACGACCTCACCATCACCGATGCCGGGAGTGCGGCGGTGAGGGAATTCCGGGAAGCGTCGACACGCGAGCTGGTGCCCGTTTTTCGCGGCCTCTCCCCTGACCAAGTGGACGCTTTGATCCAGGCTACGGAGATTCTTCCCGGCCTGTCGCAACGCCTCCGAACAACCACGGAACTTCCACGAAAGGACGCGAATGAGTAAGACCAACCCGGAAAATATCTTCAAACAACCGATCGCTGTGTGGGCGATCGCCTTCGCTTGTGCGGTGTCGTTCATGGGGATCGGCCTCGTCGATCCGATTCTGCCGGCGATCAGCCGGGAGCTCGATGCCTCGCCGACGCAGACGATGCTGCTGTTCACCAGCTACCTGCTGATTACGGCCCTGGCGATGTTCTTCAGTGCTTTCATTTCTTCCCGCATCGGGGTAAAGAAGACGTTGTTGACAGGGCTCGCCCTGATCGTCGTTTTCGCGTTCCTATCGGGCGCGGCTGGATCGGTGGATGCAATCATCGGTTTCCGCGCGGGTTGGGGCCTGGGCAATGCACTGTTCATTTCGACGGCGCTGGCTGCGATCGTCGGTGCAGCATCAGGCGGCGCGAGCCAAGCGGTGATTCTCTACGAGGCAGCCATCGGCATCGGCATGGCTGTGGGACCTCTGCTCGGCGGGCTGCTCGGCGAGATCAGCTGGCGCGGGCCGTTCTACGGCACGGCAGGACTGATGGCCATCGGTTTCATCGCCATCGCGACGCTGCTGCGCAAACCCGCGAATAAGCCCGCACCCGTAACGTTTACCGCAGGATTGAAGGCCCTGCGCGAACCGGCACTGCTCACGCTGGGTGCGGTGGCATTCTTCTACAACTACGGATTTTTCACCCTGCTCGCCTACTCGCCGTACCCGATCGACGAGGCGGCAGCTGCGTCAGGAAGCGAATTCGGAGCAACCGAACTTGGCTGGGTCTTCTTTGGTTGGGGCTTGGCATTGGCAGTGTCGTCGGTATTCGTCGCGCCGCGTTTGACGCAGAGCTTTGGGCTGATGCCGGTCATCTGCACGGTGCTCATCGGATTCGCGATTCTGCTCGCCGCACTCGGCTTTACGGTAGATCATCTGAGCACACTGATCGTGCTGGTCATTCTCGCAGGCTTCTTCAGCGGCATCTTTAACACCGTGCTTACTGAGGCAGTCATGGAAGCCACCGATCTGCCGCGCAATGTGGCGTCGTCGACCTATTCGGGGCTGCGCTTTTTGGGCGGCGCCATCGCCCCGGCGATCTCTGGGCCGGTGGCAGTGGCTTTCGGTTCCGGCGTTCCCTACTGGGCGGGCGCCGGAACGCTGGCGGTGTCCCTGATCATCCTCGTCGCTGGCCGGGGCGCACTGAAGAGGCTTCTCTAGGGGTTCCTGGCGGTATTCCTTCTCGATATAAAACGCCGGGCCACCGCGGTACTCTAAAACCATCCCGGGTCACCGAATCACACGGTGACCCGGGATTTTTCGTTGCTAAACCCGGAAGTTCTTGTCGCAAACAACTAACACACTGTAAAGCTTCCTTGTCATTCTGAAGCTTAGTGTTTACACTTTGTAAATGAAGGGAGGCAACATGAACACAGTCCGAAAATGGCGGCGCTGGCACGAGCTGTCACAGCAGGAGCTCGCTGACCGCGTCGGCGTCTCCCGGCAGACCATTGCCAACATCGAGCGGAGCAACTACTCACCTTCCGTCTACTTAGCGCTCGATATCTGCCGTGAGTTCGAAAAATCAGTGGAAGAGATTTTTGGCCAGGAAGAGGAGAAATAATGTTCAAAAAGTTCGGAGACTCCATAGTCAATTACGTAGACGACACTGCCACCGACGAATTCGAGGCCGCGACGTACCACAAGGCAAACTCGGTGGGGTTCTACACCTCGCTTATCGGCATGGCACTTGTCGGCGCGGTTCTCGCTTGGGTGCTGCCGGGCCAGGAAGCGCTGTGGTCGGGCATCGTGCTGGTTATCCCGATTATCGGCAGTGTGGCTGGTGCCCAGTGGATGCGCAGGTACGTCGCGTCGCCGGTGGTCCGCTTTCACGACACCCCGCGCAGCTTGCTGATCACCTACTTCGCTCTGTGCGCCGTGTGGCTTGCAGGTCTCATCGTCACCGGGGGGTTCGACCCCTCAGGAGGCATTGACAACGCCGGAGCCATCGGCGCGGTGGTCGGTGCGGTGGTTGGTGCGCTGTTCGCAGGAGCGATCTTCGGCCGCATCAGCACTAAGCGCCGCCAGCGCGACCAGGCGCGGCTCAACGCCGAGGCGGAAGACTAACGCCACGCCGGGGCATCCCCCAAAGTACGTGAAGTCTCGAGGCACCTTTCCGGTTCAGTCTCGAGACTTTTCGTATGCGCCCCTGGCGCGGATTGTTTAGGGGTGTTCGGGGGCGGGGGCGCCGTCGATAAGCTTGGCTTGCTCCCATGTGCCGGCGGCGACCATGGAAGCCTTGCGTTCCACCCAGAAATCGGCGTTGCGGATGCCGAGCGCCTCCGGATCGAACTGCGGTTCGTGCCCGGCCTTCTTCTGGCGGCGGTAATCCCACAGGCACTTCAGCGCGGGGACCTGGATCACGAGGATCGCGAGGATATTCAGCCACGCGGTGGTGCCCACACCGATATCGCCGAGCGCCCACGCGGTGCCCGGCGTGGTGGTGGCGCCGATCCAGACGGAGACGAGAATGAGCACGCGCAGGAACCAGATGACCGCGGTACGGGCCTTCTCGCTCTTGATCCAACGGTTGAGGTAGGTGAAGTTCACCTCGGCCATGTAGTAGTAGGCGACGATCGTGGTGAACGCGAAGAACAGGACAGCGAATGCGATGAAGCTGCCACCGAGTCCCGGCGAATAGAAATCCAGCGCCGACTGGACGAATCCGGGGCCCACCTCGACATCGCCGTCGATCGAGCCGTTGTAGATGACCGGACTATCTTCGTCACCGCCACTGTGCACACGGAACATATCGGTGGAGATGATGATGAACGCCGTCGCGGAACAGACCAGAAGCGTATCGACGTACACCGCGAAGGCTTGCACGAAGCCCTGCTTCGCCGGGTGGGAGACCTCCGCCGCGGCCGCGGACTGCGGGCCGGTTCCCTGCCCTGCTTCGTTGGAGTAGATGCCGCGTTTGACGCCCCACATGATCGCGACGCCGAGCATGCCCGAAAACGCCGCTTCCTTATCGAAGGCCGACCGGATGATCAGGCCGAAGACCTCCGGGATCTGCGACCCGTTGGCGAACAGAACGACGATGGCGACGAAGATGTAGATGACCGCCATGAACGGCACGACCATGGACGCGAACCAGGCGATGCGCTTGACGCCGCCGATGATGATAATGCCCAGCAGAACCACCATGGCCACGGCGGTCACCCAGGTGGGAACGGACCAGGCGTGCTCGACGGAGGTGGCCAGACCGTTGGCCTGCACTCCGGGCAGGAAGTACGAGGTAGCCAGAATCATCGACACAGCGAAGACGATGGCGTAGACCAACGCGAACGGGCGTGCGGCAGTATGGCGGTACGCCTTCTCGATGTAATATGCCGGGCCACCGCGGTATTCGCCTGTGTCCTGGTCCTTCTCCTTGTAGATCTGGGCCAGGCAGCACTCGACGTAGGAGGTCGCCGAGCCTAAGAAGGCCACGATCCACATCCAGAACACCGCGCCCGGGCCACCGAACGCGATCGCGGTGGCCACGCCGCCGATATTGCCGACGCCGACGCGTCCCGCCAACGAGATCATCAGCGACTGGAACGACGAAATGCCGGCCGCAGAGTCCTCACCCGACTTCAGTTGCCGGATCATGTCCGGGAAACACCGCACCTGGAGGAAAAGCGTCACGCACGAGAAGTACACCCCGGCGCCGAGGCACAAGAACACGAGCCAGTTCGACCAGATCGCGGCGTTGACGCTATTGATGATATTTTCCATGGCGTGGCCTTCCAATCTCATCGTCATCCACACGCCGCAGAAGCCCGGCTAAAAGAACTCAACGGATCCGTCCACTCGGAACATTCCGCGAAAGCGACCGCACATCCCAATATTTAAGAGAACGACGCATCGCTGAGATTCCTTAGCGTATGAAAATGTTTCTTCGAATATAGGCGGAGTGGAGATTCAACTTTTGCGTTTTGGACAAATTCTTCGTTTTTAATCCGCCCGAAAGGCTGCCGGGAACACGAAAAGACCGGCCCCGAATATGAGGTGGAACCGGTCTAGTCAGTTATTGCGCCCCAAACCTACGGCGTGAGGCTACGCTGCGAGCCTGGTTACTCGGAAGCGCCAGTCGCAGGGGCCGAAGGCGCGACGCCATCACCAGCGGTCGACGGCTCAGGCTCGGTGTCACTGCCCTCCGTCGTCGTAGGTCCAGCCGGCGCATCTGTCTTCGCAGGAATGCACGCCGTGAGCGTTCCGACGAGACCGGCGAGAGCGAACGCGCCAGTGAAAGCGCCGACACCTGCGGCGATCTGCTCTTCAGAAACATTCAGGCCCGGCATCTGGCTTGCGGCAGCCTTCATCGCGTTCTGGATTGACTCGAAGCCTGGGATTTTGAAGACATTAGCCAGCAGCACCGGAGTCAGAATCACGAGCGGGATACCGGTACCGACGAGACTAGCGACGCACCGCGGGTCTTCGATCCCGCCTTTACCAGCAGTCTTCTTCGAAGAGCCCCCGCCGAGGCCGCCAAGTGCGCCTGCTCCTGCGGATTCACCGCTCTTGCTGCTGCCCTTGAGGCCCAATCCGTTCGGAAGAACGTCGACACGTCCGTCTGCCCGGTTGTCCTTGGCATTTTCTTTCACATTGTCCTTGACATTGTCTTTGACATTGTCGTGAACATCGACAGTAGCGGTGGCCTTGCCGTTGTCAGTGATTGTGGCCTTGCCGTTGTCAGTGATTGTGGCCTTGCCGTTGTCGGTGATCGTGACCGAGTTACCCTTGCCGTTGTCGTGGACCTCAACGTTGTTGTCGTGGACTTCGACCAGCGGCGGAAGCTTCAGGTTGCCCAGCACTGGGCCGAGAGCAGAAATGATCGGGCCCAGTGCGGAAGTGATTCGGCCGAGGATCCCACTCGGCTTGGGCTTCGGCGGGGTCGCGGTGAGCTTCAAAGTGCGCTCGATCGTGGACCCGTCCTTTTTGATGGTGATCGGCAGGTCCTTATCCACCGGGTTTTCACCGGTGAAATTGTTCGGCGCGGTGACGCGGAGCGTGCCGTTCTCATTCTTCACCGACCACTGATTCAAGCCCTTCACCGATACAGCGGCATCCACGGGGACAGTCACTTTGGGAACATCCTGCGACGTACCCGAAGTGAAATCGACTGCCGCACGCTTGTCGAGCCCTTCGATGCTGTCAGCCCAGCTCAGATCTGCTTCATCGATGACATTCACTTTCAAGGTCTCGGTGGAAGTCTCCCCGCCTTTGGGGGTGAACTTGACCCGAATATCCTGCGTGCCCGATTTGAAGGCTGCTTCGCTCTGCGGACGGATCAAAACGAGCGTGCCGTTGTCGTTGCGAAACTCCCAGTTGAAAATCGTAGTGCTGGCGGGCTCGATATTGTCTTCCGGGTCGAGCTTCAGGCCTTTGACCTTCGCTTCCTTCTTCTCCCAGAAATTCTCGGTTTCATAGGTCTCGTTGAAAACGGAAGTGCCAGCCGCTTCGTTGACAGCTACTGGCTCGGCCGGTGCATCATTGGGTACCTCCGCGGCATCAGCATCAGCATCTGCCGCGGCGTCTGCCTCTGCACCACCGTCCGGTGCTTCAGCAACTGGTTCTTCCTTCGCCTCAGCGGCAAACGCGGTGAGGGACGAACCGCCAGGAAAAGCTGCGGTGATGGGGGCCACGAGAATGAGGCTGAGGGCGCCTGCCGCGATGACTGTGCCGCGGGAACGGGAGGGGGAAAACATGACGAGTCCTTTTCGGTCAAGGGCCGCGATCCATTCCGGAAACCGGCGGGGATGCAGCGCGCACGGTGAAAGTTGCTCACAGCTTGTAGAGCAAGACTCATTAGAACATCCCAGAAAGTTTTGCGCTGGATATTGACTAATATTCGTTCCTGCAGTGAACAAAATTTCGCTCGACTTCGCCCACGCAGTACCCCCCCCGCGCTTTCGGCGGAGTGCGGGGCGCTAGGGTTGGTAGGCGTGGCAGCCCGGACGACTAATTGGCTGCGGCGGTACGATGCCATGTGCAATTCCGCCGCCAGCAGCGTCATCAGCACTTATTCGACGAGCTTCAACCTTTCCAGCCGCCTGCTGCCGGCACGCGAACGCCGTGATATCCACAACCTTTACGCGGTGGTGCGCATCGCCGATGAAATCGTCGACGGCACAGCGGAACAAGCCGGCGCAATGGAATTGGCGGCGGTCTTAGACGCCTACGAACGCCAGGTGCTCGCGGCGCCGGACTCACGTTTCCACACCGACCCAGTGATGCACGCATACGCGAGAACTGCTCGTCGCTGCGAGTTTGACAACGAACTCCTAGAAGCTTTTTTCGCGTCCATGCGGCGCGACCTCGCATCCCAACGCTATTCCCAGCCAGAATTGGAAGACTACGTCTATGGGTCCGCTGAAGTGATCGGATTGCTGTGCCTCGATGTCTTCCTTGCGGACAAGACAGTCGACCCCGCACAGCGCATCACGATGGAAAACGGAGCGAAACGCCTTGGCGCGGCATTCCAGAAAGTGAACTTCCTTCGCGACATCGCGGAAGACACGCATGATCTCGGCCGGGTGTATTTCGCTACCCACGGGATATTGGACGATGCCGCCAAAGCAGAGATCGTCGCTGAGATTCGTGGAGACCTCGCCGCCGCGCACGAGGCAATCGGGCTTTTACCGCTTTCAGCGCGCGCGGCAGTCACCGCCGCGGCGAACCTGTTCATAGAACTGACGGACATGATCGATGCCATGCCCGCCGAACGGCTGAGCACAACCCGTGTGAGCGTACCGACGCACCGGAAAGCCCTCATCACAGCCCAAGCAGTCGCACGTGCGATCGGGGGAAAACAGAAGTGAAAAAGAATCCGGACACGGCGATTGTCATCGGCGCTGGTGCGGCGGGCCTTGCTACCGCTGCTCTGCTGGGGCGCGAAGGATTCGACGTCACCGTCATCGACCGCATCGACGAGATTGGCGGCCGTGCCGGCGAATTGACCGTCGAGAGATTCCGGTTCGACACCGGACCATCGTGGTACCTGATGCCGGATGCTTTCGACCACTTCTTCGCGCTATTCGGTAAACGCACGGAAGACATGCTCGAGCTCGTGGATCTCTCCCCTGCCTACCGCTTGTTTCCAGAAAAGCAGGAGCTTATCGACGTCCCGTCCTCCCCCGCCGACACCATCTCCCTGTTCGAGTCCATCGAGCCCGGTGCTGGCGAGAAACTCCGTGACTACCTCGCCAGCGCCGGTGAAACGTACGAGCTCGCCCTCAAATACTTCCTCTACACCACGTTTTCCACACCGGCGGGATTCGTGGCGCCGGAAATCCGCACCAACTACAGGAAGCTGGTGAGGCTGTTGGGGGAAGGGCTGGAAGGGTTCGTCGATAAGCAATTTGCTGATGTGCGTTTGCGGCAGATGCTCGCGTACCCGGCTGTGTTCTTGTCCTCGCATCCCGCGCGCACGCCGGCGCTGTACCACCTGCTCAGCCACACCGATTTGGTGCAGGGCGTGAAATACCCACTGGGTGGCTTCGCTGCTGTGATGCGCGCGTTCGAGTCTCTGGCCTGCGAACACGGCGCCGATATCCAACTCTCCACGGAAGCGACGGCGATTCATGTCGACGGGCGGCGCGCGACGGGAGTGAGCGTACGACGGTCCGACGGCACTGCCGATGAGCTCGCCGCTGATTTCGTTGTGTCCACCGCCGACCTGAAATTCACCGAGACTCGGTTGCTTCCGCGAGACAAACGCACGTATAACGAGCGCTATTTCGCGGCTCGGAATCCGGGTTTGAGCTGTGTGTTGCTGATGTGCGGCGTGGACGGCGAACTGCCGGAACTCGCGCACCACAACCTGCTGTTCAGCAAGAATTGGAACGTCGATTTCGACGCGGTCTTTGACGGGCCGCATGCTGCGCGTCCGCTCGATGCCTCGCAATCGATCTACGTGTCCAAGCCCTCCGCTACCGATCCTTCGACCGCGCCTGCGGGGTGCGAGAACCTCTTCGTGCTCATCCCGACGCCTTCAGCGCCCGACCTCGGGCACGGCGATGCGTACCGCGAAAAAGCAAGCCCACGCGTCGACGCCATAGCGGACGCGGCCATCGCGCAAATTGCCGAATGGTGCGCAATCCCCGATCTCGAATCGCGCATCTGCGTGCGCCGTACACTCGGCCCGGCGGATTTCGCGGAACGCTACCACTCGTGGTCAGGCGGTGCGATCGGCCCCGCTCACACCTTGAAGCAGTCGGCGTTTCTGCGCGGGCGCAACGCCTCGCGGAAAGTCGACAACCTGCTTTATGCCGGCGCAACAACGCTGCCTGGCGTTGGCGTTCCGATGTGCCTCATCTCAGCGGAGAACGTGATCAAACGGCTCCGCGGTGACATGTCCTCGGGCCCGCTGCCCGAAGATATCTAGGCTCGGGGTTGTCTTAGCGTCCCGGACGCGGGGCTGGTGCCGGTGCGGGGGCCGGAGCCTGCTCCTGCGACGGATGCTCTGCACGCGGCTGCGGACGGTCCTCGCGGATCGGTGCCTTGCGCGAAATGATCCACTGCGCGCCGTCTTCGAGCATCCGGCCACCGTACTGGGTGTGGTTGTACACGCTGAACAGCAGTGGGAGCGTCGTCGGCGAGCGCTCAGCCACGATGGCAGCGAACTCCGTCATCGGTACCTGGCCGCGCAACGCCGCCATGCGCAGGAACGGGTTGACGTGGTTGCGCCACTCAGCCGGAAGCGCGCAGATCGGATCGTCCTTCCGGCACACATCGAGCACGCGCGAGCCGAGCTCGCCGTAGCCGCCCTTCAGCTCTTCGAGCGCACCGCGGTCATCGCGCGTCGCTCCTGCTGCAAAGGAGCCACCGTTGTCCGCAAGGTGAGGGTTCGAGATCAACACGGCGGAGTTGACCTTCTTCGCCGGCACCGGACCGCGGCCGTGACCGATATTGTTGATCAACTTGGCACCGATATCTGCGCCCTCGGAGTAGCCGGTAATGCTGAATGTCGCCTTCGGGCACATGCTCGCGAGGCGGCGCATCGTTCCGGAGGCCTCCCAGTAACCTTTATTCGACGAATCGTTGTAGCTGTACAGCGTGAAAGGTCTGGCTACATAAGTGATCCAGACAGGCTGGATCTTGCCGCGGGTCGCACCGTGAACGCGGGTGGCCACCTCCGTCACCTTCGGCCCGATCGGCGCCTTCTCCGGCAGGAACGACGCAGTATTGCCGCCGCCCGGAATGGTGATCAAGAACTCCTCGGAGCACTTATTCACATTCGGAGATTCGATCAAGGAACGCAGGTCCTGCGCCTGGGCAGGCGTCGCGCACGCAGCAGCGAGACCGACAGCCGCTGCAGCCGCGGCGACAAATTTCTTCCACATGGAGGGCAGCTCCTTGATTCGAAAAGACGGAAAGAGCGAGTAAGAGCGCTCGTAAATTTTCCTGTGTAAGCGTCGCTTATCTTAAGACATTTTGAATCCCAATACTCGCTACACCCTGACATACCGCAGCGCACGGAGGCGCGTGGAACTGGGGGCTCTTAAGTGCTCTTATCTACTGCTAAGGCACCGTTCACGCGAATTCCACACAACCGTAATACCAGGTACACTCACCGCCATGCGTAAAAAGATTGCTTCCTCCATCATCGCTGCTTCCCTCACCATCGCCGCGGTCCCGACCATTGCTCCGGCCACCGCTACCGCTCAGATCAACCTCGCTGCTACCGCCGGCGCCGCTGGTGACCGCGGGAAGGCCAATAGCGACGCCGTAGGCCGCGGCATCGAAAAGGCCTTTGACCCGAAAGAGTCCTCCTCCGTCCCGGAAGGTTCCGGTTTCAAGGGGTTCATGAAGATGCTCTTCGAGCCCTATAAGCAGATGTTCGACAGCAATCTGGAGACCAGCTCCCAGGGCGTGACCCGCACGATCATCAACTACGTCATCATCGCCGCGGGCGTGACCGTCATCGGCCAGGCCATCCAGATGGTCATGGCGAATATGCCGCGGTAACCAAGGCTTGGAAGATACCGACGGCTAATCGCCGCGAAGGGCCGCGCACATCCGCGCGGCGCTTTTTTAATTTTTCACTACAGAGCATAGTATGCTTTCCGCTATGTTCACCCGTGTCAAGACCGCTGCCGTGTGCACCAGCCTCCTCCCCGTGGCTATGCTCGCTGGCTGCGTGACCAATACCGAGGGCGGGAACCCTGAAGGATGGGAGGAGATCACCCCCGCTGCGGTTCCCGAGATCGCGGCGATGGTGCCGGAAGATATTCAGGCTTCCGGTCGTCTCACCGCCGGCGCCAATCCCCCATTCGCGCCGTTCGAGTTCAAAGACTCCCAGGGCAACCTCATCGGAATGGAAATGGATCTCGGTCGCGCCGTCGCGAGCGTCATGGGACTCGAATTCGCCCCGCAGGAGCAAGACTTCGCCATGATCCTTCCCGCCGTTCAGGCTGGAACGCTGGATACGGGAATGTCGGGCTTCACTGATTCGGAGGAGCGCCGGGAGAACTTCGACTTCGTCAATTTCCTCTACGCCGGCATTCAATGGGCGGCGCAGCCCGGAGCGGATGTCGATCCTGCACATCCGTGCGGCCTGACCGTCGCGGTCCAGCGCACGACTGTCTCGGAGACAGACGACGTCCGCCCTAAGGCGGAAAAGTGCGAAGAAGAAGGCAATCCTATGACGATCCTGTCGTATGACACGTCGGACAACGCGGCACTTGCCGCTCTCGTCGGCCGCGCTGATGCTTTGAGCGCCGATTCCCCTGTCACGGCGTGGGCTGTGAACCGTTCCGACGGCAAGATGGAATTGGTCGGCGACATGTTCGACGCAGCGCCGTACGGCTTCGCCGTACCGAAGGATTCCCCCTTGGGGCCGGCAATGGCCGCTGCCATGCAGCACCTCATCGACACTGGCGAATACGAACGCATTCTCGCCCAGTGGGGCGTGGAGACAGGCTTGCTGGAGCAGGCGCAGATCAACGAACAGCCTGTAGGAGGGCAGTGAGAATGAGCACCCCGATAACGAAGCGGTCATCGCGGCGGAAACCCGAGCGGATCGAGGCGAAGCCCCTGCGCCACCCAGGTCGCTGGGTCGCCGCCGCAGTCCTACTCGTGCTGTTCGCCCTGTTCGTTTTCGACGCGGCACGCCGTGAGGCTTACGGCTGGGGCACGTACTGGGCGTACCTTTTCGACACCCGGATTCTGATCGCCGCCGGCCACACCCTGGCCATCACCGTGCTGTCCATGATCATCGGTGTCGTGCTCGGTGTGATCCTCGCCGTGATGCGCATGTCACCGAACCCGGTATTCAAGTCCATCGCGTGGCTGTACCTGTGGGTCTTTCGCGGCACCCCGATTTATGTGCAGTTGGTCTTCTGGGGCTTGCTCGGCGCGATCTACCAGTCGGTCAACCTCGGTTTCACGGAAGTGTCCCTCGAAGCCCTGACTTCCTCTGCATTCGCGCTCGCTGTCATCGGGCTGGGGTTGAACGAGGCGGGCTACATGGCGGAGATCGTCCGCTCTGGCATCAACTCTGTGCCGGAAGGCCAAATCGAGGCGTCGAAGGCGCTCGGCATGGGATGGGGCCTGACCATGCGCCGCACCGTGCTGCCGCAGGCAATGCGCATCATCATTCCGCCGACGGGCAACGAGTTCATCTCCCTGCTGAAGACGTCCTCCCTCGTTGTCGCTATCCCCTACTCCTTGGAGCTCTACGGCCGTTCGCAGGACATCGCCGCCGCACTGTTCGAGCCGGTTCCGATGCTGCTTGTCGCCGCAACTTGGTACTTGGTGATCACGTCGATTCTGATGGTCGCCCAGTTCTACTTGGAGCGCTATTTCGACCGCGGCGTCACCCGCGAACTGACCGCCCGCCAGCTGGCTGCGCTGACTGATGCCGAAGGCAAGGCCCCGAACAACGTCACCGTCGTGGAAAGGAACCGTTAACCATGGCTGCTACCGCTAGCTCTCCCACTTCCGGCACCCCGATGGTGCAGGCGGTCGACGTGTGGAAGTCTTTCGGATCCTTGGACGTGCTCAAGGGCATCGATCTCGAGGTCCATCCCGGTGAAGTCACGTGTCTGATCGGCCCGTCCGGTTCAGGTAAGTCCACGTTTTTGCGCTGCGTTAACCACTTGGAGAAGGTCACTGCAGGCCGTCTCTACGTCGACGGCGATTTGATCGGCTACCGCGAAAAAGACGGCGTGCTGCACGAGATTTCCGCGAAAGATGCCGCCCTGCAGCGCCGCGAGATCGGAATGGTCTTCCAGTCTTTCAATCTCTTCGGGCACCGCACCGTCTTAGAGAACATCATTGAGGCGCCGATCCATGTCAAGGGCGAAAAACCTGAGGACGCGAAGAAGAAGGCCATGGAGCTCCTCGAGCAGGTCGGCCTCGCGCACAAGGCAGATGCCTTTCCCGTGCAGCTTTCCGGCGGCCAGCAGCAGCGCGTCGCTATTGCGCGCGCGGTCGCGATGGATCCAAAGCTCATGCTTTTCGACGAACCCACCTCCGCCCTCGACCCCGAGCTTGTCGGTGAGGTGCTCCGTGTGATGAAGGATCTCGCTGCCAGTGGCATGACCATGATCGTTGTCACCCATGAGATGGCGTTCGCCCACGAGGTCGCCGATACTGTGGCGTTCATGTCGGAAGGCACGATCGTGGAAAAGGGATCGCCGCAGCAGGTGCTGGATAACCCGCAGCACGAACGCACCAAAGAATTCCTGTCCTCGATCTTCTAGATCGCGCAGGAAAGCTAAGCAGCGACGTCGTCCTACCCGAACAGACCAGTGGCGCCGCGCACCAGTGCGGTCGCGCCGCCGAGGGCTGCGAGCAGCAAAGCGATGCGGTGGGCAGTGGTCCGGGAGATCCGGGGCACCAGCTTCACTCCGGTGACGATGCCGAGCACCATGCCGAGTGCCCCGGCACCCCAGATCCAGGCATTCACTCCAGCGAGGTCGGCAGCGCCGGAAAATTCTTTGATGGTGAATGAGATAATCCCGCTGACGAAGAAAATCGGCTGCAGCGTCGCGGCATAGACCCGCTGCTCCCACCGCGCCGCCTGCGCATAGACCGTGATCGCGGGCCCGGCGATGCCGGCGAGAGTGTTCATGAATCCGCCGATCACGCCCGAGATCACCGCTGGTACGGGACCGTGTGGCTCAGGGACGAACCGTTTGCCGAAAGTCACGAGCGCAAGGGCCAAAAGAAGCAGCGCACCGACCAGCACGAGCACCACGTCAGGTTCCACAGCGCGGATCAGAAGCGCTCCGGGAACCGCACCGAAGATCAGTGCCGGGGCGATCAGCCAGAATTTGCGCCAGTCAATGTCGGCGCGCATATTAACGCTCGTGATCAACGCATTCGTGGCTGCGAGCACGTTGACCACGAGGATGCCCTCGACTGGCCCGAGAATCAGGGAAAGCACCGGGCCGGCGAGGAGCCCAACGCCCATACCGGCGATGCGCTGGAAGCACGCACCGATTCCGACAGACAGGAAAACAGCGAGGACGGTCAGTCCCGCGCTCATCCTTTGTACTTGGCGTTCATGGCCTCGACCACGCAGTCGGGAACGAGACCGGAAACATCGCCGCCGTATTTGGCGACTTCCTTGCAAAGCGACGACGAGATGTAGCCGTATTTCTCATCGGTCATGAGGAAGAACGTGTCCACGCCAGACAAGTGGCGGTTCATCTGTGCCATGGGCAGCTCGTAGTCATAATCCAGTGAGGATCGCAGACCTTTGACCAGCGCACCGACCTTATGCGCGGTGGTGTAGTCAACGAGCAGACCGCCCCAGGTGTCCACCGAGACATTGGGGAAGTCTGCGGTAACCTCCCGGATGAAATTCATGCGCTCCTCGATGGAGAACAACCCAGTCTGCTTATTCGGGTTCGCGGTGACGAGCACGATCACCTCGTCGAAGCTGCGCGCGGCGCGAGTGAAAATGTCCAGGTGGCCGTTGGTCACCGGGTCGAAGGAACCGGGGCAGACCGCTTTCGTCATCGTTGTTCTTTCTCGTTGAGTACGTCTCTAGTTATCGTCTAGTTCTGCACGGCTGAACGTCGCCATGTCCATACGAGCTATACCGTACAGTCGTTTCTTCAGCTTCTGGCCAGTCGGGGTGAAGCCACGGGGCCAGTTCGTCTCCGGGCTTTCACGGTGGCGTTCAATCACCACTGCTGCTTCATCGGCGAGAAGAGGGATCAGGGCGTCCAGCATTTCAGCGACGGCGTCGTCTGGCAAGTCGTACGGCGGGTCTGCGAGAACCAGGCTGAAGTGCTCGCGCGGAGCACGCGGAACGTAATCGGAGACCTTCGCCTGCTCGACGGTCACGTGCGGGTGCCCCACAACGTTCATGTTGTGGCGGATGATGTCCACGGCTTTCGGGTTGGATTCCACAAGCACGACCTCGTCGGCACCGCGGGACGCGGCCTCGAGCCCGAGCGCACCGGAACCGGCGAATAAATCGAGCACCCGCTGTCCCGCGAAACCGAAACGGACCTGTAGCGAAGAGAACAGTCCTTCCCGTGCGCGGTCGGATGTGGGCCGCGTTCCCTCCGGGGGAACTTTGATTGTGCGTCCGCGGGCCTCGCCCGAAATGATTCGGCTCATGGGCTCAACTTTAACGCCCAGGCCCTCTAGCTCTTCTCCAGGTACTCGAATTCTTCGAGGATCTCGTTGTCGGCGACAGTGCGGGCCAGCTCCGGATCGCGGGCGACGACGGCTTCTGCGTCATCGTAGGCGCGCTGAATGATCTCGTAATCCTCAACGAGGTTGAGCAGTTTCAACTGACGTTCGTTGCCGGACTGATGTGTGCCCAGGACATCACCTTCCTGGCGGTTTTGCAGGTCGAGTTCGGCGAGCTGGAATCCATCGGAGATCGCTGCGATCTGCCGGACGCGCTCAAATTGCGGAGTCTCTGCCTCGGCAAAGGTATGGAACAGGCACAACGACTGGTGCCCGCCGCGGCCCACGCGGCCACGGAGCTGGTGCAGCTGCGATACCCCGAAGTGCTCCGATTCGCGCACCATCATCACGGTCGCATTCGGCACATCGACGCCGACCTCAATGACTGTGGTGGAGACCAGCACGTCGATCTCGCCAGCGGCGAAGGCCGACATGACATCGTCTTTGTCCTCGCCTTTCATCCGGCCGTGGAGAACGCCGATATTCAAGCCTCTGAAGTGGGTCCGCCCAAGCAGATGGGCGATCTCGAGGACACCGCCGGGGCCGTCGATACGCGGACACACGATGTACGCCTGGTGCCCGGCGGCGACCTCCTCCTTGATTTTCTGCCACGCGCGCTCGATCCACGTGTCCATGAACTCGGGCACGATCGACGACTGAATCGGCTTGCGGCCGCCGGGCAACTCGCGCAGCGTGGACACAGCAAGGTCGCCGAAGACGGTGATGGCGATGGTGCGCGGAATCGGCGTCGCCGTCATGACCAGCAGGTGCGGTGTGCTCTCCCCCGCTTTGTCGCGCAGTCGGTCGCGTTGCTCGACGCCGAAGCGGTGTTGCTCGTCGACGACGACGAAACCGAGCTTGAAGAAGTCCACGCTGTCTTGAATGATCGCGTGTGTTCCGACGACGATGTCGGCGTCGCCGTTCATGATGGCGAGCAGTGCTTCCTGTTTTTGCACGGTCGACATCGAGCCGGTCAGCGCCACTACGCGAGCGTGGACGCCTGTGCGCATGAGAGTTTTACGCAGTGATTTCTCGTGCTGGAGCGTGAGCACTTCTGTCGGCGCGAGCAGCGCGCATTGCATGCCGTTGTCCACGGCTTGGAGCATGGCGGCGAGCGCCACGATGGTCTTGCCGGAGCCGACCTCGCCCTGCAGCAGGCGACTCATGGGCGTAGTGCTGTCCATATCGGCAGAGATCTCGCCGAAGACACGCTCTTGGCCGTCGGTGAACGCGAACGGGAGGTTAGAGAGCATTTGGCTTTGCGACGCCCCGTCCGCGCGCGGCAGCGCCGTCGCCGTGCGGTGACTGGCATCCACGCGACGCAGCGCCATGATGAGCGCAACGCGCAATGCCTCGTTGTATTTGAGCCGTTCCCGGGCTGCGTCCGGCCCATCGGACGTCGGATTGTGGATCTGGCGGATCGCGTCGTCCAGCGAAATGAAGCCGTCCGGGGTGAAGCCGAGTGGTTCCTCCACGGGCGGCAACGTGTCGAGCACCGCGTTGACCGCGCCCATGATCGTCCACGTGGAGAGGTTCTTCGTGGCTTTGTACACAGGCAGCCATTCGCGGCCGGAGAGAATCTCGTCCGGGTCGCCGAAGACAGAAAGCTGCTTCATCGAGCCCGTCGCCCCGCCTTTTGGCTGCGGCCGCTCCCCGCTTCCTCCCTTGAACTTAGGTGCGTCGAGAATGAGGAAGTCTGGGTGCTGCAACTGCGGCTGCCCGTTGAAATAGCTCAGCTTGCCGGTGAACATCGCGCGGACACCGCCGTACAGCGCACGCGGTGCGTATCGCGCGCTGAAGAACGTCGCGGATATGGTGTCGTACCCGTCGGAGATCTCCACTTTGAAGATCGGCTTCTTACCGCGAATAGTGCGCGTGGACATGACCGTGCCGATGAATGTGATGCGGTCATCAGGAAGAGCGCCTTCGAGCGCGCTGCCATTGCCGTAGCGCAGATATTTGCGCGGGTAGTGCTCGAGGAGCCCTTCGGCTGTCTCAATGCCGAAAGCTTTCGCGATCGCGCGGGCGGGACGCGTTGGGATGATCAGGTTCAGCGGCGTGGTGTAATTGATCCCCAGCACTGCTTATTCCACCCCGATTTGGCCGATGGTGCCCAAACCATCCGCCGGGTACACGAGTACTTCCGCGTTGAGGGTCTCCTGGAGCGCGTCGGGGTCCAGCTCCTCAGCAGCATTAGAATCGAGCAGCAGCGTGACCAGCTCCCCGCCTGCGTCGAGCATTGCACGGCATGCCTTATCGACGGCGCGTTGCACCGTTTCTTCCTCCGCCAGCACCTCATCGACTGGTGCGACCACCGTGATGTTCCCGCCAGCGGTACGCACGACGTCAGCGGCGCGCATGTCCGCTGCTGCTTCATCCATCTGTGCGGCTGCTGCTTCAAGCGGTAGG
This sequence comes from Corynebacterium sp. p3-SID1194, assembly GCF_025144155.1. Taxonomy (NCBI): domain Bacteria; kingdom Bacillati; phylum Actinomycetota; class Actinomycetes; order Mycobacteriales; family Corynebacteriaceae; genus Corynebacterium; species Corynebacterium sp. p3-SID1194. The sequence goes on from NZ_JALXWY010000001.1 coordinate 366,592, forward strand.
CGCGGATCGTGGACAGCCAGCGCCGCGATGCCGCCGACGAGGCTCATGGTGGACAAAATAGCGGCCTGCGCGCCCTCTGATTTCACGGCCTCCGCGATCTGCTTCAGCTCGTCTGGCCCTGCATGACCATTGGGCAGCACGACGAGTTCGCGAGCATCTGCAGCTGCAATCGCCTCTGTGATCGCCTCGCTCAAGCCGCCTTCAGCTGTGACGGAGACGGCCCCTGCCTGGCGATAGAATTCCGCGATGGACCCTTCCGGAGTCATGGCGACGATGATGCGCGCGGAGGCCGGGGAATCACTGGCAGGAAGCGCATCCGGCAAAACTTCTAAGCGCAGATCCGACACCGCGCCGAGTTCGTAAGCACGCTCGATGACCGCCCCGGCATTGAGCGAATGAATGTGGATCTGTGCCTCGGTGTCAGTAGCGCGGGCGATGACGAGGCTCGTTCCCATGCCCGCCAGAGCGTTTTCCAGCTCGTCGACGGGGCCGGTGAAGAAGAACATGACCTCAAGCCAGCCGGCATGCCCGTGCGATTCGCTCGATTCTTTTTCGCCCTCCGCCGCGGAGTCCGCCCCAGAATCCGTCGCAGAGGCCGCTGCAGAGGCTGTCACCGATGCGAGGCTGGACGGATCCGGTATATCGGACCCGCGCCCTGCGACTTCATCGCGCAAGGCGGTGAGCAACAAGACCAAACCGCGGCCACCAGCGTCAACGACCCCTGCGTCCCGCAATTCGGCGAGCTGCGACGGAGTCTGCTCCAATGCTTCCTCTGCCGCGGTGACGGCGGCGGAAGTGACCGCATCCAGCGGAGACTCGCCGGCCGCCCCGCCCAACGCTTCCTGTGCGGCGATAGCTGCCTTTCGCAGCACAGTCACGATGGTGCCTTCTACCGGATCAGTGATGGCGCGCTCGACGTAGACAACGGCGTTGCTCAACGCGTCGGCCACGCTCGCGGCGTCTAAGTCGCCTTCAGCTGCCGCCTGGGCAACGCCGCGCAGTACCTGGGAGAGCACGACTCCGGAATTGCCGCGCGCCCCCTTGATGCTTCCTACTGCCAAGGCCGATGCGATGTCGGCGCAACTCGCCGGGGACTCCACTGTTTCGGCGTTCTCGAGGGCCGCCGACATCGTGTGGGCCATATTCGAGCCAGTGTCCGAATCCGGCACCGGAAAGACATTGAGCCTGTTGATTTCCTCGCGGTGGACTCTCAATACCTGCACGGTACGGCGCGCCCACGACAGCAGTAGGACACCATCGATCACCGCAGGATTAGTCATGGGGCCTAACTTTACAGTGCCCAGTCCACACCGTCCGCGCCCTGCGCCCGCAGCGCTGCATTAGCGCGGGAGAACGGGCGGGAGCCGAAGAAACCCCGGCGTGCCGACAGCGGCGACGGGTGCGCGGATTCGATGCAGGGAGTCTCGCCCAAGAAACGCTTCGCTGTCTGCGCGTCACGGCCCCACAAAATGGCCACCAGCGGTGCATCGCGTTCGGCGAGTGCGCGGATCGCCGTCTCAGTGACCTTTTCCCACCCTTTGCCGCGGTGGGAACCAGGCTGACCGGGTGCGACGGTGAGCACGCGGTTCAACAGCAAGATGCCCTGCCCCGCCCACGACGATAAATCGCCATCGGAACGCGGCGGAATGCCCAGATCATCCTTCAGTTCAGCGTAGATATTTATGAGCGAGCGGGGCGGGGCAACGCCTGGTTGCGTCGAAAAGCTCAAACCCATCGGATGGCCCGGTGTCGGGTACGGGTCCTGGCCGACGATGAGCACGCGCACGTCATCAAACGGGTCCTGGAAAGCGCGGAGAATATCGTTGCCCGCTGGCAGGTACGCGGGCTGGGCGCGGAGGAAATCGCCCAGCTGATGGATATCGTCTTCCACTGGAGCGAGCGGTTCCGCCCACGACGGATGGACCGGCAGACTCATGCGAAGCTCTCCCATCCCCCGCCGTACTCCGGGGTCTCGCCGTCGACTGTCACTGCGACCTCATCATCAGAGCTTGGCTTCGACGTGGTGCCGATGGTGTGGAAGCCGACTGGGGCATCACCGCTGATCGTTCCCAGCAAGGTGTGGTCCTCCCCGCCCTCGTAGACCCACTTCCACGGGTCGCAGTCAAGGAATTCGCCGGCGTTGATCAACAGCTCATCCGGGGCGATCGTGGAGGAATCGATATCAATATTCACGCCGGACCGTGCCGCCAGAAGCGTCAGATCATGAAGCAGACCATCGGAATTATCAGTCATGCTCGTCGCGCCAGCGGAGCGGGCAATCACCCCGCTGCCGGGCGCGATCTCTGGGGCCTGATATGCCTCAACGAGCGGGACGAATTCCTCCGGAATGTCGCGGCCGGACTCGAGCAGCGCCAAACCAGCCGCCGAGTAGCCGATCTTTCCGTGGGCAACGAGTTTTTGGCCTGCACGCGCGCCGTCCAAGGTCAGGGCCCAGCGGTTGCCGCCCAGCGAACCGATCGCGGTGACGGACAGGACCAAGCTGTCGCCCGAGGTGACATCGCCGCCGACGAGCTCCGCAGCATATTTGCCCACCTCATCGCCAATCCCACGGGCGAGATCGGTCACTACCGCGACGGGCAAATCCTTTGGGGCTGAAAGGGACAACAGCGCCGCGAGTGGTCGTGCGCCCATCGCCTCGATGTCCGCGAAATTCTGCACGATCGCCTTACGGCCGACCTGCCGTGGCGTGGTCACATCCCAACGAAAGTGACGCCCCTCCACGAGCATGTCGGTGGTGGCCACAACCCGCGAATTAGGCGAGGATCTGTGCAGCACCGCTGCATCATCACCGTTGATCGACGACGGTGTCACGTCCACGATGGACTGAATCACGGCACGCTCCCCGACATCCCCGAGCGTAGGTCCGCCCGATGGAAAACCAGTCTGAATCACGGTCGATGAGCGCCTTTCCTTCGTTGGTGCTGCGATGCGACGTTCCAGCCGCGGAACGCCCTAATACAATGAGCCGCTATGACCACCAGCAGGACGACCACGGAACTCCCCGCCGACCACAGCGACCAGGACACCGACACAGTCATGCGGCGCCCGCTCATCCTTCTCAGCCTCGGACTTGCTCTGTTACTCGTCGCCGGTGTGCTGATCGGCTCCAAGCTGTACCTCAAGCAGCTTAACAACCAGCCGGTGGCCTTGACGGAGTTACCGTCGCCCGACGCTGACTCACCCGAGTGCGCGTCCCTGATCGAATCTCTTCCTGACGAAGTCGCCGGCCACCGGCGGGCGACATTGGCTGATCCCAAACCAGCTGGCGCGGCAGCATGGCAGACGTCTTCGACCGACCGCGTGACACTGCGTTGCGGCGTCGATGCCCCCGTGCAGTTCACTGAACTCACCTCCACCGAACAGATCCGGGGCGTGGAATGGATGAAGGTCAGTGACCCGACGCCAGAGTCGAACCTGACCACGTGGTTCACCGTGGACCGCTCCCCCGTTGTTGCGGTCACTGCCGATAACCCCGCTGAATCAGGCTCGCCGGTGGAGGATATAGATCTCAGCGCCCTGCCTCAGGCAGATCCCGCGCCGGGGAAGGCGCCGTTGGCGGAGCTGGAGGCGTCGATAAGCGATGGCTCTGGCGATGTCTGCCGTGAGTTGGTGGCCGCGTTGCCCGCTGATCTCGCTGGCGGCTATACGCGTCTCGATGTCTCTGGGGTGGACGGGCTCGGGGAGAATGCTGCCGCGTGGGGCGCTGAAGGGCTGGAGCCTGTGGTGCTGAAGTGCGGTGTCACCCCGCCGCCGAGCTACGAAGCTGGCGCGCAGTTGACTCAGGTCAACGATGTGCCGTGGTTCGAAGAGACCAGCAGCAATGCCGCCTCGCAGGCGACTGTGTTGTATGCGCTGGGGCGCGCTGCTGAGATCGCCGTGTCCGTCCCTGTGGGTGCGGGTGATGGCGCGCTGACGAACCTCTCGGACGCTATTTCGCAGACCGTTCCAGCGCAGTAGCGATCAGCGTTTCCAATAGCTCGCCGTACGTCATGCCGGCGGCGAGGAAGACCTGCGGGTACATCGAGATCGACGTGAAGCCCGGCATGGTGTTGACCTCGTTGAGCATCGGCCCAGATTCGGTGACGAAGAAGTCGACGCGGGCGAGGCCTTGGCAGCTCAGCGCGCGGAATGTGGTGAGCGCGAGATCGGCGAGCTGTTCGTTGAGCTCCTCGTCGTAGCCCGCGGGAATGGTCGCGGTGACAACGTTGTCGAGGTATTTGGTCTCGAAGCCGTAAAAGCCTTCGTCCGAGTCGGCCGTGCCGTTGAGCTTCGCCGGCGGGGAGGCGACGAGCTCGCCGTCGGGGCGCTCCAGCACGCCCACTTCCACCTCGTCGCCGATCAGCTCGGCTTCGATGATGACTTTGGTGTCGTACTCGCGCGCCGCATTCACCGCGCGATCGAGGTCCTCCCAGGCCGTGACTTTGGTGATGCCGATCGAGGAGCCTCCTCGCGCCGGCTTCACAAAGACCGGCAGCCCGAGGTACTCGCGCACCTCGTCGTCGACTGCTGCTGTGTCAACACCGTCATGAAGAATGAATTCCCGCGTGACCGGCACCCCGGCAGAACGCGCGATGGTCTTGGTGAACTCCTTGTCCATGGAGCACGCCGACGACAACACGCCCGGGCCGACATACGGCACGCCAGCGAGGTCGAGCAATCCCTGGATCGTTCCGTCCTCGCCGTAGGTGCCGTGCAGCACCGGGAAGACCGCGTCCACGGTGGCCAGAACCTCGCCGGTATTGGGGTCGTAGAACTCGCCGCGGCGCGTGGGGTTCACAGATAGTGCGACCTCGCGCCCACCGTCGACGGTAGGCAGTGTCGAATCCCCGACCGGGTCGGTCGAGCCCGCCACCCACGTGCCGTCTTTGGTGATCCCCACCGGGTAGATCTCGTACTTCTCACGGGGAAGTTCCGCCATGATGGCGCCGGCGGAAATGCAGGAAATGGAATGTTCGGAGGACATTCCACCGTAAATGACGGCGAGTGTGATCATGGTGACCACACTACAAGCCGTTATTCGGATTTCTTGGAACGGCCCATCAGCGCGGCAATCATGTCGTCGACGCGCAGATCCTTGTGGCAGACCGAGAACACCGCTTCCGTCAGCGGCATGTCCACGCCATTGTCAAGGGCGAGCTCGTAGATACTCTGCGAGCTGGTCACGCCCTCCGCGACCTGGCCGTTGGTGGCCTTGCGCGCCTCATCTAAGGTCATGCCACGGCCGAGACGCTCACCGAAGGTGCGGTTGCGCGACAGCTTCGAGCCGCAGGTAGCGACCAGGTCGCCCAGGCCGGCCAGGCCGGCGAATGTGCGCTGGTCCGCGCCGAGCTGGATGCCGAGACGGGTGATCTCCGCAAGCCCACGGGTGATCAAGGTGGCTTGGGTGTTCTCCCCCATTTCCTTGCCGGCGGCCATTCCGCATGCGAGGGCGATCACGTTCTTGCACGCGCCGCCGATCTCGCAGCCGACCACATCGGTGTTGGTGTACGGGCGCACATAAGTCGTGGCGCAGGCAGCCTGGACGAGCTTTGCCCGGTTCAGGTCCGAGCAGGCAATGACGGTGGCTGCGGGCTGCTCATCGGCGACTTCACGAGCGAGATTCGGGCCGGTCAGCACCGCGATGCGGGACGGGTCAATGCCGGTCACTTCCGCGATGACCTCACTCATGCGCTTATAGGTACCCGCTTCGATGCCTTTGGAGATGGACACCACAGTCGATTCGCTCGGAATGTGCGGCGCCCAGTTAGCGAGATTCTCGCGCATCGTCTGGCTCGGCACCGCGGGAACGACGATCTGCGCGTTCTCGATGGCGGCTGCAGCGTCGTCGGTCGCCTCGATGGCCTCCGGCAACACGATCCCGTCCAAGTAGTCTGCGTTGATCCGCGTCTGCTGGATCGCGTTCGCCAATTCCGTGCGGCGTGCCCACAGGCTCACGGAATTGCCGGCGTCAGCGAAGACTTTCGCCAACGACGTGCCCCACGAACCTGCGCCCAAGACTGCGACCTTGACCATGTGCGCGCCGCCTTTCTTTTCACTTGCTCTCGATTGATGTCCGCACGGCCCCGGCACGTGTTTCGGGCCCGAACGGATTTGTGCTCGTCACAGTGTAAAGCACCACGAAACCGAATTCAGGGTTATGCGCACCCGCACCAGATGCGGGACAATGGCCACCATGGGCAAGAAGTCACATATGCACGAAGAGGATAAAGACCTCAAGGGAGAGATGTTCCTCACTGGCCGCCACCAGGGGATTCCGGCTAAACCGGACGAGGAATTCAAGCGCACCACACTCGCCGCGGGCGCAGTCCTGTGGCGCGGAAAGCTCGACGATCCCAGCACGATCGAGGTCGCGTGCATTCACCGCCCGCGTTATGACGACTGGTCACTCGCCAAAGGCAAGGCCGACCCGGGCGAGTCCCTAGTGACCACCGCCGTCCGGGAAATCAAGGAAGAGACCGGCTACGACATCCGCTTGGGCAAACTGCTCGGCAAGACCATCTACCCGGTCAAAGACACCACCAAGGTCGTTTATTACTGGACGGGCGAGGTTACCGGCGGCGAGTTCGAAGCCAATGAGGAAGTCGACGAGATCCGGTGGCTGTCGATGAAAGAGGCCAAGGATCTCATGTCCTATGACCTCGACCGCCAGGTCTTGGCAAAGGCGGAGAAGCGCTTCGGTGTGCCCGCCACCGCCCGCATTCTGTACGTGCGCCATGCCCGCGCCCACGAGCGCGAGAAATGGTCCGGCGACGATAACCTCCGGCCGTTGGATAAGAAGGGCCGCCGCCAGTCGGAGATGCTCGTGCCCATGCTCGCGCCGTTCCACCCAGACCGCATTTATTCCGCGGTTCCGGATCGCTGCCAGGCCACGGTCGCTCCGCTTGCCGACGAACTGAATCTGCCCGTCGAGGTGGATGAGCGTTTCGGCGATGAGGCGTGGTTGTCCGATATGGTCGGTGCGCAAAAGGCGATCACTGACATCATCGGTCAGGGCGGCGTGAGCGTCGTGTGCGCTCAGGGCGACATCATCCCGAATATGGTCGCGTGGCTGTCTGCCACCGGCCGTCTGCCCATCGACGGCGATATCAAGGCGAAGAAGGGCTCCGTCTGGGTCTTGTCCTTCAACGAGGGCCGGCTCACCGGCGCCGACTATTTGCCGTCGGCGCTGCCGGTCCGCTAGTTCACACCGCCGGTTTGAACGCCGGCCGTGCATCCTCATAGCGTTCGATGGCGCTCTCGTCGCGCATTGTCAGCCCAATATCGTCGAGGCCTTCCATGAGACGCCAGCGGACGCCTGGGCAAGCTGCTGGGTAAGACGGTGTACCCCGTCATGGACAGCACGAAGGTGGTCTACTACTGGATCGCTCAGGTTCTCGGCGGCGAGTTCGAGCCGAACGACGAAGTCGACGAGATCCGCTGGCTCACCTTCGACGATGCCAAAGAAATCATGTCCTACGACCTCGACCGCCAGGTTCTGACGAAAGCGGAGAAGCGCTTCCGCCTCCCGGCGACGAGCCGCATCCTTTATGTGCGCCAGGCGAAGGCGCACGACCGCGAGAAGTGGTCAGGCGACGACAACAAACGCCCCCTGGACAAGAAGGGCCGCCGCCAGTCGGAGATGCTCGTTCCAATGCTCGCTGCCTTCCACCCGGAGCGCACTTACAGTTCGTTTCCGGACCGCTGCCAGCAGACCATCGCGCCGCTTGCCGACGAGTTGAACATGCCTGTCGACGTCGACCTGCGTTTCGGTGATAACGCGTGGCAGTCAGACCCGGCCGGTGCCAAGCAGGCTTTCCGAGCTGTCATCGATCAGGGCGGCACGAGCGTCATCGTGGCCCAGGGCGACGTGATGCCCAACATGATCCAGTGGCTCTCAGAGAACGGCCGCCTGCCGATCGACGGTGAGATCAACTGCAAGAAGGGCTGCGTGTGGGTGCTGTCCTTCAACAACGGCGAGCTGACCGGCGCCGACTACATGCCGACAGCCCTGCCGGTGCGGTAGAAATTAAGCGTCTGGGTGCGCTGCCTCGGCTTGCTGCAGTTTCTTCGGCCCGCCGAACGCTTCCCAGGTGAGGTAGCGCCAGCCTTTCTCCAACGGCCCCTGGCCGAAGCGACGCAGCCACAGCCAGCTGAGCACAGCTTGGATGACGAGCATCACTGCGGCGACCGCGAAAGCTGTGTAGAAGTCTTCGTTCGTTGCTCCCGCATCTTCACGTGGATATCCCAACAGCAGGCCGCTTCCGATGATCACCAACGTCGCCAGAATGTAGTTCGTCAGAGCCGTTCGGCCCAGCGACGCGAACATCGCTCCGAGCGCGGACCGCAGGGGCGTGCGCAGCAGGACATACACCAGTGCCATCCACATGGCTGCGTAGATTAGGCCAGTCGCTGCAGCAACGTAGCTATATGCGACCGTTCCAAGACTCCGGTACTGGAGGTAGCTCATTCCCAGCGTCAGCGGAACCAGAACCAGCAGTGCCATCGCCGCCGGTTTCGGGTTCTCGTCCAGGGCCTGCGGTAGCCCCCACATAGCGAATGCGAATCCGAGCAAGAGCAAGCCGGGAATGAGAACGATTCCTCCGAACGGCGCCCCGAGCAAAGTCAGCGCAATCCCTCCGACGGTGGCCAATGTGCGTCTGAGTTTCAAATCGGAGACGAAAGTGAGCGGGTACAAGAACACAAAGCCGAAGGCTGAGTAGTACAGCAGCGCCTCCCCGGGGTGGAGGATCTGGTGCACGATTCCGAGCAGAAAAAGAGGCAGCAGCCGCCGCCACATGACGGACTGCGCCATCATCCCGCGTCGGCGAGCCCCATCGACGATCAGTGCGAATCCAATCCCGAAGAGAAATGTGAACGCTGCGAAGAAGCGCTGGTGAGCAAGGAGCTCTAGCGCCCAGAACGCCCCTTTATCCCCGTCCGGCCCCGGATAGAGGAGCCATTGTTGTTGAAAGTTCACGAAAGCAATCCCGCACAGTGCGATACCGCGAATAACATCGAGCGAGAGCATTCTCGCGCTTGGCGTTTCGCTCATTCTCTGGCCTTTCTAGACGTCGATAGCTGGCTTGTACGCGGGCCGCTTTGCTTCGAAGTCCTCGATCGCGCCCTCATCACGCAGGGTCAGGCCGATGTCGTCGAGGCCTTCCATGAGGCGCCAGCGGATGTAGTCGTCGATCTCGAAAGTGAAGGTGTTCTCCCCCACCGTCACAGTCCGGTCCTCGAGGGACACCGTGACCACCATACCGGGGTTTTGCTCGAGCTGCTTCCAGATCAGCTCGATGTCGGATTCAGTCATTTGGCCGGCGAGCAGGCCTGCTTTGGAGGTGTTACCGCGGAAGATGTCGGCGAAGCGCGGGCTGAACACGGCCTTGAAGCCGTAGTCCATGAGCGCCCACACGGCGTGCTCGCGAGAGGAGCCGGTGCCGAAGTCTGGGCCGGCGAAGAGCACGGAACCGTTCTTGAACGCATCCTGGTTCAGCACGAAGTCTGCTTCGTTGTTACGCCAGTTGGAGAACAGACCGTCCTCAAACCCGGTGCGGGACACGCGTTTCAAGTACACGGCCGGAATGATCTGGTCGGTGTCCACATTGGAACGGGTCAGCGGCACGCCGACGCCGGTGTGGGTGGTGAACTTTTCCATGATTGCTCCTTAGAGGTCTGCCGGGGACGACAGGTGGCCGGTGATCGCGGTGGCCGCCGCGACGAGCGGGGACACAAGGTGGGTGCGGCCGCCGGGGCCCTGGCGGCCCTCAAAATTGCGGTTCGACGTCGATGCACTGCGCTCGCCCGGCTTCAGCTGGTCCGGGTTCATGCCCAAGCACATGGAGCAGCCGGCGGTGCGCCAATCTGCACCGAAGTCGCGGAAGATCTGGTCCAGACCCTCCTCTTCCGCCTGCTGTTTCACCATGGCGGAGGAAGGAACGACCATCATGCGGGTCTCCGGGTGAATGGTCTTGCCCTTGATCACCTCAGCTGCCGCGCGCAGATCCTCGATTCGGGCGTTGGTGCACGACCCCAGGAAGACAGTGTCGATCTTGATATCGCGCAGAGGCGTGCCCGGTTTGAGATCCATGTACGTCAGCGCCTTTTCCGCTGCCGCCTTGAGCGTGTCATCGCCAAAGGAATCCGGGTCCGGCACGGACTCCGCCAGTGGCAGTCCCTGACCGGGATTCGTGCCCCAAGTGACAAATGGCGTCAGCGCGGAGCCGTCGATCTCGACAACGGTGTCGAATTCCGCCCCCTCGTCCGTCGGCAAGGTCTTCCAGTACTCGACAGCGTCGTCCCAGTCTTTGCCCTTCGGCGCGAATTCGCGGCCTTTGACGTACTCGAAGGTCTTCTCGTCGGGCGCGACCATACCGGCGCGCGCGCCGCCTTCGATGGACATATTGCAGATGGTCATGCGCGCTTCCATGGAGAGCTTCTCGATGGCCTCACCGCGGTATTCAATGATGTGGCCGGCGCCGCCGTTGGTGCCGATCTTGGCGATGATCGCGAGGATCAGGTCCTTGGCCGTCACGCCCGGCTGCAGCTCGCCGGAGACTTCCACCGCCATGGTCTTGAACGGCTTGAGGGGCAGCGTCTGGGTGGCCATGACGTGCTCGACCTCGGAGGTGCCGATGCCCATGCCGATGGAGCCGAATGCACCGTGGGTGGAGGTGTGCGAATCGCCGCACACGATGGTCATGCCCGGCTGCGTGATGCCCAGCTGTGGACCGACGGTGTGCACGATGCCCTGCTTCACATCGCCCATGGAGTGCAGGCGCACACCGAATTCCTCGCAGTTCTTGCGCAGAGTGGACACCTGGGTGCGGGACGTCAGCTCCTCGATCTCGAGCAGGTTGCCCGACTTGATGCCCACGGTGGGGACATTGTGATCTTCGGTGGCCAGGTGCTGCTGCGGGCGACGGATGGTGCGGCCCGCCATACGCAGCCCGTCGAATGCCTGCGGGGAGGTCACCTCGTGGAGGAGCTGGAAGTCAATGTAGATCAGGTCCGGGTCACCGTTCTCGCCCTTCGTGATCACATGGTCGCGCCAGACTTTCTCCGCCAGCGTCAACGGCTGTGACTGTTCCGCCATAGTCTCTCCTCTCAGACACCCAGCAATATTCCATAATGCGGGATAGACGTTTCCATTTAATGAGACACTCTAATACACGGCAGCCTCCTCCCGCACGCGACCTCGGGAAGTTTTCAAACAGCCCAGGGACCATATAGTGAGATGTTATGATCCACGCCGTGGGAATTATTGAGGGAGATTCAGTGGAGAATTCAACGGAAAATAGCTCGGGAATCAAGGTTCTCGACCGTTCAATCGCGATTATCGACGCGATTGCGGCCGGCGAGAAGACCCTCTCCCAACTCAGCGCCGACACCGGCCTGCCGCGCGCGACGACGCACCGCCTCGCCACGGCCCTGGAAATCCACCAAGTTCTCGTCCGCACTGACTCCGGCGCGTGGACAATCGGCCCAGCGCTCGCCCGCTACGCGGCCTCTGCCCCGTCGCAGATCATCGATGCCGCCAAACCGGTCATGGCCGACCTTGTACATGCCACCAACGAATCCGTGCAGCTCTATGAACTCACCGGATCGTCCCGCACCTGCGTCGCAGCAATCGAACCGCCGAGCGGCCTGACGCACACCGTGCCCGTCGGCTCCCAACTCCCCCTCGACCGCGGATCCGCCGCGAAGATCTTCGCCGCGCACAAGCTTGTCGACGCCCCCTTCCCCGACGAAGAAATGGTCACTGTGCGATCCACCGGGCTCGCTGAATCCGTCGCCGAGCGCGAAGTAGGCCTGGCCAGTGTATCCACCCCCATCTTTGGCAAGAATGGCACCGTGCTCGCTGTTTTATCCATCTCCGGCCCCGTCGAGCGCCTCAAGCCCTCCCCCGCCGACAAGTGGGGCAAAGATCTGCTCGCCGCCGCGAAGAAACTCACGCAAGCGATCTAGGTGATCTAGGTCTGTCCAGGGCACATGCACCCCCACTTATCCACCTCGGTGGGGACTAATGTGCGTCAATCGCGTCGAGTTCCGCTTCAGGCCACACCACATTCTTCGCCAGCGGAATCTGGTGCGAGGCGCTCTCCAGGATGTGCATGAAGTACCCGGCTGTGTTCGGGATGGCGATGATGTCACCCGGAGCGACGCCTTCCGGAAAACGGATTTTCCGCCGGAGAATCACTTCGTCCTCGATGCAGTAAGCACCGACAAGAAAGGCCTCCACTGGCTCGCGCCCATCGTCTTTCCCATCGTTCCGCTTCACCAGCACTGGATCGATGAGGAAATCATCGGAGGTAGTCCGGCACTGGGTCCGGTTCATCTCCGCTCCCACGAGCGGCAGGCCGTCAGAGCGGGTCTTGGTGAAAGCCACGCGCGTGAGAATCACACCGCATCCGTCGAGAAGCGAACGCCCCGGTTCCAAATGGAGCCGCAGCCCACGCTCACGCAGGCCCTGCGCAATCCCGCCGGAGAGCACCTCCGTCAACCACTCACCTCGCGTCGGATTCTGCCAGTACGGATAGGTGTTTCGTAACGGATCAGACTTCCATGTGAACGGCGTCGCGTAGCCATCGCGCTGCTGCTCAATCGCGTGCTGGTAGTCGTGCCACTGCTCCTCATGAGCGAGATAGCTCATTGGCACGCCGCCGCCAATGTCGATGAATTCCGGCACGTGACCGGACTCCCGTAAATGGTCGCACAGTGTCATGCATTCCCGCAGCGCTGTCTGCCTGTCTGCCGCCGCGTATCCGTGCAGGTGCGCATGCACACCGACGACATCCACATGCACTGATGTGTGTTTGAGATGCGATGCCCACGCTTTAAGCCTTTCGCCGAAACGAGTCGGCGGCATTGAGTCCGGATCAGGTGCGAGTCGGGGTGCTACCCGTGCAACGGAACCCGCCGCGCAAGCTAGCTGCTCAACGCGGTCGTACTCATCGCGGTTATCAACGGAAATGACGACTCCGTTGTCGACGGCTAATTGCAGCAACCGGTCGGGTTTGATGGCGGCGGACAAGATGATGCGGTCACCGGGCATACCGCGTTCGAGAACCTGCCGTAGCTCGTTCTCGCTGGCTACATCAACGCCGTTTCCAGTGTCGCGGACGGTGTCGGCGAAAAGAAGCGCCTTATTGGCCTTCCGTGCATAGAACACCTTCGTCTCCACCCCCGCGGCTGCGCCTGCTCCCACGAGCTCGTCGATATTCGACCTCATCGGCCCCGCATTCAGCACGTTGACGGGACTGCCGAAACGGTCCAGCAGACTCGCGCACGCGTCTTCGTCGCTAAGCAGCTTCTCCGACCACTCGAATGTGGTCGCCTCCAACGGGGGCATGCCGTGAACTCGCCCGGCATCCTCTAGCGCTGCCGCACTGACACGGTCGGCCCACTTCTCCACCACATCGTGTTCACTGCGCCGCAGCGTATCGTGCCCGAGAATCAACCCCTCGTTCATTCGTCCCGCCGCAGCAATATGCCGCTGGCCGTCAAGCGTTCCGTCGCCGCCGACATGGAGCGCATTCGTGCCGGCGTAGCGGTGCCCGATGCCCTGCTCGACGAGATTGCCGACCAACGTGCCCTCCACCACCCCGGGCGGGGCAAGCACTGCATCGATGACGACTGTGGCCCCGACATCAACAGCCACGGTCCGAAGATCCTCGCCGCCGCGCGACATCGCGTCGCACCGGATCCTGCCGCTATCAATGAGCGAGAGCACCTCCTGCGCCGAGCTCACCGGCGGGCCGAAAGCCACCCGCTCCATCGTCCGAGTGAATGCGTGGAAATCGGCTCCGCCGAGAGATTCGTGGCCACCGAATGAAGCGCGCTCGACCAAACTGTCGTACGTGTCCCTGAACGCGAGCGCGACAGCCAGGGCCGCCGTCCACGGCCGATCGCCCTTCGCCGCGGCCAGTGACTCACGCAGTTCTGCGACGGGGTCACCCGTGAAGTCAGTGCCGTCCAGCACCGCGTGAATATCCGCCATAGTCGCGTCACCGCCGGCGATACGTGCGATCTGCGCCGAGCACTCCGCAAGTATCTGTTTCAGTTCGTCGAGGTCAGCACAGTGCGCGATCGCCTCGGCTGCGCTATCGATATATGGGCGCGCCTGACGCTCCTTCTGCGAATCGAGATACGCCTTGACCTCCATGAACCTGCCCGAGCGCGTCACCGGGTAGAACGTTGCCGCTTTGGCGTAGCGGACAATGTCAATGAACGTCAGTGCTGCACCGCGCACGAGCGCGACATCTTCCTCCCCAACCTGATCGAGATTGGCGGCCGGGTAGGCCGGCGCGATGACGCGAAGGTCTCCCATCTCCTCGTGCGTAAGCGAGCCTGGCCAATCGTGCGCATGGCCGGTCGCGATGAGCACCTCGTCATAGAAATGCCCTTGCACCTCGACGCTGTCCCCGTCCGGGCGTACCGAGTCGACTCGCTCGAAGCAGAAGCTCACGGTGCTGCGCCGTGGCGCGTGCTCGGCCAATGCGTTCCAAGAGTCTTCGAGGAGCGTGCCGACAATGCGCCTTGGCGGAAAATCCCCCGCATACTCGTCGTGAGGATCGACCACTCCAAGCTGCGTCTCAACGATGCCTTTCGGCGCGTTGAGTACCCACTGCGCGGGAAGATCCTGAGCAAATGCACCAAGAGCAGAAGCATGGGACAAGGGCACGTCGCTGTACACAGTCAGATCGATCGCACCGCCGCGTTGCCGTGCACGCTCCATCAGTGACTCCGCCGCCCACAGGCCCCGGGGGCCTGCGCCGATGATCGCTACCTTCACTGCAGCGCCTCACTTCCTAGGTTTTCTGCCACCCACTCGTCGTTGTACACCGTATCGAGGTAAGCGCGGCCATCGTCGTGAAAGATTGCCACGACATCGCCTGATACGCCCTCCCCCACAAGTTCTTCGACTGCGTGGGCGACAGCTCCCCCGGATGCTCCTGGAACGAATCCGGACGAGCCTGCTAGTTTCCGGGCTGCCCGCACGGCTTCTGAAGCTCGCACGCGGATCACACGGTCGGGATGGACGTCCCGCGAAAGATCTGGTGTCACCCCGGCCCCGTATCCGGGAAGCAATCGGGGCCCGCGTTCACCGCCGAAAAGCACCGATCCTTCTGCGTCGACCGCCACCACTGATGTGTCATACCCGTGAGTGCGGATATGCCGCATACAACCGCCGATCGTTCCCGTTGTGCTCACCGCTGCGACGAGCACATCGGGAGCCCGCCCGAGCTTATCGACGATTTCCGCCATCGTCCCTCCATCGTGAGCATCGAATGCTGCCGTGTTGGAGTATTGGTCCAGATTCAGCGCCCCGAGCTCCTCTTTGAGTTCAGCAACACGTTTCCGTCGGGCCACGAGCCAATCCCCCGTCTCAGGATCAGGCTCATCGACCGGGTGGAGGATACCCCCAAGCGCGCTGATCATCGCCAGCGTGGAGGAATTCGTGCGCTGATCGACCACACAGTGGAATTCCCACCCGCCGACGGCAGCCTCGCGCGCGAGCGCGACTCCCAGGTTTCCGGAGCTCGACTCCACGACTCTCATGCCGGACCTGAGAAGACCTTCTTTCTCGGCCGCGCGCACGAGAGCATGCGCAGTACGGTCTTTCGCGCTACCGCCTGGATTGAACGACTCAAGTTTCCCCCACACGCGTGCCCGTGCACCGCCGCTTTGAGTTTCACCGAAGCTTCCCAACCGAACTAGCGGAGTCGTGCCGATCGCATCGAGTATGCCGCACCCTGTCGTAGCCATAAAGCAGATCTTATGCGAATAGTGGGGGCTAGGCTTGCCGGCATGACAGAAGCAACACCCAGTCACGCGGTATTGTGCCCAGCGGTGCACATCTTGAAGGCAGACCCCTCCTTCGCAGACAAACCCGAGCTCAAGGAAGCCTTGGATGCTGGTGTCCCACTGGAACACGCTCAAGTCCGTGGCTCGGGAAGCGGGTCCATCACCAGAACACCATTCGTTGGGTATGCATAAGGAGAACCTGGATCATGAGCCGAGATGTCATGCGCAAGCTGTTGCCTGATGCACTGATACAAGAGTTCTGCTCCATCGGAGCCGACCTAGACTGGGCGCAGGGCTCAGACGCCACCCAACGCCACTTGGCATCTCTGGGATGGATCATCGTCGATGACCTGTCGATGAAGTACGGGGACATGCCAGCTTCAGTCGCGGGCGGTGAAGCTTGGACCTTGACGATCAATGCAATGCACACACGCTGGGCTTTGGATGTCGACACATCCCAAGGTGCAGGAGCAGCACGTATCCGACACGTCATCAGGCTCGTTCAGGACACCTTGGGGACAGCGCCGGACCCCATCAAGCTCGACACGGGAAAGTTTGCGGCACGCTGGCTCCTGCCGTCCGGAACATCGGTACTCGTGGAGGAATCACACCTTCGGTACCTCTCCGTCGACAGCACCGAGGCAGAACGCTTCCGGTTGGAGAGGCCCCACAAGTACGCGCAGTATCTCGACATGGAGGAACGAGAAACAAGCCGCCACGACCTCGGACAACCACATGCTTCGGCCGATGGCCGCTACGACGCCGGCATCCAGATCCGGCGCGAGGTCATGGGCGATGACTTCGTCGACGCGGCGCTGAGCCGTTCCGCTGGGACCGACGGCGAGGAGCTCCAGCAGCACATCACAGCGACAGTGTGGGGCTCGGTGTGGACCCGCGACGGGCTGAGCCGCCGGGACCGCAGCTTGCTCAATATCGGCATGCTGGTCGCTTTGCGCGCCACGGAGGAATTGCGCGGGCACATCCGCGGCGCACTGGCCAACGGACTCACCCGCGAAGAGATCACGGAGGCGATCATCCACTCCTCCGGCTACTGCGGCGCACCCGCTGCCCTGTCCGCAATGAAGGTAGCGCAGCAGGTGCTCGAAGACGAACTCGGGCCTAAGGCTTGATGCTCATCCCGTCTTGAGCAACTAAATCGTTGGCGGAGATGAAATAGGTCTCCATCGTCCCGTCGACGACCGCCATCTTGTCCGACAACTCGTCGGGCAATCCGGCACCGGCCGAAGCGAGCTGCTCGCGCACATCTTCTGGAGCCCACGAGGCATCGATTGTGATCGGAATGGGGAGCCTGACCCCGGCGATTTCCGAGGTGATGGTCATCTTCGCCACGATGATATGGAAGTTCCCGTTCAACGTCGTGATCTTGCCCGGCCCGGTGCGCTGCCAGATGTCTTCCACGCCTGCGGCGGAACCCGGGAATCGCACGCGGAGGTTATCGAGCTCAACCCGGTCCGCATCGATCCGGATCGCGGGCTTGGTTCCTTGCGCCGTGTCGACCTGGACATACGACATCTTCACGTTTCCCAAGAGCCGTGTGGAATCCGACTGCACCGTGAATGTCTCTCCCGTGGGCGTGCGCATCCCCGGAATCGGACCGGGCGGATCGAAATCGAAACCGCCGATTTTCCGCGGCACGATGTCTTTGCCCTGCAACTGCGGAGGAAGTTCAAGCCCGCCGGGAATCTCCGGCGGCTTGGCACCTGCCCCGTGTCCCGGTCCATTTTTACCAGGCGCCGGAGGCAGCCCAGGCACCCCCGGAATCTCCGGCGGGGGCAGCTGGGGCGGTGCCGGTAGGCCCGGCACTCCGGGCACCTCAGGCAGCGGCGGGAATTGCGCTGCGGCGATCCACGGTGCGGCGACTGAGACGCCTGCTGTGAGAGCTGTGGTCAGAAAAATCGCGCCCAGCTTATGTGTCAGCCGCGATCCCATGCCCCCTCCTTCATCGACCCCGGCCCCGTTTCTACAACTTCCACCGATTCCGGTTCCGATTCTGACTCCGCCTGCGGCTCCTGGTCGAGGTCTTCGTAAACGCCGAATTCCTCATCGTCGTCGCGAGCGGACTCGGAAGATTCCCCTTCCAGTTCCTCATTCAGAGATCCCTTCGCAGGCTGCGCGTCGGGCGACCACGACAACGCCCACGCCCCGCCGAGCAGAGCGAGCAGTGTGCCGAGAAGAAAGCCTCCGAGATTCGACGTCGGCAATGCCACCAACGCGAGAATCATCGCGGTGATGCCGGTGAGAATCCGCGAGTCGCCCTTCGACCACGTCATCACGCCGCAGGTGATCAGGAGGACGCCGATCAGCAGCGTCGAGACGCCAGAGATGGTGCTGACCTGAATCTGAATATTGGAAACCTCGAACGACAGATAGGCCGGAGTGAGAATGACGATGCCGCCGAGAATCATCAGTAGACCAGCACCGAAGGGACGTTCCTTCCGCCACTGTCCGAAAGACTTTCGTGTTTCTCGATCGTTAGCAGGCATTTTCACCTTCCTTGACCACGCCGATCTTGCCATTGGCCGCGGTTAGCGAATCAGCCGAAATAGACGTCGCGTGAATCAGTTGATCTGTCGCGTCCAAGTGCGACATCGAGATGCCGAACGCACCCGGTTCAGCATCATCTGACAGTTGCCGCGCGTCGACACCGATCTGGGGGTTGGTCATCGTCATGGTGCCGCTCAGGTCTTTCGCACCGATGAGCAGGTTCGTCGCCTTCGTGTTCGGCCCATCCACCGTCATCTGGAAGCGGCGGTCGCCCAACCCCGGCAGCTTGATCGGGGCCGACATACACAGGTCCGTGATCGTTGCTTCCTTGAGCTTGAGACGTGAGACGGCCAGGTCGCCGTCCTCCATCGACTCACGGTCGACGAAGAGGCTGAATTCTTCCGCTTCAATGCCGCCGACTTGTTGGGTGAAGATCACATTCGACAGCGCCAGACCGGCTGTGACACCGCTTTGCGCCATGGCGACGCCCTCCCCGGCTAAGACTAAGAGCCCTACGCCCGCGATGGCGGCGAATCGGAGTTTTTTGGTGTGGCCCACTGGAGCACCTCTCGGTCACATCGACGAAATAGTTCCTTAGGACTAACAAACTACTCTTCTAAACGTGATCCGTCTCACTATTTTTCGGTGTTTCCCGATTTCCGACCGAAAACCCCAAAAAGTCCGGCACCACTGAGCAGTGAAGACTGCGTGGTGCCGGACTATTTCAGTATTTCTTTGTACCCCGTACGGGATTTGAACCCGTGTTACCGCCGTGAGAGGGCGACGTCCTAGGCCGCTAGACGAACGGGGCTCGTTCGCTGTTGATTGCGACTTGATAAATGTAAAGGACAGTCGACAAAGAACCAAATCGACTGGTCAGAACATCTATTTCGGGTACACCAACGGAGTGGTGATGCGCAGGCCAACGGTATCGCCGACCTCCGGCTTCGGATCAGCCGCCATGCGGGCTCGAAATTCCACGCCACCGGCCTCGAGATTCACCGAATAGCTGCTCACCTCGAACAGCACGGATGTCACGGTCGCCTCCACATCGCCTTCAGCGGCGGACACGACGTCGACTGCATCGGGAAGGACAGCGACGGTGACCGCCGCGCCGTCGTCACGCATTCCTGCGTCGCTGATGGAGCTCACCTCGCCACGCATCCACGTCAGAGCCGGCTTATCGACGACCACCTCTCCCCCGTGCACCGTGCCGTCGAGAAGCGTGGCGTCGGAGATGAACGATGCCACCCATGCGCTTGCGGGCTGGGTGACCACGGCGTGCGGGGTGTCGAATTGCTCGAGTGTTCCGTCGCGCAGCACAGCGATGCGGTCGGCGATCGCGATGGCTTCTTTCCGGTCGTGCGTGACATGCACCGTGGTCAGCTCATTGTTGCGGGTCAGCGAGACGATCTCGCGGCGCAGCGCATCGCGCAGGGGTTCGTCGAGGGCGGACAGTGCTTCGTCGAGAAGCAACACGCGCGGTTCCGCGACAATCGCGCGGGCGAGCGCCACGCGCTGCCGTTGGCCGCCCGACAACGTCGACGGTTTGCGCTTTCCGTACCCCGCGAGGCCGACGGTCTCGAGTGTGCGCTCCACGCGGCTGGCGACCTCGCTGCGCTTCACACCCGCGCGGCGCAGCGGGTACGCGACGTTGTCCGCGACGCTCATGTGCGGCCAGACAGCGTGCTGCTGAAAGACCATGCCCATGTGGCGCTTCTCCGGCGGTGTTGCCGAGACGTCCTCACCGCCTAACGCGATGGTGCCCTCGGACGGGTCGATGAAACCCGCGATGGTGCGCAATAGCGTCGTCTTTCCCGAGCCGGACGGTCCGACGAGCGCGACGAATTCGCCGCTGGGAATATCCAGCGTGATGTCGCCCAGTCCGCGTGTGCCGTCCGGGAATGTGACGCCGAGGTGATCGATACCGATGTCGCTCATCATGACTCCTTAGCGGGATTGCGCACGGTCAGCGCGAGGGCGGCGATGCCGATCGCCACGAACATGAGCGCGAGCGCGGACGCTTGGTTGTAATTGCCGGACTGCTGCAGATTGAACAGCTGCACACCGATCGTGGTCGTGCCGGGGGCGACGAGCAGGATCGAAATGGTCAGCTCGCGCACGGCTGTCACTGCGACGAGCACAGCGCCCGAGGCGACCGCCGGTAGCGCCATCCGGCCGGAGGTGTCCCACATCGCGCGGAGCCGGCCCGCACCAGAGACCTGCGCGGCCTCCTCCACCGCCGCCGGTACCTTCCGCAACGGCGCGCGGACGGCTTGGAGCACCATGGAAGTGAACGCGCAGACATAGGCGAACAGAATCACCCAGCGGGTGTTGTACATGTCCGTGTAACGCGAGACGATCACCCAGCCGACGCCGATGATCAATCCGGGCAGCGCCGACGGCAGGAGGGTGACCAAGCTCAGCGCCGTATTCGACCGCGCCTGGGTGCGGGTGACCAACAGCCCGATCGCCCAGCCGAAGAGCCCGCACAGCAGCGCTGCCCCGGCGGCAAGGGTCACCGAGTTGATGAAGCCCTCCTGCACGCGGGGATTCGCCAGCGTGCGCGAGAAATTGTCGAGGGAGATCGTCTCCCACGTCAGCGGCACGCCCGGGGCAGGCAGGAACGCGCGACGCGCCAAACCCAGCACGGGCCCCAGGGTGATCGCCAATGCGATGATCCACGTCACCACGGTCACCGGCCACTTCGCATTGCCGAGCGAGAGCTTCATCGTCCCGCCGCCGCTCACCGTCGACGACGCTCGCCTGGACACCAGGTAATCTGCCACGACGGCGCCGATGCCCAACAGCATGAGCACAGCACCCACGGTGGACACCACCTGCAGCGGATTGCTCACCGTGCCGGATTCCATGAAGCGGTAGACCATCGTGGCCAGCGTCTCGAAGCGCACGGGCGAACCGATAATCGACGGAATGCCGAAATCTGCCAGATTCGCCACAGCCGTCAGCGTGAAAGAGCTCAGCAAGGCCGGGCCCAACAGAGGAATCGTCACCGTGCGCAGCACCGTCCACGTGCCTGCGCCGCCGACGCGCGCGGCGAGCTCCAAGTCGGAAGGAATCGACCGCAGCGCAGCCGCCACAATCACGTACACCAGCGGGTAGGAGTGCAGCATCATCAGGAAAATGATGCCGTCGGCGCCGTACATGTCCCACAGCGGGCGCCCGAACACCGCGTTGAGCCCTTGATTACGCCCGAAGAGCTGCAGCCACGAAATCGCGCCAACGAACGGCGGCACGAGCAGCGGCGAAAGCAGAAACAGCCGCAGCGTGCCCGCGCCCGCAATATCGGTTCGTTCCAGCAGGACCGCGACAGCGGTTCCAACGAGCACAGCGCTTATCGACGACGCCAGTGTCGTGTACACCGAATTCCACGTCGCCGCGGCAAGGCCCTGCTCCACTAGGACCGGAAACTGGTTGCCGCCGAGCGCGAGAGAGATGACCATTGCCAGCGGCGCGATGAAGATCGCTGCCGCCAGCAGCCAGATGCCCAGCCGCGCGAAAGCGACGCCGCCGGAAGAAAACCGTGTGCCCACTATGTTTCGACTCGTCCGTTTGAGTGACCGTGACAGATGCACGGGAAGGCCTGGGATGGTCTTCCCGCTGTTTTACTTGACTGCGTTCTGGAAGAACTCGACGGAACGCTCGCGGTCGTTCGACAGAGTCTCATCGTCGACGGTCATGAGCTCGATCTCCTCGAGCTTCGGTGCGTCGCCCGGGGTGCCCACGGAGTCGACGACCGGCAGGTAGTTCTGCTCGACAGCGATCTTCTGCGCTTCCTCCGACAGGATGAAGTTAATGTAGCGCTGGGCTGCTTCCTTCTTCTCAGAATCCTTGAACACGGCGATCGGCTCGGTGATGTACGGGGAGCCCTCGGTGGCGTAGACCTCCTTGATCGGAGAGCCCTTGGCCGCCAGGTCGCGCACCAGGTAGTCCACGACGACACCGACCGGGTGGCCGCCGCCGGCGATCTCCTGGGAGGTCGGGCCGTTGGAGGCCGCGATCATCGGCTTATTCTTGCCCAGGTCGCTCACCCAGGTCTCACCGAGTTTCTCGTTGTTCATCCACACCGTCGCGTTGAATGCCGCGGCGCCGGAGACAGCCGGGTCCGGCATGACGATCTTGTCCATGAATTTCTCGTCCGTCAGGTCCGCCCAGGAGGCCGGTGCATCAGCCTGATCGATGACATCGGTGTTGTACGCGATGACCGTCGGGATGAGGCGGGTTCCCACATAAAAGCCGTCGGCATCGACGACCTCCTCGAGCACGCCGTCCGTCTTCACATCGTCGAATTTGGCCAGCAGGTCCTCGGACTTGAAACCTTCGAAGGTCGGTGCATCAGCGGCCCAGATGATGTCGCCCTCGACCTTGCCGGAGGACTTCTCCGCGTCGATACGCGCCTTCAGATCGCCAGTGCCCGCGCGGTAGACCTCGACCTCGACATCCTGGTTCGCCTTCGTGAACGCCTGGTTGATCTCATCGACCTTCTCCTCCGGCTCGGAGGTGTAGACGGTGATGACGGTCTTCTCGCCGGACTTCTCTGCGGTGCTGTCGCCGTTTCCGCCTGCGGCAGCATCATCGGTGCTCGGCTCGGAACAGCCTGCCAGAGCGATTGCTGCAGCGCCGCACACGGCGATCAGGGACAGGGGCTTACGGGAAATGCGCATGACAGTGTCGTCCTCTCAGATAGTTCTCAGACGGCGCTCACCGTAGCACCGACCGCCCCACCCCGCTTGCCAAGTGACGTATTCCGCACCTAGCTGTCGCGCATCTTCTCTCTGCGCATATCCAGCGCGATAGCGATGCCGATGACGGCAGCGTGGACATTCTCGTCGAGCCCCGGTTCGAATACAACGCGGTACGTGGTCTTGCCCATCAGCGCCCTGCCCATGCCGGAGAATTCCGCGTCCACGCGAGCGATCGTGCGCCCCTGGCACGTCAACGCGTAGTTGAGTTGGAAGGGCTCTCCTTTGATTTCCACCTGCGGGTAGCCCGCGATATCCACGTCGTATTTCGCGCCGATCCAGGAGAAGCGCTTGGTGATGTGCGCGAGTACCGTGTCGCCTCCGGTCTGGGGGTCGACGCGGTGCACGCTGTACTGGTCGCGAATGAAATTCACCGGATCCTCGATCGCCAGCACTGGTGCACCTGCCGGATCGAATACTTCGACCCCGCGGGACGCTTTGAAGAAATCACTGAGTTTCAGAGTCTGCCGCGCGAGGCCGAGTTGTGTGCCCCGTGCGTCGGAAATGGTGAATTCGTCGCGGCCGATCGCCTTGGACTGGGAGATAACGAGTTCGTTTGTGTGCAGCATGGCGGCCAGCATAACGAAAACCTCCGGCCCGCTTCTGCTTTGAAGCCGACCGGAGGTCCCGTTTTGTATTTTGTACCCCGTACGGGATTTGAACCCGTGTTACCGCCGTGAGAGGGCGACGTCCTAGGCCGCTAGACGAACGGGGCAAAGGACTTTATGTCCAGCAATTCAATAAAGTTTCATCTCTACTGAACTGCAGCTGGCCTACCAGGACTCGAACCTAGAATGACGGTACCAGAAACCGTAGTGTTGCCAATTACACCATAGGCCATCGTTTCTCAGCGCTTCCTGCGTTGTGCGGGTTGCTCTGAACAACGACGATTACTATAACCACACCGGCGATACGGGACCAAATCAGCTGGTCAACAGCAGTGAAAAGGCCACCAGTAATCACACCGGTGTGATTAGCGGTGCAGGCTGCGCAGCCTACTCACCGGAGGCGGGCACGAACGGGGTCTGCTCCCGCGCGGAACGCAGGCGAGCCAGGGTTGATTCGCGACCGAGCAGCTCCATCGACTCGAACAGCGGCGGCGAGACGGCTGCACCGGACACAGCCACGCGCAGTGCACCGTAGGCCTTGCGGGGTTTGAGGCCGAGATCGTCGATAAGCGCACCGCTGAGCGCGTTCTCGATATTCTCCGTCGTCCATTCGCTGATCCCCTCGAGTGCAGCGATGCCCGCGTCGAGCGGTTCGATGGCGTCTTCCTTGAGGTTCTTCTTCGCCGACTTCTCGTCGAGCGTGAGTTCCGCGTCCGGGATGACCAAGAACTTCAGCAAGTCATAGGCGTCCCCGAGCATCTTGATGCGGGTCTGCACGAGATCGGCTGCGACGGCGAATTTGTCCTCCGGGTAATCCGCCGGGAAGTCCGTGTACTCGCTCAAGTACTCGCGCAGGCGGTTCTTGAAGTCCTCCGGCTCGAGCATGCGGATGTGGTCGGCGTTGATTGCCTCGAGCTTCTTCTGATCGAAGCGCGCCGGATTGGCCAGCACATCGTTGATGTCGAAGGCCTTTACGAACTCATCGACTGTGAAGATGTCCTGGTCCGCAGACAGCGACCACCCGAGAAGGGCGAGGTAGTTGATCATGCCCTCGGGAATGATGCCGTTGTCGCGGTGATTGAACAGGTTCGATTCCGGATCACGCTTGGACAGCTTCTTGTTGCCCTGCCCCATCACGAACGGCATGTGGCCGAATTCGGGCGTGAAGTCAGTGACCCCGATGCGCTGCAGAGCTTCGTAGAGAGCCAGCTGACGCGGGGTGGACGAAAGCAGGTCTTCGCCGCGCAGCACGTGCGTGATGCCCATGAGCGCGTCGTCGACGGGATTGACCAGGGTGTACAACGGGGCACCATTGGAGCGCGCCACGACATAATCCGGCTGGGTGGATGCCTTGAATTCCACGTCGCCGCGAACCAGGTCGTGCCACTTCCAATCCTTCTCCGGCATGCGCAGGCGCCAGACCGGCTCGCGGCCCTCCGCCTTGAACGCCGCGACCTGCTCGTCGGTGAGATCGCGGTCGAAATTGTCGTAGCCGAGCTGCGGGTCGCGGCCGGCGGCGATGTGCCGCTCCTTGACCTCATCGGCCGTGGAGTACGCCGGGTAGACCTCGCCAGCTTCGATCAGCTTGTCCAGGATCTCCTTGTAGATGTCCATGCGCTGGGACTGGCGGTACGGCTCATGCGGTCCCCCCTTGACCACACCTTCGTCCCATTCCATGCCGAGCCACGTCAGCGAATCGATGATCGCCTGGTAGGACTCCTCGGAATCACGGGCGGCATCCGTGTCCTCGATGCGGAACACCAGGGTGCCGCCGGTGTGTCTAGCTTGCGCCCAATTGAAAAGCGCCGTCCGGACCATCCCCACGTGGGGCGTTCCGGTCGGCGAAGGGCAAAAACGTACTCGTACAGGTGCGTCAGTCATGCACCCAACTGTAGCGCGCTACAGGTCGGCTGATTTCGTGGGCAGCTTATTTGCTCACGCGGGACAGTACTGCCCACATATCGTTCACAGTGGACGGGTTGTACCACCAGAAGTGGTTCGACCCGTGAACCTTGATGGCCTGCACCGGCTTCTTGCATCCGGTGGCCGAGACACGGGTGGCATTATTGCTCAGCGGAGCCTTGTTGATACGGCCGATATTGCAGCCGTTGCGGCGCTCGTACGAGCTGAACAATTCCGGCACGCCCAGGTAACGGGTGCCGCGGCGGACACCGCCGTGGTAGTTCATGAGCGTGTCGTTCGAGCCGTGGTAGGCCAGGAACGCGACCGGGATGTTCTGGCAGTTGGAATTCACCGGCCAGTAATACGCGCCGGACACACCGGCGACACCTGCGAAGAGGTCCGCCATGTGGCAGGCAGACACGGCAGCCATGCCGCCACCGGTGGACATGCCGGTGGCATAGATACGGCGGCGGTCAATGTTGTAGTAGCGCTGCACGTCGTTGATCATCGCGCGAACGAAGCGGATGTCCTCGCCGGGACGGGTCGCTGATGTAGCAGAACCCTCCCACGAAGTGCCGATCGCACGCGGGTAGACGATGATCGCGTCACGGCCCACATTCGATTCGCGCAGGCGGGAGTAGTTCCGGAAATTCTCCGTCGAGTCCTGGTACGCCGAGTACCCCACCATCACCGGGGTCGGACGCGATGCGTTGTAACCGTGCGGCACCCAGATCAAGTACGAACGGTTACCCACACGGATCTCACCATTGTGCCCCGGAGCCACCGGCTGCCCAGCAGTCGCACGCCACGGACCCGATGCCGGCTTCGCTGCGGGAGCCGAAGGCTGCCCCGGAGCCGGGAACGGGTTATACGGCACAGAGGAACCTGACAGCACCGCGTCGTTGACCTGGCGCGCCATATCGTTCCATGCGCGGTTGGCGTCATTGGCGGCACCAGCAGCAGCCTGCTGGACCGCATTCGCTGCATTGCTGGAACCGGCAGTCAGCTGATCGACATTCGGGATGCCCTGGGCTTGGGCGGGGGCTGCGGCGATGCCGACTGCCATGAGCATGCTGGCGGTGGCACCCACGATGCGTCGGCACCAAAGGGAGGCGGATTTCATCTGCGGCCTTTCAGGAAAATAAAAGAGTTGAGGCAGAAAGTAGGCCGTCGAGGAGCGCTCCATCGCTTACCCCCAACAGTCACTTGCGTAACACTAGCCCCAGGCAAACCTTGCTGCAATAAAACTTCAAAAACCGCTGGGTTTTTTCTGAAATCACCTGAGCAGCGCCGGTACTTCCCGCCCGACCCCCCTGCCCTGAACCGACTCCCGACCCCGCACTAGAATCGGCACACATGTCATCTCCCAGACCCGACTCCGCGCCTGATTTTCTCCTGTCCCGCGCGGACGGTTCTGTGCGCACACAAGGCTCAAAGATGAGCTTTATCGACGCCTGGGACGCCATTGCTGCACTCGACCGCGGCGAGGTCCCCATTGTCGTCGGCGCACTCCCCTTCGACCGCGATGCACCCGCCGCGCTGACCGTTCCCCAGCGCATCATTCGCGAACCCGGTCCCCTTGAGCCCCACGCCTACTACCGAACCGGCGACGGCGCCCGGCTTTCCGCCCGAGTCACGGGTTATGACCCGGAACCGCACGAGCATCTCCGCCGCGTGGAAGCAGCCGTGGCCACGATCAATGACTCATTATTGGACAAGGTCGTGCTTGCTCGCGCCGTGGACATCGGTTTCGACGAACCGGTCGACCCCCGGACGGTCGCCGCGCGCCTGATCGACCTCTCCCGGACCCGCGACGGCTTCATCGCCGACCTCGCGCCCGCAGGAAAACACGGGCACATGATCGTCGGCTCCTCCCCGGAGCTGTTGATCAAACGCAAGGGGCTAGCAATTTCCTCGTATCCCCTCGCCGGGTCCGCCGCGCGTATTTTCGACGATCCCGCCGCCGACGAAGCCGCCGGTCAAGCGCTGGCCAATTCCACCAAGGATTTGGACGAGCACGCGTACGTCGTCGAGCACATCCGCGACATCCTCGCACCGCTTTGCGACGAACTATCCATCCCCTCCCGCCCTGTGCTGACCAAGACGAATGAGATGTGGCACTTGGCCACCCCGATTACCGGCACACTGCGCGATCCCGCCCCGAATGCGCTGGATCTGGCTGCCCGGCTCTACCCCACCCCGGCTGTCTGTGGCTCCCCACAGCACGCCGCTGAGGCATTGATCACCACCGCCGAATCGGACCGGTCCTTCTACGCCGGAACCGTCGGTTGGTGTGATCAAAGCGGCGATGGCGAATTCATGGTGACCATCCGCTGCGCCGAAGTCAATGGCGACGGCACCTCTGCCCGCGCATGGGCAGGCGGCGGACTCGTCGCCGCCTCCGAGCCGGAGGCTGAGCTCGCGGAAACCACCGCGAAGCTGCGCACGATCCAGCGCGCGCTGGGCCTTTAACCAGCGTTTAGGCGCGCTCCACCGGGTTGCGGAGTGTGCCGATGCCTTCGATCTCGACCTCGATCGTGTCCCCCGGCACCATTTCCGCGGTGCCCGCCGGCGAACCCGTGCAAATCACATCGCCCGGCAGCAGCGTGTAAGCCGACGTGATGAACTCGATGATCTTGCCCAGCTTCCAGATCATCTGGTTCGAATTCGAATCCTGCTTCGTCTCCGTGGCGCCGTCGTGCGTCAGGTGCGCCTTGATCGGCAGGTTGTCGAAGTCGAATTTATCCAGGTCAGTCTCGATCCATGGGCCCAGCGGGCAGAACGTGTCAATGCCCTTTGCACGGGCCCACTGTCCGTCGGTGAACTGCAGATCGCGGGAGGAGACATCGTTGACGATGGTCACGCCCCGCACGACCGACTTCCAGTCTTCCGCCTTGACGTTCTTGCACGGCCGGCCAATGACGAGAGCGAGCTCGCCCTCGAATTCGACGCGTGTGGCAAACTCCGGGATCTTGATTGCCGCATCCGGCCCGATCACTGCTGTCGGGGGCTTGAGAAACAGAGTCGGCGGCAGGTGCTCCGAGGACTGCTTGAACACCTCGGCCACGTGGTCGGCGTAGTTACGGCCGATTGCCACTACCTTGCTGGGAAGCATCGGGGCGAGCAGGCGCACATCTGCGAGCGCCCATTCCTTGCCCGTGTACTCCGGCTCCGTGAACGGAGTCGCTTTGATTTGCTTCGCAGTCGTCGCGTCATCGTCGATGACCGCGAAGGTCATTCCCTCAGGTGTGGCAATTCGTCCATAACGCATGCCAATGAGCATACGCCACCGTGGACTCTCACCGCTTAGGTATAGCCTTTCAATTCTGAATTATTGATAGCTGACAAACCACGGGCGTGGATTGACCGTGTTGTACGTCTGATCCGGCGTGAACATCGGCATGTCCTCATCGATGAAGTTCTTCCATGCCATGAAGAACTGTGGCTGCAGATCCTCGCGCATCACATTCCACGTATCGAATTTCTGTCCCGGCGAGCCATGTCCGTCTGCGTGCAGGATGAACGACAGCTCCGGCGCAGACGTGTCGATATTCTGGCGGTCCGGCAACATCGCCACCTGGAACTGGTGCACGATCAATGCCTTCTGCGGCAGACCGTTCTCACGAGTGAGGTTCGCCAGCCATTCCGTGGCCTCATTGATCTCTGCAGCGGAAGCGGAGCCGACCTGCGCCGCCGGCTGCTGCCCCGGTTGGAGTTTCCACTCGGCGTCGAGCGCCAAGCCCACATTCGGGCGCTTGAGCAGCTCCTCGTAGCGAACTGCCTGCTCCTTGAAGGTCGTCAGACCCGGCTGCAGGTCGATGACGGCATAGCCGTCCGCCTCAGTAATGGCGTCGATATACGGGATCAGTTCTTCCGGATCCGATTCGTTGGTGAAGTTCCCGTCATCGCCCGGTGACGAGGACGCGACAGTGGCAATGACCTCGAAGGCGGGGATGATCTTCTCGTCGGTGAGCTCTTGGTACTGGCGCGCCCATTCCTTCACCACGCCTACAGCTTCGGCCGGCGGCTTCTCGCCCATCTGGCCCAGCGCGGGACCGGACGGGTGACCATACGTGGCGATCATGCGGCGTCCCGGGAACACGAGTCCGCCACCGCCCGGCAACTCGCCGTTCTTGGCCAATTCGATCGTGGTCTGGAACCGCTCGCTGCTGCCGAATTGGCGGCCGAGCGCGAGCGCCTTCTTGCCGTTGACCTGATCCATCGATTCCTTGGTCACGCGCGGATCCGCGTAGGACAGCACCGTGACCGGAAGCTTGTTTGCCGCCGTCGCCGCCGCGGCGAACGAGGTCAGCTCGGTGGCGAAGATCGGGACTTCGCCCTCACCACTCTTGTCGGCCTCACCTGCATGAGCGCGGGCGTGGTCGACGATCGCCTTGATCTCGGCATCCTTGTCCGCCGTCACCGGTTGGGTGTCGGCGATGAGCTGAGTGTCTTCGCCGTCCGCTTCTTCGCCAGCCTTCTGCCCCACATTGATCACGCGTGTGGCGCCGAGACGCTCAATCTCCGCATCGACCGCCGCGGTGGCCTCGGCGGAGCTGTAGCGGATGAGCATCGGCGCGCCGAGTTCTACAGCGATGGCTGCCGCCTTCAGCTGATTCTCCCGGTCAGGCGCTGCGACAACGACTGTGTCGGATTCGGGGAAGAATTTCTGGGATACTTCGGCTCCTGTGCCGTCTGGGTCGGCAATGACGGCGGACCCGTCCGACACCAAGGAAGCCGCGAAGCTGTCCTTTTCGGCGGTGGCAGATGAGTCCTCCCCCTGTTTCCCGTCACCTCCGATGGCAGAGCAGCCTGCAAGCAGCATCGTGGTGGCCGCCATTACTGCGGCGGTCGTGGTGAACCGGGAAGTCGAACGCATAACGAAAACCCTACTTCAGGGATTCCGCAATACGGGTTCCGACCCTTTCCGTGAAGCTTCCAGTTTCCGTAGCATCATTGCCAGTTTCATTCGCAGCATCCTTCCGGCCCGAGACATCCGCGGCGACGGCGTCTTCGATGCGAACGGCAGAAGCTTCGTCGTCAAGCCAACGAAGCATCATGGCCACGGAGAGAATCATCGCGGTCGGGTCAGCCAGACCCTTGCCTGAGATATCCGGTGCGGAACCGTGGACCGGCTCGAACATCGACGGATTGGTCCGGGACGCATCGATATTGCCGGAGCACGCCAGACCCACGCCGCCGGCGACCGCACCGGCGAGGTCGGTGAGAATGTCGCCGAAGAGATTGTCGGTGACGATCACGTCGTAGCGCGACGGGTCGGTGACCATGTAAATCGTGGCCGCGTCGATGTGGTTGTAGTCGACCTCGACCTCCGGGTACTCCTTTGACACCTCGTCGACGGTGTTCTGCCACAGTGCGCCCGCGTTGGTGAGCACGTTGGTCTTGTGCACGAGCGTGAGCTTCTTGCGGCGCGCCATCGCGGTCTCGAAACCGTGGCGGACGAGACGCTCGACGCCGTAGCGGGTGTTCTGCGAGACCTCGCATGCGACCTCGGCCGGTGTGCCTTGGCGCAGGGTTCCGCCGTTGCCGGCGTACAGGCCCTCGGTTCCCTCACGAACCACAACGAAGTCGATCTCCCCCGGGTTCGCCAGCGGGCTTGTCGCCGTCGGGTACAGCTTCGACGGACGCAGGTTCACGTAATGGTCGAGCTTGAAACGCAGCGGCAGCAGCAGACCGCGCTCCAACACACCAGCCGGGACGCGCTCCGGGTCGCCGATCGCACCGAGCAAAATCGCGTCGTGCTCGCGCAGGCTCGCCAAATCCTCGTCAGTCAGCAGCTCGCCGTTGCGCAAGTACCGGCGCGCACCGAGGTCATACTCGGTGAGCTCCACGTCTCCGCGCACTGCGCGCAGAACCTTGAGCCCTTCTTCCATCACCTCGGGACCGATGCCGTCCCCTGCAATAACCGCAATTTTCATGCAGCTCAGCTTAACAACAACGGGAACCTGGATTGGCTTCTTGACGAGCCCAACGTGCTTTCCAGAACTCCCGTTCCGTCATCAGTTCTGCCTCCGGATGATGCGTGCGCTGATGGGCGCAATACTTCGCGTAGTCGTTATCCCCCATCAGCTCCTTGATGTACCAATCCATCCACCTGAATGTCGAGACGGCGCCGCGAGCGAGAGCACCCATCAGTGCCCCGCTCCCGACGGTGAATTCAATTCGAGGCCGTATTCCCTCGCCACCGCTTTTTCTTCCGCCGAAGCGAACATTCCACGCGGGGTGAACAAGGTGGACGTGACCTCCGGTTCCTCGTGAGTTTCAATCGCTTCGCCCCGCTTGTGCGCCTGTACAGCGCGCACGCACACCACCACCGTGGCGACAACCACGATGATCACCAGGACAGCGAAGAAGATAGACAGGATGCCCTGAATCATGGTGTTGCGCACAACGATGTCGATTTCTTCCGGGCTTTTCGCCGCCTGGAACATCTCTAGGCCCTGATCGCGCGCTTCCTTGTACTTCGAGTGCTGCGCGAAATAGCCGATCGCGGGATCGTCGCTGAATATCTTCTGCCAGCTCGCCGTCATTGTGACGATCAGGTCCCAGACGAGCGGCACGAGCGGAATCCACGCCCACTTGAACAACCCGTTCTTGAACACGATCGCGGTGACGAGGCACAGCGCGATCGCCGCGAGGAGCTGGTTGGCAATGCCGAAGAGCGGGAAGAGCACGTTGATGCCGCCGAGCGGGTCAGTAACGCCCATGACCAGGATCGCGCCCCACATGCCGCAGACCAGCACAGTGGAGATCCAGCTACCCACACGCCAGGACGGGTCTTTGAACTTCTCCAGGCCGGAGATATTGCCGATCATGTCACCCATCATGAAACGGGCGACGCGGGTGCCTGCGTCGATGGCGGTGAGGATGAACAGGCCCTCAAACATGATGGCGAAGTGGTACCAGAATGCCTGCATGCCGGGGTGTCCGACGATATTGGTCATGATCTCGGACATGCCGATCGCGAATGTCGGCGCGCCACCGGTGCGCGACACGATGCTCGGCTCCCCCACTGCCTCGGCCAGGGCGGTCAGCTGCTCTGCGGAGATTCCCTGCCCCGGGATATTCAGCCCGTTGACGAACTCAGCCGCCGTAGTTTCCTCGCCGCCGGTCTTCGCCTTCGGGGAGTTGATGGCGAAGTAAATATGCCGGTCGAGCACCACGGCAGTGATCAGCGCCATGATGGCCACGAAGGACTCCATCAGCATGCCGCCGTATCCGATGGCGCGAGCGTGCGTCTCCTTTTCCAGCAACTTCGGGGTCGTGCCAGAGGAGATCAGAGCGTGGAAGCCCGACAACGCACCACAGGCGATGGTGATGAACAAGAACGGGAACAGGGTGCCCGAGAAGACCGGTCCCCCGCCCTCGCGGCCGAAGACGGCGACGGCCGGCATGTGCACTTCAGGGCGGTCAATCAGAATCGCCAAAGCCAGCATGACGATGACGCCGATCTTCATGAAGGTCGACAGGTAGTCACGCGGAGCCAGCAGCAGCCACACCGGCAGAACGGAAGCGATCACACCGTAAACGAGGATGCAGACAGCCAGCGTGGACTTAGACAGGGTGAACAGCTCTGCACCCCAGGAAGTCTCGGCCACGTATCCGCCGCCGAGAATCGCCGTCATCAGCAGCACCACACCGATCGCGGAGACCTCTGCCACGCGGCCAGGCCGGAGGAAGCGGCCGTAAACGCCCATGAACAACGCGATCGGAATCGTCATCGCGATGGAGAACACGCCCCACGGAGACTCCGCCAAGGCGTTGACCACGACCAGCCCAAGCACAGCGATGATGATCACCATGATGACCATGGTGGCGATGCTGCCGGCGACACCGCCGATCCGGCCGACTTCCTCTTTGAGCATCTGCCCCAAAGAGCGCCCGCGGCGGCGCTGCGACACGGCGAGGACGAGGTAGTCCTGCACCGCGCCAGCCAGCACCACGCCGATGATGATCCACAGCGTGCTAGGCAGGTAGCCCATCTGCGCGGCCATGACCGGACCGACCAGAGGGCCAGCACCGGCAATCGCCGCGAAGTGATGACCGAACAGAACGCGGCGGTCCGTGGGGACGAAGTCCGTGCCGTCGTTGACGTATTCCGCCGGGGTTGCACGGGTATTCCGTGGTTTGACCACCTTGTACTCGACGAGACGGGCGTAGAGACTGAAGCCGATAATGTACGTGCCGATAGCCGCGAGAACGAGCCACACCGAATTGATGGTCTCACCACGATGCAGCGCGATAGCGCCCCATCCGAGCGCGGCGAGGACAGCGGAGAAACCGATCACAATGCGCTCAACAGTGCCGATCACTTTCTTCGGCTTCACGCCGACGACATGCTCTTTGCCGTCGGGCGTCCTCGTGATTTCGAGTCTTTCGCGCGGTACCACGCCCGCTTCAGGCTGATCGCGATCAACTGCGGTAGTCAAAGTCGCCCCCCTTTAGTTAGGTTAGGAAAATTACGTGCATTAATACTCGCACATGCGCGGGAGCGGGCGCAGAAAAAATCCCGGATTAATTCAAATCCGGGATAACTTTCTTTCGCTACTTCGTATCGATCGAGCTAGACGCCGTAATCAGCAGCGAATTTTTACGGGCGAAGCCTAGTCGAGCACGAGCTGGAAGCAATCCGCCTCGAGGGAATTCGCGATGGCAGCCTCGAGCTCGGCCGGGATCTCAGCTTCGACGCGGAGAATGAGGAATGCGCCGTCGCCCTTCGCGGACTGAGTCAAGGCTGCGGCCTCGATATTGATTCCTTCGTTGCCGAGCTGCGCGCCGACGTTGCCGAGAGCGCCGGGCTTGTCGGTATACGACAGGAACAGGTTGCGGCCCTGCGCGCGCATGTCCACGCCGCGGCCGTTGATGCGCACGATCTTCTCCACGCGCTCCAGTCCCGTCAGCGCACCTTCGACAGTGGCGGATTCACCGTTCGCGGACACGACCTGCACCTCAAGAGCAGAGCGGTGATCGCGAGACTCGTTGGCCACGCCAGTCTCGAGATCGAGGCCGCGGGCCTCGGCGATCGCCGGTGCGTTGACGAAGGTGACCTGCTCCTCGACAATGCCGGAGAACAGACCGCGCACAGCGGACAGACCCAGAGTCGACGGGTCCTCGGTGGACAGCTCGCCGCGGGCGGTGACGCGGAGGGCCACCGGTGCGTCATCAAGCAGCTTGCCCGCCAGCAGGCCGAGCTTTCGCGCGAGCTCGAGCCACAC
Source organism: Corynebacterium sp. p3-SID1194 (assembly GCF_025144155.1). NCBI lineage: Bacteria > Bacillati > Actinomycetota > Actinomycetes > Mycobacteriales > Corynebacteriaceae > Corynebacterium > Corynebacterium sp. p3-SID1194. The sequence goes on from NZ_JALXWY010000001.1 coordinate 401,413, forward strand.
GGCGACTTCCTCGCCCACGGCACCGCCGACGACATTGACGGCGTCCGGAACGAATTCGCCGGCCAGCGCCTTCAGGACAGAACCAGCGACATCCGTGCCCGCACGGTCCTGCGCCTCGCTTGTCGACGCCCCCAGGTGCGGCGTCACCACGACCTCTTCAAGGGCGAACAGCGGAGAATCCGTGCACGGCTCAGTGGCGTACACGTCGAAGCCGGCGCCGCGGATGGGGCCGTTTGCGATGGCGTCGGCAAGCGCCTGCTCGTCGACAAGCCCTCCGCGCGCGGCGTTGATGATGATCTGGCCTTCCTTTGCCTTGGCCAGCAGCTCCGCGTTGAACATGCCCTGCGTCTCTTTGGTCTTCGGCAGGTGAATGGTGACGAAGTCTGCGCGGGAGACAAGTTCCTCCAGCTCCACGAGTTCGACGCCGAGCTGTGCCGCGCGCGACGGGTTCGCGTACGGATCGTAGGCGATGATCTCGGTCTCGAATGCGGCGAGACGCTGCGCGAACAGCTGGCCGATGTGGCCGAAGCCGACGATGCCGACCGTCTTGCCGTAGATCTCCACGCCCTTGAACGAGGAGCGCTTCCACTCGCCGTCGCGAAGCGTCTTGTCCGCGGCTGGAATCTGGCGGGCCGTGGACAACAACAGAGCGATCGCGTGCTCGCATGCCGAGTGGATATTCGACGTCGGCGCATTCACGACCATCACGCCGCGCTGCGTTGCCGTATCGACATCGACGTTGTCCAGACCCACGCCTGCACGTCCGACGATGCGCAGGTTCGGTGCAGCCTCGAGCACCTCGCTGTCCACCGTGGTCGCCGAACGCACGAGCAGGGCCTGTGCCTCCGGCACCGCTGCGAGCAGCTCCTCGCGGTTCGGACCGTCAACCCAACGCACCTCCACGGAATCCCCCAGAGCGTCCACTGTGGACTGGGCGAGCTTGTCGGCAATGAGAACGACTGGCTTGGCTTCGGGGTTGGACACGGGTGCGGTCACGGCGCTCATCTCCTACTGCGTAGTGGCTGATATTGAGTATTGATTCATTAAACCTTAATCCGGCGATTGCGGGAGCGAGGAAATATTATTTAAATCCCCCGGCTGAATTTTCTCTTCCGCTTCCCGGATCCGCTGCGCGAGCTCCACGCTCGTGCCGAATGCCTTGCCCAACGCGACCAACGGCCGTTCAGCAAGTCCGGCAGTGAGCACGAGCGTCAAGTGGCTGTTCCGTGGATCCGGTTCGTCCGTCATATAGACGGTCGCCCCGAAAGCTCGCGCGGTGGCAATCGCCGCCAACGAACTCTCCGGCCATGCGATCACCTGCGGTGCCATCGCCGCGTCTTGCCGGGAGCGCACGGGCACCACGCCGGGTTTCGCGTCTTCGGCGACATGCTGATCCGAGCCGTATCCAGCGCGGAGCCACATCGGCTCACCGTCAGCCAAACCCGCCACAGCCGCTGCGGCGTCCTCCGGGCGCTGGACCTCTCGCTCCGCGAATTGCAGAGCAGTCGCTTCCTCCAGCGCTTCCTGATCGCCCGGGTCCTTGATGACCGTCAGTTTCTCCGTGTACCCCAGCACCGGTACCTTCCCCACCGCGTAGACCGTGTGGGTGGACATGCGCTCGATCTCGCGGATCACATCTGAATGCTTCTCGCTCCGATAAATCAGCATCGGCGCATGCGCCACTACTGCCAGCGATGCTGCGCGCAGCTGCGCAGCGGGAGTCTCATCGGCGAGGATGAGCACCTCCGAGGACGGGAAGAACAACTCGCTGGTGGCGAAACCATCTGGATCATCCATCACCACCGGATGCGGTTCAAAGCGGTCCGAGACATGCCGCGACTGGTTCACGGTGCGGGCATCTTGCAGCATGCGGTCGACCTGCGGCTCATCTTCCCCGTCTTCGCCGGCGCACCCGGCCAGCAGCAGCGACGCGGAGGCCACTACTGCGGCGAGCTGAATCCCGCCGCGTTTGTTGGTTCCGGTCATTCAGTGCCGCTTTCTGCCCCATCCCCTGCGTCATCGCTGATCACGGGTTTATCCATAGCGTACTCGATGATCCCCACCAAACGGTCGCGGCGATCCACGAAATAGGCCTGCCAGTTAGAGGTGAACAGGTAATCCGGTTCGAGTTCGTGGGTGGCAAGGACTGTGTCGAATTCCTCGTCCTCCATGATCGCCTTGGACTGCAAGCGGGAGAGATAGCGCTTCGGGTCCGCATCCTCCATGATCGCTTCAGTGCGCTTGCCCAACGGGGTCCGGTTCAACACCGACTCTGCCAAGTCCGGATCGACGCCCTTGCCGCGGCAGAAACCGTCCGGGAAAACCTGATGGAAGCCCGGCTGCAATTCCTCGACTGTCTCGGCGGTGAAAGTCTTGCCGGTGCGCCAATCGCGGGCACCGCGTGCCATCAACAGGGAGAACAAGCCACGGTACACGCCGGAATCCGCGCGGGCGCTGATCAAGCGGGACTCGTTGAAGAAGGCATCTTCGACCGTCTTCGGAACCGTATCGGTCTCCCCCTTTGCCCACGGGGTGACCTGATCGACATCCGAGCCAGCACGGATCGACGGAGCGTGCGCGCCGTAGAGTTCCCCGAAAACGCCATTCCAGTACCACTGGTTGATGCGGTCCCACGTGGTCTGCTGCTCAAGGCACCCTTCCTCCCAGGACAGGCGGGCCAAGATCACTGCCAGCGGCACCAGCTGGTGGGAATACGGCACCTGGTCAACGGTGAAGATGCACCGATCCGACAAGAATTCCGCGGCACGCTCGAAAGCCGCGAGCAAATCGCGCGAGGCCCAGAGATAGTCGTGCAGGCTCAGGTTCAAAATATCGCCGCGGTGGCCGCGTGCCGGTCCCGTCGTGCTGGTGACCAGAAGCGAGACACCACGCAGGAAGCGCACACGGTCAATCTCGTCGAGCGCAGCATGTTCGCGCAACACCGCCTCGGTCTTTTCCCAGTGGGCGGCGAGCGAGAATTCCGGATCTTCGAGCGCGAACACCGCGGTGAGAAGCTCGAAGACATCCATGGACACGCCGGAAGAATTCGCCTGCGCGAAGATCTGGCCCACACCGATCTGGGAGGTGCCTCGATCGAGGCGCGTCATGGGCAGGTCGTAAGCGGCGAGCGGACGCAGGATGCGCCGGTGGAATTCCTTCACATCTTCGCGGATTGCCGGGTCGTCGGTGCTCGCAGCCATGTCGAAGAGCAGGTCGTTGCCCTCCTCCCACAACAGCGAGGAGACCGGCACGATGAAATTATCGAGCATGGTCTGGCGGCCGGTCACGCCCCCGTCGATAAGCGGGCCGAAATGCGAGCGCACGATACCGTCATCGTCGACTGCGAACACAGCCTCCGTCGGCATCGGGTCTGCAGCGACCGCCGCGCGCACGTCGACGAAGAAGCGGCGGAAAATGCGTCGCCCGCGGAAGTCGAGGACTTCAATCCGCCCGTCGCCCTGCATAGACAGGTACAACGAGGACAGTCGCTGCTGCCCGTCGAGAAGCAGCAGACCAGGCTGCTCCCCGGTCTCCGGCGCGCCTTGCAAGGGACGGGGACGAAAACGCATGGGCTCGTTGCGCGTGTCCAGCGCCAAGAGCGTTCCCACCGGGTAGCCGCGCAGCACCGACGCCAACAGCGTGCGCGTGCGGTCCACATCCCATAGGTAGGTGTGCTGGAAATCCGGCGTTTGCAGTTCGCCCCGCTCAGCGCGCGCGAACAGATCGGTCAAGGAGTAGCTCGGCGTGGTAAACCCCATGACCCCAACTTTAGATCACTCGCGGTCACCGTGAGGGGCACAATAAACCTCGTGCTCAAAGTGCCCGGGCCCTTCAATTTGAATGGTCGCGTGCTCAATTCCGAGCTCCCGCAACCGCCCCTGCGCGCGATCCAGCAACTGCCCGTGATCCGCCCGCGTAATCAGGTGCACCGTGCACAGCACGTCACGCCCGCCGGCCGACCACAGGTGCAGGTCATGAATCGCATCCACACCATCCAAAGCCACCAGCGCGTTCCCCACGTTGACCGGATCGATCCCCGCTGGGACGCGTTCAAGCAGCACGCTTATCGACGCCTTCAGCAACCCCCACGCCCTTGGCAGCACCAACCCAGCGATGATGAGCGAGGCCACAACGTCCGCACCGGTGAATCCTGTCACCGCGATGACCACACCGGCGGCAATCACAGCGACTGACCCGAGCAAGTCGACCATCACGTGAAGGAATGCCCCCTCGATATTCACCGAGTGCTCTCTTTGGGACTGCAGCACCAGCGCCGACACCACGTTCGCGATCAGGCCGACCACCGCCACGATGATCATCGCCCGCGTCTGGACCTCCTCCGGGCTCCCGATGCGCTGCACCGCCTCCACAACGATCCACACCGAGATCGCCGCCACCATCACAGCGTTGAACGCCGCGGCTAGAACCTCTGCGCGCCGGTACCCGAACGTCGCGTACGGCGACACCGGTTTCCGCCCCACAGCCACCGCGACCAACGCGATGATCAACCCTGTCGCATCCGACAACATGTGCATCGCATCGGCCATGAGCGCCATCGACCCGGACAGCCAGCCACCGATCAACTCCGCGAAGAACACCACACCGGTAATCGCCAACGCCGTCCCCAGCGCCCATAGCGGGGCGTCGCTGACGTTATGGTCGTGGCTGTGGCTGTGTCCATGGTCGTGCCCGTGCCCGTGGCCGTGACTGTGTTCCGTCATGGTTACCACTGTATGACAGTTTGACGCTTAATGAAAAGGGAATGAAAACGCACTGATCGCGCGATCTTTCGCCTCACCTGCACAGACCATGGTGTGCACCACTTCAAACATGACCTGGATCGACATGAACGTGACACAGAACACGTCGACGGCTCCGAAATGCTGTTACTGTGGGGCGCTGACTGTTCAAGCACGGTCTGTTAGATAACAACCTTATTAGAAAGGTGGTCACATTATGACCAGCAAGAACCCGAACGACCCGACCAACAAGCTGCCGAAGGAAGCCGCTGACCGTCTCGCACACGGCGAGCGCGTCACCGACAAGCTGAACGACACCCGCATCGGCGACAAGATCGACGAGCCCCGCATCGGCGACAAGCTGAACGAGACTCGCGTCAGCGAGGAGCGCATTAAGCCGGCTGACAACACCGCTACCCGCGAGGTCCGCACCAACTCCCGTCCGACAACCACCGGCGGCTCCACCGCTGTCGAGGAGAGCGAAGGCGGCAGCGGCTGGTGGAAGTGGCTGCTCGGCCTGCTGGCCCTGGTGCTTCTCGGCCTGCTGATCTGGTCCCTGGTCAAGGGCGGCGGCGACGACGAGTCCACCGGGGGCTCCACCGAGGTCACCGGCACCACCACCGTCGACGTGACCACCACCGCTGGCGATGCAGCTGGCGACGCTACCGGTGCTGCTGGTGATGCAGCTGGCGACGCAACCGGTGCTGCTGGCGATGCAGCCGGCGACGCTACCGGTGCTGTCGGCGACGCAGTTGAGGGCGCTGGCGACGCTGCCGGCAACGCTGCTGACGCTGCTGGCGATGCAGCGGGCGACGCAACCGGTGCTGTCGGCGATGCAGTCGGCAACGCCACCAACTAAAAACGGTTAGCCGGTTCCATCCGGCAGCCGCCTCGCGCCGCCTCAACTCGACGCACCCCAACCCCGCGATTCCCGCTCCAGGGACGCGGGGTTCGTTCGTGTCTGCGACCGCCTCCAAATATGACAGCCAACAGATTCACCGAAGTTCGCTGCGCCCATTCCTGGCACTCCGATTCCCGTTGCCCCGCAATAGCGCCGTGGATGCTGCCCTTCTCGTCAAGCGGACACACTTTCGTCCATTAACCCGCTGTCCTACCCAGACCGCTTCGACAAATGCCTATAAACCTAGCCCCGCACACAAACAATTTGACACGCTCCAAGGACTTCATTTTAAGAAGTACCCCCGACCTGAGCTTCAGGCCTAGCCCTCAAAGTTGTCTTCCAAAGTCTCTATTCCGAAAAGCGAGCAATCCGATAACTAAGACACACATCACCCCCGCAGCAATACTAAGGGCGGAAGCACCCCAAAGACTCAGCACTGCCCCACCGAGCACACCGCCGACACCTACACCAAAATTGAAGATAGTAACGAAAAAGGACTGCGCAATGTCTGCCAAGTCACCTGCGTTTCTCGCCAAAGCGGTCTGCAGAACTGTCGGTGCACCACCAAATCCAAATCCCCAGACGATAATTCCAAAAATGAAAAGATGGTTGGAAGCTGCCGGTACCGACAAAAGCAAGAACCCTATAAGCATCAAGGCGCCCAGGATTAGACCAGTCAGAAACAACCTCTTATCTACAGCGAAAGCAGTAAGTAAAATACTGATCCCCGCAGAAATCCCGAAGAATAGAAGTACGATATCTACGCCAAGGGCTATTTCCGCAGCACCGGTTAGAGGCTGAATGTACGTGTAGACCATATTATGCGCTACTGTCCAGCCAAAAAGCGCTGCAAGCACCCCAATCACACCAGGCATCAAAATCGATCTCTTCAGAACTTTGACCCCTGGGGCTCCTCCAACAAGTCCCGGCCGGTGAGGAAGCGCATAAGAAATCCAAAACACCAGAACGATGGATGTAACCGTCAACATGCCCAGCATCATTCTCCAACCAAAGTGCTGACCTCCTAATGCACCAAGCGGGACTCCAAAGGCTAAGGCGAAAGGCTGACCAAAACCGATAATCGCAAGTGCGCGACCTTGGTTTTCCGAACTGACTAGACTCCGAGCGTAATTTGCCACAAGGCCCCAAATGACGCCTCCGGCCATTCCGGAAACAAACCTAGAAAGAAAAGCTATCCACAAATGCGAAGTAAGAGCAGTGAGAGCGTTGAAAATCCCAAGCCCCAAGATAGCTATAACCAAAAGGTTCTTACGCTGCATTTTTCGAGTTGCTGTCATCACCGGTATTGCAGCTACCACAGATCCAGCAGCATAAGCGGTCAGAAACTGCCCTACTTTTCCCGTTGTTGTTTCAAAGGACTCAGCCATATCAACCAGAACCCCCGTAGGAATGGTCTCAGTCATTATGGCCAAGAAAGCGGCAAACGATAACCCGGTCAATTGTAGGACTGGTATATCTGCTTTTGAATTCCGATTTGACACGTTTGGCAATAGTCGATCCCCTTTAAAATGCTCACGGTCCGGTCCTCCTAGACTCGGAGCGCAAGCAGCGCAGATTCTAGATTCCTATCTCCCTCTATGCGCTTCCCAATCTTGTGCTTCCACAAAATACGTATCGAATTCATCTTCTCGACGAGCAAGCTCATCTTCAGGGACCTTGCCACTCATTATCCCGCCCAAGATTCGGAAGTACTCAAACCGCTCCACCCCGGGTGCGATAGTTACCAGTACATCAGCATCGCTACCCTTAGCGGCTCCAAAAGCATGAGGAACACCCGGAAGAACCAATGCACAGTCACCCGCACTTAACTGGTGTATTTGGCCATCCTCCCAAAACTCAAGCTCTCCTCTAGAGACGTAGAAGAACTCACACGAGATTTTATGAAAATGTGGGGCAGCTCCCTCGCCTCCATCAAAAAGTTGAATATTTTGCACACTCACATTCCCTTTTGCATCCGAGGCATCCACCAGCAACCTCGCCTTTGGGAGGCGAGAGGAGCAAGCATCTGCCACTATTTCGGGTTCAAAAATTATCATCCCACATCTCCTTAGGTTGTTCGCTAACGAACTATATAGTTCGCTACCGAACTTCTTTTGTCAAGAGCTACACTAAGTTTCAACACCCCGAAAGGAACAAATATGGACTCCATCTCCGCAGCCATGGACAAATGGACAAAAATAAATTCCCACGTCGATGTGGACGCAATGGAAACAACTCTTCGCCTCACCCATCTTTTAAGAGCAATCGAAAACGAAGTGACCGTCATCCATGAACAAGCTCAGTTAGCTCCAGGCGACTTCGATGTTCTAGCAACAATCCTCCGCCAGGAAGACGTCACCCCGGGACAACTTTCACAAACCTTACTTCTGTCCAAGGCCGGAATAACCGGAAGACTTCACAAGCTAAAAAAGCAGGGACTCATTGAGGAAAAAATCAACCTCAGCGACAAACGAGGAAAAACCCTGACACTAACGCCCGAGGGACACGACCGAATAATGTCCACCGTAGAAGCCCACGCCGCAGCTGAGCGGAAAGCCTTCAACCACCTGTCCAGTAGGCAACAAGGTGAACTGCTCGAATTGCTACGATCCTGGAGCAAAGAAAGCTCGACCTAAACCGCAAGGTGTGTTGGTGAAGTTGTATCGTTAGCTGGTCTGGCGTGCTGATATTAGGATGATTCCACTTATCTCGAGGGGATAACCCAGCCTCAGGTCTGAAATACCGCCAGGGGCGTGCTGGTGTACTAACTTCCTAGGGTCACGATCCCAAAGCAATCCGGAGAAAAGTACCCCTCCGGCCAGTTACCCTCAACAAATCTGTCACGAATTAAATCTCGAAGGGCGGGATCAATCTCCCCCGTGCAATTACGAACAAGATCAACTCGCCAAAGTTCCCGTTCTCGCCCCAGAAGACCATGACACAGCCGACCAAGAAACAGGACGACCGGCCTTCTACGACAACGCTATCCCAAGAGAACACCAACACAACATAGGAATCCGCAAAGGCCCCGTGCAGTAAAGCAATGTCCGCCCGGCGGCACGCCGTGCGGACATTGCATTTGTTTATTTACCTGGAATTGAAAACCGCCCGAGGGATCCCTCGGGCGGTGAACCGCTGCCTGTGATTTAGCGGGCGGTGTCGTTCAGAGGATTCTGAACCCAGCTCATCATTTCGCGCAGCTGAGCACCGGTCTTCTCGATCGGGTGCTGAGCAACCTTGTCGCGCAGACCCTCGAGCTCCTTGTTGCCGCCGTCGACATTCGCGATCAGTCGATTGGTGAACTCACCGGACTGAATATCCTTGAGGACCTCACGCATGCGATCCTTGGCACCCTCGTCGACAACGCGGGGACCGGACAGGTAGCCACCGAACTCCGCGGTGTCAGAGACGGAGTAGTTCATGTTGGCCAGGCCGCCCTCGTAAATGAGGTCGACGATGAGCTTCATCTCGTGGAGGCACTCGAAGTAGGCCATCTCAGGCTCGTAGCCGGCCTCGGTCAGGACATCGAAGCCATTCTTGATCAGTTCCTCCAGGCCACCGCAGAGAACAGCCTGCTCACCGAAGAGGTCGGTGACGGTCTCAGCTTCGAAGGTCGTCGGGATGACGCCGGCGCGTGCGCCACCGATGGCGGCGGCATACGACAGAGCCAGCGCCTGGCCGTTGCCAGTCGGATCCTGCTCGACGGCGATCAGGCACGGAACACCCTTGCCGTCGGTGAAGGTGCGGCGAACCAAGTGGCCCGGCCCCTTCGGGGCGACCATGGCGACGGTGATGTTGTCGGCCGGGTCAATGAGCTTGAAGTGGATATTCAGGCCGTGGCCAAAGAAGAGGGCATCGCCGTCGTTCAGGTTCGGCTCGATGTCATTCGAGAAGATCTCGGCCTGAGAGGTGTCCGGGGCGAGCAGCATGATCACATCGGCCCACTTTGCAGCCTCAGCGTTGGTCTTGACCTCGAAGCCGGCCTCGCGTGCCTTGTCGGCAGACTTGGAGCCGTCGCGCAGGCCGATGACCACCTCGACGCCGGACTCGCGCAGGTTCTGCGCGTGCGCATGCCCCTGGGAACCGTAACCGATAACTGCGACCTTGCGTCCCTGGATGATGGACAGATCAGCGTCGTCGTCGTAGAAGACTTCAATTGCCATGAGCGAAGCACTCACCTTTCTGTTGATTGCTGTGCGCCGGAGCGCTGTGCACATTCTGAGTTTTATAGAACGTGTCCCGCATATTGGGCGACAAGTTTCACTATACGGGACACGGACGAGTTTGTGTGGGATCTCGGCCCGTTTTTAGGAGGCCCCGGGCTAAAGGGCCGCTACTTGGAAGATGCCATCGTCTTCGGTCCACGATTCAGAGCGACACGACCAGACTGGACCAGCTCGCGCACCCCGAATGGCTCGAGCACATCGAGGAACGCGCGAAGCTTGCTCGTCGTGCCAGTCGCTTCAATCACCACAGACTCTGGAGCGACGTCGACAATACGGGCCCGGAAGATGTTGGCGGCATCGACGACCTGCGGACGGTTGCTGTTATTAGCGTTGACCTTGACCAGCATCAAGGAGCGGGCGATGGTGTTCTCCTCCTCGAGGCGCACGACCTTGATCACTTGGACCAGCTTGTTCAACTGCTTGGTCAACTGCTCGACGGCGTGCTCGGAGGCGTCGACGACGACCGTCAGACGGTTAATGCCCTCGGTCTCGGTCTTCGCGGATGTGAGCGAGACCAGGTTGAAACCGCGACGGGTGAACATCGCAGTCACGCGGGTGATGATGCCGTCAACGTCCTGCACCAGAACGGACACGACGCTACGGGTGACATCGTCATAGATGGGATTGTTGTTCATCATTATTTTTCCTCCGCTTCGGTCGGAGCATCGGCAAAACTCTCGGTCACGGTCTCGTGGATGTCGGCGGGGGATTCGCCGGCGGACATGTCTTCGTCGAAAAGCGGGCGCAAATCGCGCGCGTACTGGATTTCCGAATTGGAACTGCCGGCGGAGATCATGGGCCACACCTGGGCATCCTCGCCGACGACGAAGTCGATGAGGACCGGGCGGTCGTTGATCTCGCGGGCGCGCTTGATGGCGGGCAGAACCTCTTCCTCGGTGGTGACGCGAATGGCTTCAGCACCGAGCGCGCTGGCCAAGCCGAGGAAGTCCGGGATGTAGGTCTCGTCCTGGTGCAGCTTGGTGTGCGAGTAGTGGCCGTCGTAGAACAGGGTCTGCCATTGGCGGACCATGCCCAGGTTGCCGTTGTTGATCAGGGCGACCTTGAACGGGAAGCCTTCAACAGCCGCGGTGGTGATTTCCTGGTTGGTCATCTGGAAGCAACCGTCACCGTCGATGGCCCAGACTTCCTTGTCGGGGCAGGCGGCTTTCGCGCCGAGTGCGGCCGGGATGGAATAGCCCATCGTTCCCAATCCACCAGAATTGAGCCAGGTGCGCGGGTGCTCGAAGTCGAGGAACTGTGCGGACCACATCTGGTGCTGGCCGACACCGGCAACGTAGATGGCCTCTGGGCCGACTTCCTTGGACAGGGTCTCGATGACGAACTGCGGCGACAGCGTTCCGTCGGCATGCTTCTCGTAGCCGCGCGGGAAGCGCTCCTTCATATCGCCCAGGTAGTCCTTCCACTCCCCGATCTTAGGTGCGGAGACCTTCTTGCCCTTCTTGAACGGCTCGGCGAGCTGACTCAGGACTTCCTTGGCGTCGCCGACGATCGGGACGTCCACGGGTCGGATCTTGCCGATCTCAGCGGGGTCGACATCGGCGTGGATCACCTTGGCGTCGGGGGCGAAGTGCTCGGGGTCGCCGGTGACGCGATCGTCGAAACGCGCACCGATGGTGATCAACAGGTCCGCCTTCTGCAGGGCTGCCACGGCGGGGACCGTGCCGTGCATGCCGGGCATGCCCATGTTCAGCGGGTGATTCGTCGGAAATGCACCGAGCGCCATGAGCGTAGTCACGACAGGAACACCGGTGAGCTCCGCGAACTTGAGCAGTTCTTTGGAAGCGTTTGCCTTGATGATGCCGCCGCCGGCATAGATCACCGGGCGCTTTGCCTTGGCGATCATCTTCGCGGCCGAAGAGATCTGGCGGCCGTGCGGAGTCGTCGTCGGCTTGTAACCGGGCAGGTCGATGACTGGCGGCCACGCGAAGTCGATCTCGGCGTTCTGGACATCCTTCGGGAAGTCGACCAGGACGGGTCCTGGCCTACCGGTGCTGGCGAGATGGAAGGCCTCGGCGAGCGCCTGCGGGATCTCCTCCACGTCGGTCACCATGATGCTGTGCTTCGTGATCGGCATGGTGATGCCGCGGATATCGGCCTCCTGGAACGCATCGGTTCCCAGCAGCGGGGTTCCCACCTGGCCAGTAATGGCCACGATCGGCACCGAGTCGAGGTACGCATCGGCTAGTGCGGTAACGAGGTTGGTCGCCCCGGGGCCTGAGGTAGCCACGCACACGCCGACTTTTCCGGACGCCAACGCGTAGCCTTCAGCGGCGTGTCCACCGCCCTGCTCATGGCGTACCAAAACGTGGCGCAGCTGTTTCGCGGCAAACAGGGCGTCGTAAAGCGGAAGGACCGCTCCCCCTGGAATGCCGAAAACGATCTCGGTGCCCAGCTCTTCGAGGCTGCGGACGATGGCTTCCGCGCCTGTCATCCGCTCTACCTGTTTCTTCTGTGACGCTGCCACTTTTCCGAACTCCTTTGATGAGTTGTCAGCACTCTGGTGATCTACGAAAAACGCCCCCGCTCTAAATCCTTAGGCGGGGGCGCTTGTCGTTCGACGTCTACGTATGCAAGTACGTCGCGCGAGGGACAAGCGCCGCGCGAATCACTGCTACTAGGTCGATGAAGATCATGACTTGAGGATACACATTTCCCAGGGATCTATAGGGAAAATGAGGATAATCTGGAACTGCTATGCCTTTCTCACTTATTCTCGAAAACATATGGCGGTGGTTGGCCGGCACCGGAATCAACCTCGCACTCCTCATTGTCGTCGCGATGCTCGTGCCGCGTGCAGGCCGTCTCGCCAACCGTTATGTCGAGCGCCAGATAGCGGACTCGAAGGACTCGGACGAAGGCAAGTCTTCGCTGGCCATTGCCGGTGTGGTCATTTATATCGTCCAGTTGCTGGCGTTCTTTTTGATCCTCGTTTTCTTCCTCCAGCAGATCGGCTTCTCGCTCGCCGGCGCGGCCATTCCGGCCACGGTTGTTTCCGCCGCAGTCGGTTTCGGCGCGCAGTCCATCATTTCTGATTTCTTCGCGGGCTTTTTTATTCTCACCGAGAAGCAATACGGCGTCGGCGACCTTGTCACGTTCCAAATCAACGGCACGGAAATCACGGGCGACGTCATTCAGATCACGATGCGCGCCACGCAGATCCGCACACTCGAGCAGAACACGGTGACCATCCCGAATTCGACGGCGCAGGTGTGCATCAACAATTCCAATATCTGGTCTCGGGCACTGGTCGTCGTGCCTGTCCCACTTGCTCGTTCGCGCGATGTCGATGAAGTGATCGCGCGAGCCGAGCGCGCCGCGCGCAAGGCGTTGGCGAACCCGGAGATCGCACCGCTGATTCGCGGCGAGTTGTTGTCGCAGCCGGGCATCCAGATCAATCCGCCAAACACGGTCGGTATGCCGTGGACGCTGGATGTTCGCTTCATGGTGCGGTGCGCGCCTGGCGACCAGTTCCCCGTTGAGCGTGCACTGCGCGTCCATATTCTCGAGGAATTCTTCGACGAATACGGTTCGCAGACAGCGACGCAACCGCTTGACGACGATGCCACGGAGGCCTTCCCCGCCGTTTCCGCCAGCCGCTACAAGTCCGGTTGGGCCGAGGATTATTCCGAAGCAGCTCAAGCCGGCGCCGGGAGCACCGCTGTGACGTCTGCTCCCAATGACAAGCAGGCCACAGATGTCCCCGGGCCGAGTTCCGGTGTGGGCACGAACCCGGACCCTGAACTGAACGACCACGAGGAAGTCGCGGCGGAAAAAGATCCCGCCGCGAATCCCGCTGGGCAGCAAACGCATCATGCACTCGGCACGTTCGGCGGCCGCGTGAGAGCATCGACGGGTCTGCTCATCGCGCTGCTCCTTGGTCTGCTCCTCCTTCGCGGTATGACGTTGGAGGGTGAGACCAGCGAAGCTCGGTCAGGCATTCTCGCGCCGCCCCGCCCGACTACCTCGTCGGCTGAGGCAACCACGCCTCCTCCCAGCGATTCTTCGGGTGAGCCGACCCAGACAGATGCCCCGCACGAAGAAACCACCGGCACCGAGCAACCGGGAAACGGAGACTCCACTGAGCCCGCACCTGCCCCAGCTGCACCTTCCGGAGCGCAGGAATCAGAGCAGCCGCGTTCGCAGGAGCAACCGACTGAAAGCACCGACCCCTCCGAGCCGGCCAGCGAACCAGCGGAGCAAAGCGCCCCCGCTTCTACCCCGGGGGAGAACTCAGGCCCAGGCCCCCGATAGCATGACACCATGACTTTCGCTCCGGACCGCACCCACGTTCTCGCGGCGGTGCTCATGACTGGCATCGCTCTCATCGGAATCTCCTGGGCTCCGCTCAAGCTCGGCTGGCTGCTCATTTTCCCGATTATTTTCATCGTGTGGGTATTCACCGCTAAGACCCGGGTGGACGATAACGGCATCACCGTGTCCTACCTGTTCAAGAAGAATGCGCACCTGCCGTGGGATCAGCTCCGCGGAATCGGTTTCGAAGGGTCCAGCGCCAAAGTCGCCACCGTAAACGGCGAGGAGTACACGCTGCCCGGAGTAACGTTCAATTCATTGCCGGATCTCGCGGAAGCCTCCTCGGGCCGCATCGCGGACGTGATCACGCAGGCCTCTGAGGCAGCGGACGGAATGATGGAGGTCACCGACCAGGAAGGAAATTCCATCCTGGTCACTCCTGAGGAATACGAGGAGCGCACCGCCGCCGGCGAAAAGCTTTCGAAGCCTGCTACGGGCACCAGCGAAAGCCGCAAAGAATGAAAGAACTGTAAAGATGACGAGGACTGACACACATGCCTAACTCAATCCCGCTTCGTTCCCGCGTCACCACTGTCGGCCGCCAGGCAGCCGGCGCCCGCGCACTGTGGAAAGCCACCGGCACGAAGGACAATGAATTCGGGAGGCCGATCGTGGCCATCGTCAACTCGTACACCCAGTTCGTGCCCGGCCACGTGCACCTGAAAAATGTCGGCGATATCGTCGCGGAAGCTGTCCGCGAGGCCGGCGGCATTCCGAAGGAATTCAACACCATCGCCGTCGATGACGGCATCGCGATGGGCCACGGCGGCATGCTGTATTCCCTGCCCAGCCGCGAGATCATCTCCGACTCCGTCGAGTACATGATCAACGCCCACACCGTCGACGCGATGGTGTGCATCTCCAACTGCGACAAGATCACCCCGGGCATGCTCAATGCGGCAATGCGGTTGAATATCCCGGCCGTGTTCGTCTCCGGCGGCCCGATGGAGGCCGGCAAGGCCGTGGTCATCGACGGCATCGCGCAGACCGGGACGAAGACCAACCTCGTCGACGCGATGTCCAGCTCCGCCAACGACGCAATTTCTGACGAAGACTTGGACCGCATCGTCGAATCCGCATGCCCCACCTGCGGCTCGTGCTCCGGCATGTTCACGGCGAATTCGATGAACTGTCTGACTGAGGCACTCGGCCTGTCGCTGCCGGGCAACGGCACCACCTTGGCTACCCACACCGCACGTCGCCGACTGTTCGAGCGCGCCGGCGAGGCTGTCATGGACATCGCGCGCCGCTACTACGGTGAGGGCGACGAATCGGTGCTGCCGCGCAGCATCGCCACCCGCGAAGCCTTCCGCAACGCCATGGCACTGGACATGGCCATGGGCGGATCCTCTAACACGATCCTGCACACCCTCGCCGCCGCCCAGGAGGGCGAAGTCAACTTCGACCTGAAGGACATCGACGAGCTTTCCCACGAGATCGCCTGCATTTCCAAGGTCGCCCCGAACGGTGACGCCCACATCGAGGATGTCCACCGCGCCGGCGGTATCCCCCGCATCCTGGGCGAGCTGAACCGCGCCGGTCTGCTCAACACCGATGTCCACTCCGTGGCGTATTCGAATCTGCAGGACTGGCTCGACGACTGGGATATCCGCGGCGGCAAAGCCACTGAGGAGGCCATCGAGCTCTTCCACGCCGCGCCCGGCGGGGTGCGTTCCTCTGAGGCGTTCTCCCAGTCCAACCGTTGGGATGAGCTGGATACCGACCCGGTTGGCGGTGTCATCCACGACTTCGAACACTCCTTCACCTCCGACGGCGGGCTCGTCGTCCTGCGCGGCAACCTTGCCGAGGACGGAGCGATCCTGAAGACCGCCGGCGTCGAGGAAGAGCTGTGGGAGTTCTCCGGCCCCGCACGCGTTGTGGATTCGCAGGAGCAGGCGGTGTCTATGATTCTCGCCCGCGAAGTCCAGCCTGGCGACGTGGTGGTCATCCGCTACGAGGGTCCCGCCGGCGGACCGGGCATGCAGGAGATGCTCCACCCGACGTCCTTCCTCAAGGGCGCAGGTCTGGGCAAGGTCTGTGCCTTGATCACGGACGGCCGTTTCTCCGGCGGCACGTCGGGCCTGTCCATCGGGCACATCTCCCCCGAGGCGGCCCAGGGCGGGCTGATCGGCTTGATCGAGAACGGCGACACGATCCGCATTTCAGTGCGCGACCGCAAGCTGCAACTCGAGGTCGACGACGATGTCCTGGACCGCCGCCGTGCGGAGATGGAGCTGCGGGACAACCCGTTCACCCCGAACCGCACCCGCCACGTGACCAAGGCGCTGCGCGCCTACTCGAAGATGGCCACGTCGGCCGATAAGGGCGCAGTGCGTCGCGTGGACTAGCGTTGTAGGGCACGCCCCCGTACTACCCACAGGATCACAACATGCCGCTTCTTCTTTTGCTCGGCGTCGTGCTCGGCGCGATCAATCTCGGCCAAAATCTGCACTTCGCGGTCAACGAGACGCTTCTCGACGTCGGCGTTTTCCGCGATGCCGGCGCAGCCTTAATCAACGGCGACCCGTTGTACGAGGGCTTTCCCACCCGAAGCGGTTTCGCGTTCATTTATCCGCCGTTCGCTGCCCTGCTCTTCGTTCCCCTGACCTGGGTTCCGGAAGTCGCGATGGACATCATGTGGAACTGCTCCATCATCGCCGCGCTCTTCGGCATCATCGCGATGGCGTGCCACCGCCTGGGCTTGCGCCCGTGGTGGGCGTGGGCAGCTGCTCTGACAGGCTTTGCCACCTGCCTAGACACGGTGTACATGAACCTGTACTACGGGCAGATCAATATATTTCTCGTGTTCCTGGTGGCAGCGGATGTACTGGGCTACACCCCGAAGGCGATCCGGGGCTTGGGCATCGGCATTGCCGCCGGGATCAAGCTCACCCCCGCGGCCTACGCCGTGATCTTCCTAGCACGCAAGGACTGGTGGTCGGTCGCGCGCTCGGCAGGCTTCTTCCTGCTCACCGCGCTCATCGGTTTCGCATTCCGCCCGCGTGAATCGCTGTACTTCTGGACGGAGGAATTCTTCAAAACCGACCGCGGTGGCGATGTGCATTACCCGCCAAACCAGGGCCTCGGCGGGATGCTGTCGAGGGGGCTGGTGGACGTGGGAATCGTCGACAAGCTCTCCCCTGTCTTCCTCCTCGTCTTCGCCGCAGCGACGATCTTCATCGCATACCGGCTGGAAGAGCGCGGCCGCAGCGTCGAGGCCCTGCTTGTGACGGTGTTGGGCATTTCCCTGGGCGGGCCGTTCGCGGTGTCCCACCATTGGGCGGGCATCGTGCTGGTGCTGCCGCTCATCTTCGCGGTGCGCGAGCAGGGCTTGCGTGTCCTGCTTGCTGTCGCCGCGGGTGCATGGATCGTGCCGGGCTACGAACTGGTGCCCGAGGAAGAGGCGCAGAACTTCGAGTGGCCGTTGTGGTTCAACAGCAATGTCATCGGCCTGATGGGCCTGGCAATCTTCGTGGCGTACCTGATCCTCGCCATCGGCGGGCGCTTGAGCGCCGAAGTGCTAGGCGAAGACCCAGAGCAGGACCGCAGCGGCGATGCCGAGCGCGGCGCAGATCCACGAGCTGACCATCGGGCGGCGCGTCCAGCTACGGCTGTAGTCGATGCCGAACAGGCCCGGACCGGTGAACTGAACGGCTAGCGCCATGCCCGCCAGGGCGATCGCCAGCCAGACCGACGGCTCCCACGCGAAGATATCGCTCGTGGACTCGGATGTCATCACCGCGTTGATAGCTGTAAAGCCCGTCGCGGCGACAGCGACCATCGACGCGACCGGTGTGAGCAGACCAAGAACGAGGAACACGCCCGCACCCAGCCCCATGGACGGCAGCGCGATCGCGAGTAGATGCGGGTAGTTGTACGACGCCAGCTCGTCCTCCAGGCCCGCGAGCCCCGCGTTGCCGCCGAGCTGGAACAGGACCGCCAGAGACGTCAGGATCAGCACGCCACCGAGCACGAGACGCAGAATCAGCAAGCCGACGTCGATCGTTCCGCGGCCGATCGGCGGCTGCGGCTGGGGTGCGCCCGCGACATCCGCATTGGACGCAGCGCTTTCTTGCGTCAGGCTCTCCGCCCCCTCCGTCGTATGCAGTGTGCCCGCCGTGCTCACGGTGCTGGCTGCCACCGGTTCTTCAACCGGTTGCTTCACCGCGGGTTCAGCACTGGGGGCAGGTTTCGCGACCGCATCAACGGCCGGCTCGTCGACCCGATCGACGCTAATGTCAACGGGCTTGTCGCGCGGTGCGCTCTTCGGCGCCGCCGGAAGGACCTCCGTCGGGGCGGCCTTACCGGTGCGGGTATAGACATTGGAGGCTGGCACCACCTCCAGATCGTCCAGATCGTCGAGGTGGTCCAGATCGGTGACGTCCTCGAGCTTTCGCGACTTATTCGCGGACGTGTCTACGGGCTTTTTGCTGCCTTTATCACTCATGCTTTCAAATTTAAGGCAGGAAAACACCGCGATCGGACTGCCACGCAGGGACTTCTACGTGGACAGATCCAGAAATAATCCCCGCGGTTAACCGCGGGTGCGCGAGGCCGTCGCCCCAGCCCAGATATTGATGCCGGCATCGTGGGCGATATCGTCGATAAGCGAAAGCTCTTCGTCGCTGAACTCGAGGTTGTCGACGGCGTCGAGGTTCGCGTCGAGCTGCTCCACGCTGGACGCGCCGATGAGTGTGCTGGTGACCGTGCGCTCTGCCTGGTCGCGCAAGACCCACGCGATGGCCATCTGCGCGAGCGTCTGGCCGCGCTTGGCAGCAACCTCGTTGAGCTTGCGCGCCATAGCGATATTGTCTTCGCTCAGCATGCCCTCGCTCAACGACTTGCCCGCAGCGGCGCGGGAATCAGCCGGGATTCCGTCCAAATAACGGTCAGTGAGCAGGCCCTGAGCCAACGGAGAGAACGCGATGACGCCTAGACCGCTCTCCGCCGCGGACTGAAGCAGGGAGTAACCGTCCTCGCCAGGCTCTTCGATCCACCGGTTGACCATGGAATAACTGGGCTGGTGAATCAGCAGCGGACAGCCCTCTCCCGCCATGATTTCAGCAGCCTCGGCGGTGAGCTCCGGCCCGTAAGAGGAAATACCGACATACAGCGCCTTGCCCGATGCCACGATGTCGCGCAACGCGTACATCGTCTCCTCCAGCGGGGTATCTGGGTCCGGGCGGTGGTGGTAGAAAATGTCCACGTAGTCGAGCCCGAGCCGGTCGAGCGACGCATCCAGCGAGGACATCAGGTACTTGCGCGAACCCCCGAAACCGTACGGGCCTTCGTGCATGTGCCAACCCGCCTTCGACGAAATGATGAGCTCGTCTCGGTGGGCGGCGAAGTCCTCGGCGAGGATGCGCCCGGCGTTGAGTTCCGCTGACCCGGCGGGTGGGCCATAATTATTGGCGAGGTCGAAGTGCGTGACACCTCGGTCGAAGGCACGGCGCATGATTGCTCGCTGGGTCTCAATCGGCTTGTCGTCGCCGAAGTTGTGCCAGAAGCCCAACGAGACCGGCGGGAGTTTCAGGCCAGAATTTCCCACTCGGCGAAACCAGTCGTCCCCATTGCGGTCATAACGGTCCTGAGCTGCAGTGTAGGCATCCATATGCGCCCATTGTGCCACAACTTTGTTACTCTCACTCCGATCGTTATTTTCTCTTATTCCCCCCTACACAAAGGTTCTTCGATGAAGAAAACCCTGAAAGTGGCCATGGCGCTCGTCGGCCTCACAGTCGGCGCCGGCTTCGCCTCCGGCCAAGAAGTCATCCAATACTTCCTCTCCTTCGGCTACTGGGGCATCGTCGGTGCCGCCGTCGCCGGCGCCGCGATCGCGATCTTCAGCGCATTCGTCTACCAGCTCGGCTCCTACTACCTGGCCGACAACCACAGTGTCGTCTTCGAAAGTGTGTCCCGCCCCCTGCTGGCGAAGTACATGGACTACACCACGATGTTCACCTTGTTCTGCATCGGCTTCGTCATGGTTGCCGGCGCGGGCTCAAACATGGAGCAGCAATTCGGCTTCCCAACCTGGATCGGCTCCGCGATCATGGTCGGGCTACTCGTGCTGTCCGGGTTCCTCGACGTGGACAAGCTGACCAACGTCATCTCGCTGATCACGCCGCTTCTGGTCGTCTGCATCATCGGCGCATTCATCATCACGATGATGAACATGCCGGACAACCTCGGCGAACTCAATGAGCTTGCCCAGACTAACCAGCACGCATCGGGCACCTTCGGCAACTGGTTCATCACCGCCATGAACTACGCCACGCTCGTGATGATCATGGATTGCTCCATGATGCTCGTCTTCGCCGGCTCCCACATGAACCCGGCTCAGACCGGCAAGGGCGGCCTCCTTGGCGGCATCATCTTCGCGGTCCTGCTGATGATCCTGGTGTTCATCCTGTTCTTCAACATGGAGCACGTCATGGGCGCGGACCTGCCGCTGCTCAAGGTCTTCGACACCATGCACCCGGTCATCGGCACCGGAGTTTCGATCGTCATCTACCTCATGATTTACAACACCGCTGTCGGCCTGTTCTACGCCCTCGGACGCCGCCTGAGCCACGATAAGCCGGAGAAATTCCGTCCCTACTACTTCATCGTTGTGGCGATCGGCTTCGCGCTGTCCTTCATCGGCTTCGCGGACCTGGTCGGCTGGGTGTACCCGCTCCTGGGCTACCTGGGTCTCATTCTGGGCATCGTCATGGCTGTCGCTTGGTTCCGCGACCGCAAGAAGATCCAGGACGAGACCGGCCGTCGCGAGCGTCTCGCCGAGCTGGCGGAAACGCAGCTCCACCCCGAATCCGACAACCTGTCCGCAGACGAGCGCAACGAGGTCGACAACCTGACTAAGGATTCGAATATCGAAGACCAGAACCTCTGGCACTCCGTCCAGGAGGAAGTCGCTGCCGACCTCGACGCGGACGATTCCAACGAGTTCAGCTTGAAGGATGTCCCCGCCCTCGACCCGGATTCTGATTCCTACGGCGGCGCCCCTGAATCGAAGGGCGATTCCATCGACTGGAAGTCCTACGAGGAGATGTACAAGACCGGCGAGTTCCCGGCTATCAAGCCTGAGAAGAAATAGCTTTTCGCTTCTCGACGCCGCCCCCCTGCACTGGTTCGGGGGCGGCGATTTTCATGGCTGCTCCCGCTACCGCCAGAGCAGCCACCCCCCGGAAACGCGAAAGGTAACAATCAAACGGTAACCCCGCCCTGTTAGGTGCACCTTTTCGGACACACCGGCCCAGGTTCGAGCATTATTACCGTTTGATTGTTACCTTTCGCCGAATCGAAGCCTCAGCGACTAGTCCGCGAGCTTCTTCGCGATGATCTCGTTAATGGACTTCGGATCGGCCTTGCCCTGCGTCGCCTTCATCACCGCGCCAACGATCGCGCCGGTGACCTTGGTGTTGCCGGCCTTGTACTTCTCCACGATGTCCGGGTTGGCGGCCAGGGCTTCGTCGACGGCGGCCTCAATGGCGCCGTCGTCACGCACGACCTCGAGGCCACGCTTCTCGACGACCTCGTCGACATTGCCCTCCCCTTCGATGACCCCGTCGATGGCCTGGCGGCCGAGCTTGGTGGTGAGCTTGCCTTCCTTGACCAGCTCGACCACGCGGGCGACATCGGCCGGGGTGACGCCGAGTGCGTCAAGGTCGCGGCCCAACTCATTGCCCTTTCCGGCGATATAGGAAACCCACCATGCGCGGGCTTCGTCCGGCGTCGTGCCGGCCTCGACGGTGTCGACGATGAGGTCGAGCGCACCGGCATTGACCAGGTCGCGGAATTCCTTCTCCGGCAGCTGCCACTCCTCCTGGATGCGTGCACGGCGCACCCACGGAAGCTCCGGCAGGGTCGCGCGAATCTCTTCGACCCACTCTGGCTTCGCGATGACGGGCGGCAGATCCGGGTCATTGAAGTAGCGGTACTCGCTGGCCTCTTCCTTCGGGCGACCCTTAGACGTGGAGCCGTCGGACTCCTGGTAGTGGCGGGTTTCCTGGACGATCTTACCGCCGGCCTCGAGCACACCGGCGTGACGCTGCATCTCGTATCGCACAGCCTGCTCGACGGACTTCAGCGAGTTGATGTTCTTGGTCTCGGTGCGGGTGCCGAATTTCTCCTGTCCCTTCGGACGGAGCGAAACGTTGGCATCACAACGCATCGAGCCCTGATCCATGCGCGCATCGGACACGCCAAGCGCCTTGACCAGCTCGCGCAACGCACCGACGTACGCGCGGGCGACCTCCGGGGCACGTTCGCCGGCACCCACGATCGGCTTGGTCACGATCTCGATCAGCGGGATGCCCGCACGGTTGCAGTCCACCAGCGATGCCGTCGCACCGGAAATGCGGCCGGAGGCGGAACCCAGGTGGGTCAGCTTGCCGGTGTCTTCCTCCATGTGGGCGCGCTCGATCTCCACGCGCCACTCAGTGCCGTCGTCGAGCACGACATCGAGGTAGCCGTCGTAGGCGATCGGCTCGTCGTACTGCGAGATCTGGTAGTTCTTCGGCTGGTCCGGGTAGAAGTAATTCTTGCGCGCGAAACGGGAGGATTCGGCGATCTTGCAGTTGAGCGCCAAACCGATCTTGATCGCCCACTCCACACCCTTGGCGTTGACCACCGGCAGCGCGCCCGGCAGCCCGAGCGAGACCGGGTCGACGTTGGTGTTCGGTTCCGCACCGAAGTGGGCGGACGAGGTGGAGAACATCTTGGTCTCCGTGGACAGTTCCACGTGTACCTCGAGACCCATCACCGGGTCGTACTTTTCCAGGACATCGCTGTAATCCATCAGGTCGTACGCAGTCATGGTTGCCAAGTGTAGTGCCCCCGCACGCACGCCGGGACGATAGCTCCTCTTACGCTTCCACCTGCGCCTTGTCCGGCTGCCCGGACTGCTCCTTTTTGTCCTTTGCGCGGAAAAGCAGCGCCAGGATCGCACCGGAAATGTTGTGCCACACGGAGAACACCGCGCCCGGCAGCGCGGCCAGCGGGCTCAGGTAGGCCGCGGCGAGGGTGGCCGCCATGCCGGAATTTTGCATGCCGACCTCGACAGCCATCGTGCGCGAAGATGCCTCCGGCTGCCCCGTCACCTTTCCGGTGACATAGCCGAGTATGTAGCCCAGACCGTTGTGCAGCACGACCGCGACCAGCACGATGAGCCCCGCCTGCGCGAGCTTGTCGTGCGAGCCCGCCACGACGATGGCCACGATCATCGCGATCGCCAACACAGAGACCCACGGCAGCGTCGGCAGCACCGCCGCGACAAATCGCGGAGCAAGCAGACGGACGAGCAAGCCGAAACCGACCGGCAGGATGACCATCTTCACGATCGACCACGCCATCGGTCCCGCACTGACATCCATGTGTTCACCCGCCAGCCACAACGTGAGCAGCGGAGTGAAGATCGGAGCGAGCAGCGTCGACACCGTGGTCATTGTCACCGACAACGCGACATCGCCGCGCACCAGGTAGGACACGACATTCGATGAGGTCCCGCCCGGCGCGCAGCCGACCAGGATCACGCCCGCGGCGATCTCCGGCGGCAGGCGCAGCGCCCACGTCAGCGCGACAGCCGCCAGCGGCATGATCACGAACTGCGCGAGCACACCAATTACGACCGGCAGAGGTTTCTTGGCAACGAAGACGAAGTCCTTGCCCGTCAATGTCAGTCCCATGCCGAACATGACGATGCCGAGCAGCCACGTCGTCCAGCCGGAAATCGGCTCGACGGCACCAGGCGCGGCGAAACCGACGATTCCGCCCGCGATCACGAGGAGCGGGAAGCCGAGCGTCGCGACGAAAGCCGAGCGCTCCTCGGCGTGCTTCTTCTGTTCCATCTCCGTTGATTCCATAATGTGGACTATAGCGTCCATACTGTGGAATACGCTCACTGGGGTGGGTGCGTCGACTCCAACACCTCGCGGTAGCTCGCCGCCAGCGTTCCAACAGTCTCGTGCGCATTCAGTCCACTCGGGTTGCCCACCACCCACACGGGCACGCCCGCGATCGCCTCGGGTTGCAATCCGCGCCGCGCTTTCCGCCTCCCGAATGCGTCGCGGTACGCGCCGACGCCAGCGAACATCACGGCCCCGGGGCGGTGCTTATCGACGACACCCTCGAGCCTCTCCCCTCCTTCCACCAACTCGTCTCTGGTCAGGTCGGACGCTCTCGGCGTCATCCGGGCCACGAGGTTGGTGAAGCCGATCCCGCGCTGCGCGAGTATCTGCGAATCCTTTTCCGACAGTCCCCCGCTCGCATGCACCCGGTACGGCGTGATCCCCGCTTTTTCTAGCGCGGGCCAGAAGCGGTTGCCCGGGTGCGCGAATGGCGCATCCACCTCTTCGGACAAGGTACCCGGGTTGATCCCGACGATGAGCAGCCGACAAGGATCCGGAATTCGGTCGTGCATTATTCCGACCTTAGCGAGCATTGCCGGGGAGATACGGGGACATGACGGGACATACGGGGACTACATTGAACGTATGTGGACCGATGAAGTGCAAAAACTCAAGCAGGAACGAAACGCCGTCATTCTGGCGCATAACTACCAGATCCCGGATGTCCAGGACATCGCGGACTTCACCGGCGATTCTCTGGCATTGTCACGCATTGCCGCGGACACGGACGCAGATGTCATCGTGTTCTGCGGCGTGCACTTCATGGCGGAGAGCGCGAAGATTCTCAGCCCGGACAAGACAGTCCTGATTCCGGACGAGGCCGCCGGGTGCTCCCTGGCCGATTCGATCACCGCGGAACAACTGCGCGAGTGGAAAGACGAGCACCCGAACGCAGTGGTGGTCAGTTACGTCAACACCACGGCGGACGTGAAGGCTCTCACCGACGTTTGTTGCACGTCGTCCAACGCCGTCGATGTGGTGAACTCCATCGACCCGGACACGGAAATCCTCTTCTGCCCCGATCAATTCCTCGGTGCCCACGTCAAGCGCCAGACCGGCCGCGACAACATCCGCGTCTGGGCAGGCGAGTGCCATGTTCACGCCGGCATCAACGGCAAAGAGCTGGCCGACCAAGCAGCCGCGCACCCGGACGCTCCCTTGTACATCCACCCGGAGTGCGGCTGCGCAAACTCCGCCATCTATCTCGCCAGCGAAGGCGTCATTGACCCCGAGCGCGTCCACATGCTCTCCACCGGTGGAATGCTGGACCAGGCGGACCGCGACACGCACGGCACCGTCCTCGTGGCTACTGAGGTGGGCATGCTCCACCAGCTGCAGAAGAAATCGCCGCTGGCGGACTTCCAGCCAGTCAACCCCCAGGCATCCTGCAAATACATGAAGATGATCACCCCGGAAAAACTCGTGGCCAGCCTGAAAGACATGCGCGACGAAGTCACCGTGCCCGAGGACATCGCTGCGAAGGCGCGCCAGTCGCTGGAGCGCATGATCGCCATCGGCAATCCGGGCAGCGGGGAGTGACACCAGATGAATCCACCGCTGAATAAGGACACCACGCTGCGTCTCATCCGCCTCGGCCTCGAGGAAGATTTCGCGCACGGACCCGACGCAACATCGGAGGCGACTGTCGACACCGATGCCCTGCTCACAGCCCACGTGGTCCCGCGCGCAGCGGGCGTGGTCGCCGGACTCGACGCTCTCGTGTGGACCATGCACGAGGTCTCCCCCGACATCCAGGTCGAAGTCCACGCATCCGACGGCGACCAGGTCGCACCGGGCGAGCGTCTCGGCACAGTCACCGGCCCGGCGCGTGCGGTCCTGTCGGCGGAACGCACGGCGTTGAATCTGCTCACCTACGCCAGCGGCATCGCCACCCGCACCCACGAGTGGACCCAAGTGCTTGCAGGAACCGATGCCAAGGTCCGCGACTCCCGCAAAACCCTGCCCGGCTACCGCGACTTAGCCAAGTACGCGGTGCGATGCGGCGGCGGAGTCAACCACCGGATGAGCTTGGGCGATTCCGTGCTGATCAAGGACAACCACGCCGCCAGTGTCGGCAGCGTCGCAGAAGCCTATCGACGTACCTCCGAGACTTTCCCCGATCTGCCCCGCGAGGTGGAAGTGGATGACCTGGATCAGCTCGAAGAGGTCCTGGCATTCGCCCCGGATCTGGTGATGCTGGATAATTTCGGGGTGGAGGGGACGCGGGGGGCCGTCGATAAGCGGAATGCTCTTTCGCCAGAAACGTTGCTGGAATCCTCGGGCGGTTTGACGCTCGACCGCGCCCGCGCCTACGCGGAGACCGGCGTGGATTTTCTCGCGGTCGGCGCGCTCACGCACTCGGTTGCCATCCTCGACATCGGACTCGACGCCGTACAGCAGTGATAGCCGCCGTCATGTATCGTGATCGGCGTTATGAATGATTTGAAATCCTCCCGAGCACCCGTTGTGCTCGGGCTTATTCTTTTATTCCTCGTCGCCGCCGCCCTGGTCTTTCCGCGCGTTGTCGACGCCACCACGACACCCGAAGAGTCCCAGGTGCCCGACAACCCTGTGGAGTTGGGCAGCATTGGCGTGCCCGACGAGAACGGCGGGCAGCTTGTGTGCAGCAACCCGTCGGGCTTCGCGGAAAGCACGAAGACGTGGGATTGCGATTCGACGCGCATTCTTGGCCGCTCCGAACCGGCACCCAACAACGCAGAGAAAGCCCTCGCCCGCTTCTACCGCAGAGTGACACTCGACCGGAACGTGGAAACCGGCAACGTCGAGTCCCCGCGTGAAGGCGTGCATGTGAAGCGCACCGAGGCAGACGCCGAACGCACTCTCGTGGCCGTCTCCATTGCCGACGGGCAGACCACCCGCTACTTCTCTTTCGGCGGGGACGACGCAGAAGAGCTCGCCCAGCGTTTGATCGACTCCGCTGACGTGAACACTGATAGATCCGCTGACGATTCCGAGGAAACGGAGGGCGACTAGTGACCGACAAAATGAACCTCATCCTCCGCATCGCAGGAATCCTGATCCTCCTCGCCTCCGCTGTCTGGTCGGCTATCTACTTCAGCCAGCTCCCCTTCAACGCAACGATCGCGGCAATGAGCGCATTGCACGGGGCGTTGTGGTTACTGCTGGCGTGGCTTCTGCTGCGCAACCACCCGGGTCGCCCTGTTCATTCCTCTCCCGCCTTCATCTTCGCGGGGTTCGTCTCAGGTATGGCTCTGTGCGCCCCTTCAGTGACCACGAATGAATCCATCATCGCCTTCAAGGATTGGCTGGGCTTGGGCAGTTTGGAATTCACTCTGCTGACCCCCACAGCCGAGGAGTTATTCAAATTCGCCACGGTGTTCATCCTGAGCACCATGATCTTCCGCATCCGCCGCCCCATTGAGGCCGTGACCATCGCGATTGCCGTCGGTTTCGGCTTCGCGGCGCTGGAGAACGCCACCTACATCTTGAAAGCGGCGCTCGACAACCTCAACTCCGATGTCGAGGGCTCGCTCATGGGGTATGCCGCCCGGACCGTCCCTGGACCATGGGGCCACTCGCTCTACCTCGGTCTCTCGGCATGGGGCCTCGGCGTCTTCTTGTGCCGCACGGACAAATCCCTCGGCTGGCGCATCGGCCAACTGGTCATCTGGTACTTCCTCGGATTCGCCATTCACTCGTTCTTCAACGCTTCAACCGAGCTACCCGGCGAGATCGCCCCGCTGGTGGCGTTGATCGCGGTCATTGCGTTCACCTGGATCGGCGGAATCTGGCTCTACCTACGCACCCGCAAGATCGGCCGCCGAGACATCGCGGAGACGACTGAGGGGACTGAAGTCGCAGCTTCCGCACCGACTGTTGAGGAAGCTTCAGCCTGAGAAGCCAGGCAGCGGTCTTAAGCTCGCAGTCGCGCCTCGAGCGAGGTCTTCACCTCGGGCCACTCGGTGTCCAAGATGGAGTAGACGCACGTGTCGCGCACAAGGCCGCTTTTCAAGATCTTGTGGCGGCGCAGCACTCCGTCGAGCTTGGCGCCGAGGCTCTCGATGGCCGCGCGCGACTGGCGGTTCATGAAGTGGGTGCGGATCTCCACGCGCAAGCAACCGAGGTCGTCGAAAGCGCGCTGGAGCATGAGCATCTTTGCCGCCTTATTGAACGGCGCACCCTGGGCCTCTTTGGTGATCCACGTCGACCCGATCTCGATGCTCCGGTTCGCGGGATCAGGGTGGAAGAACGTGGTCACGCCGATGGCGTTGCCGGCCGGGTCGACGATCGCCCACGGGGCGCGCTCGCCGCGCTCCTGATCGGCGAGGTTCTTCTCAATGTATTCCGGCACGCCGCCAGGCGTGGGAATGTGGTCCTGGTACCACAGGTCACACAAGTCCCCGACGGCTAACGCCAGAGCCGCCGCATGATCGAGGCTCAACGGTTCGAGAGTGACCCACTGGTTGCTCAGGGTGGGGTTATCGCAAAAATTCACTGCGTCCTCCGGAAATAGTCGACGGTCCGTGCCACGCCTTCGTCGAGGCTGACGGTGGGCTCCCACCCGAGAACCTCCCGTGCACGGGCATAGGAAAGGGCGGAGCGGGGGACGTCGCCAAGCCGTGGGGGGAAATCTTCCGGCGTATCGGGCGCACCCGCATGTTTCGCTACCAAGCTGTGCAGCTCGCGGTCGGTGGTCTCCACTGAGGTGCCGATATTGAAGCGTGTGCCGTCGCCGCGCTCACCCGCCGCGAGAACGAACGCGCGCGCAACGTCGCCGACATAGACGTAGTCACGGGTATTCGTTCCTCCGCCGAAGATCTTCGTCGGATTGCCGCGCAGGAGATTCTCCGCGAAAATCGCCACGACCCCGGCTTCGCCGTGCGGGTTCTGCCGCGGGCCGTACACATTCGCCGGCGCGATGAAACTCGCTTGCATTCCGTACAGGTGGCGGTAAATGCCCAGGTATTGCTCACCAGCGAGCTTCGACGCGGCATACGGCGAGTGCGGATCGACAGGGAAGGACTCGTCGACCGGAAATTCGCTCGGTGCGCCGTAAATCGACCCGCCGGACGAGGTGTGCACGATCTTGCGCACGCCAGCCTTCCGCGCGGCTTCCGCGACATTGATCGTGCCCAGAATATTCGCCTGCGCATCGAGGATCGGGTCTTCGACGGATTTGCGCACGTCGATCTGCGCGGCGAGGTGGAAGATCACTTCAGGAGCAAGCTTATCGACGACGTCTCCTAGCCCCTTATCCCCCACGTCCCCCTCGACGAGCTCCACTGCAGTCTGGTGGCTGATGTTTTCGAGCCGCCCGCTGCTCAAATTGTCCAGCACGGCGACCTCGTGGCCTGCCATGACGAGCTGATCGACGAGATGAGATCCAATAAAGCCGGCACCGCCGGTGACGAGAGTGCGCACGCCGTGATTCTAACCGACGGCTATCCGAACATAGACCGCGCGGTCCGAATGCGGCGCTCAGGCACGCGCTTGAGGTTCTCCACCGCGTCGGCAAGCGGGACGAGCGTGATGTCCTCGCCGCGCAGCGCGACAGTCATACCGAAATTGCCCTCGTGCGCCGCGCGAGCCGCATGCACGCCGTAGCGGGTAGCCAGCACGCGGTCGTACGCCGTTGGGGTGCCGCCGCGCTGCGTGTGGCCGAGCACCGTTGTGCGCACGTCGTAGCCCAGGCGGCGGTGAATCTCGTCGCCGATGATCTGGCCCATGCCCTTGAACGTCTTGTGGCCGAACTCGTCCTCTTCGCCAAGGCCCGCGTCCATCGTGCTTTCCTTCGGCACTGCACCCTCAGCCACGACGATGATGCCGTATTTCTCCCCCATCTGGAAGCGGCGTTCCATCGCCTTGCAGATGTCCTCGATATCGAAGGGGTCCTCCGGGATGACCGTGTAGTGCGCGCCGCCGGCCATGCCCGCGTGCAGTGCGATCCACCCAACGTGGCGGCCCATGACCTCGACGATAAGGATTCGGTTGTGCGATTCCGCAGTGGTGTGCAGCCTGTCGATCGCGTCCGTGGCCACCGACACCGCGGTGTCGAAACCAAAGGTGTAGTCGGTGGCGTTGACGTCGTTGTCGATCGTCTTCGGCACGCCGACCACCGGAATGCCATTGTCTGAGAGCCACTTCGCACCCTTGAGCGTTCCCTCGCCGCCGATCGGGATCAACGCGTCGATGCCCGCGTCTGCGAGATTGCTCTTGATCTGGTCGATGCCCGCCTTGAACTTATCCGGGTGCAGGCGGCCGGTGCCCAGAATCGTTCCGCCGCGCAGCAGAATCGAGTCGATGAATGCATCGTCGTACAGGTCCTGGCGCAGGTCGTCCATGAGTCCCACCCAGCCGTCCTGATAACCGACGACAGTGGAACCGAACTCCGAGCTAGCAGTGCGGACAATGGCGCGGATGACAGCATTGAGACCGGGGCAATCGCCGCCGGAAGTGAGTGTGGCAAGACGCATGGGACCCAGATTAGCGTGATTGGGCGGTGCTGTCCGGCTCTCAGGCCGTCGCCGAGCTTCGAGCGCGCAGCGGAACCGACGCGAGTGCGCCGACGAGCATCGCTCCTAGCGGCAGCGCCACCGCCCACCCGGCGGTGTCCGCGATCTCCCCACCGGCCAGCACCATGCCGACGAGCGCGACACCGAGCACGCTGCCCACCTGCCGCGCCGTGTTATACAGACCCGAGGCGGCGCCAGTCTGGTGCTCCGCGATACCCCGCATCGTCACCGCCGCATTCGGCGCCCACACGAAGGCCCCGCCGATGCCGAGCAGCGATGTGACAGCCATGAACCACCACACCCCCGCCGACGCCTCGATCAACGCGATCGCCAGCCCCAGGCCCGCCGCGCAGACCGTGAATCCGGCGATGCAGAGCTTGCCCGGGTCGCGCCTATCCGTCAGGTACCCGGCGACTGGGGTGAGCACGAGCGCGAAGACCGACATCGGCGCGGTAATCAGACCGGAAGCCGTGGGAGATGCGCCAGCGACGGTCTGCAGCCAGTACATCAGCGGAATGAACATCGACGCGACGGTGAACCCCATCGCCGCCACACCCACCGCGCCGAGGGCGAACGACCGGTCGCGCAGAAGCTCCACCGGTAAGAAGCCGTGGTCCCCCCCGTTGCGCGCCGCCACAACGAGCGCCACAAGCGAGACCACACCTAAGACGACCACGATCCACTGCCCGAACTGGATGCCGTAGACCAAGCACCCGAGCCCGCCGAACGACAGCAGCACAGGGACCAGATAAACCCGCTGCTGCCCCGCCGGGAGCTTCGGTAAGGCGGCAAGTCCCGCGACCAGCGCAGCTGAACCGAGAGCCGCCTGCACGAAAAATGCCGCACGCCAGCCGGAGAATTCCGCGATTGCGCCACCGGCTACCGGCCCGATGAGCGAGGCGACCGAGCCGATCACGCCCCACACAGCGAATGCGCGCCCCTGTTTATCCTCGCTGAAAACCCGCGGAATCAACCCGAAAGCTTGCGGCAGGAAGACCGCGGCACCGAAACCCTGCAGGCCACGCGCGGCCACGAGTGAGCCGAACGACCACGACGCGCCCGCAAAGACGAGCGCGGCGACATAAACCGCCAACCCGATCAGGAAGACCCGGCGCTGCCCGTAGGCGTCGCCAAGCCTGCCCGTCGCGGGCATGGGTGCCACGGTACACAGGAGGTACACGCTGGTCAGCCACACCGCATCGCCGACGTCGAATGGCAGCAGCGGAGTGATCACGGGCATGAAGCCCTGATCGATCAGAACCAGAAAATACCCCGCAGCGAGCGCTGCGAGGGTATTCCAGGGATTAACGGCGGGCTTCAAAAGCGGCAGCCACGCGGTAAAGACGCTCATCGGCGAATGCCGGAGCGATGAGCTGCAGGCCGACCGGCAGCCCCGTGTCGGAGGCGGTGCCCGCCGGAACGGACATGCCCGGCAGACCAGCCAGGTTCAGCGGCAGCGTGAACAGGTCGAAGTTGTACATCGCCAGCGGGTCGTCGACCTTGTCGCCGAGCTTGAACGCCGTGGTCGGCGTCGCCGGGCCGGCGATGATGTCCACCTGCTCGAAGGCCTTGGCGAAGTCCTGCGCCACGAGCGTGCGGATACGCTGCGCCTGCAGGTAGTACGCGTCGTAGTAGCCGACAGACAGGGCGTAGGTGCCCAGGATGACGCGGCGCTTGACCTCTTCGCCGAAGCCTTCGCCGCGGGTGAGCGCCATGACTTCCTCGGCAGAGTGCTTTCCGTCGTCACCGACGCGCTGGCCGTAACGCATGCCGTCGAAACGCGCGAGATTCGAACTGACCTCGGAGGTCTGGATCAGGTAGTACGCACCCATGACGTGGGCGAAATTCGGGCAGTCAACCTCGACGATTTCTGCACCCTGGGATTCCAGTTGCGCAATCGCCTTATCGACGGCCTCTGCCACCCCACTTTGCGTTCCCTCGCCACCGAATTGCTTCACGCGTCCGACTTTGACACCGGTGAGGTCGCCGGAGGCACCCTCGCGGGCCGCGGCGACGACCGGGCTGACCGGACGGTCGACGCTGGTGGCGTCGAATTCGTCGTGGCCAGCAATGACCTCGTGGAGCAATGCGGTGTCGAGCACGTTATTCGCGCACGGGCCGCACTGGTCGAGCGAAGACGCGTTGGCGATCATGCCGTAACGGGAGACCGCGCCGTAGGTCGGCTTCACGCCGACAGTGCCGGTCAGGGACGCCGGCTGGCGGATCGAACCGCCGGTGTCGGTGCCGATGCCCAGCGGGGCCTGGCCCGCAGCGAGTGCTGCGGCGGTACCGCCGCCGGAACCACCCGGGGTGCGGTCCAGGTCGTGCGGGTTGCGGGTGACCTTGTAGGCCGAGTTCTCCGTCGAGGAGCCCATGGCGAACTCATCGAGGTTGGTCTTGCCCAAAATCGGGATGCCAGCTTCACGGATCTTGGTCACGATCGTCGCGTCGTACGGGCTCATGTAGCCCTCGAGCATCTTCGATGCAGCCGTCGTCGGCGCATCAGTGGTGACAAAGAGGTCCTTCAGCGCCAGCGGCACACCCGCCAGCGGGGAGGCCGGAGCTTCGCCTGCCTTCACAGCGGCGTCGACCTCGTCGGCCGTCTTCAGCGCTTCCTCG
Organism: Corynebacterium sp. p3-SID1194; assembly: GCF_025144155.1. Lineage (NCBI taxonomy): Bacteria > Bacillati > Actinomycetota > Actinomycetes > Mycobacteriales > Corynebacteriaceae > Corynebacterium > Corynebacterium sp. p3-SID1194. The sequence continues at coordinate 434,632 of NZ_JALXWY010000001.1, forward strand.
GCACCGACGTGGAGGAAGGCACCGATGGTCTCATCGGTCTCGGCAATGCGGTCCAAGAATGCCTGGGTGACCTCGCGGGAGGTCACCTCACCGGCCTGGATCTTCTCCGCCAGGACATGCGCCGGCAGACTGGTCAAGCCTTCTGCAGGAATGGTGTAGTCGGCCATTAGTCTTCCTCCCCCAGGATCTGCGGAACCATGAAGCGGTCATCCTCCACCTCGGGCGCCTGGTCGAGGGCCTGCGCCTGGGTGAGGGTGGTGCGCTGGACGTCGTCACGCATTGCCGCTTCCACGCTGTGCGGGTGACTCATCGGCTCAACGCCTTCGGTGTCCACTGCCTGCACTGCGGAGACGGCCTCCACGATGGTGTCCAGCTGTCCTGCGAGCTGGTCCAGCTCCTCGTCGCTGACGGCGATGCGCGCCAACCGCGCGATGCCTGCGACCTCCTCGCGGGAGATTCCTGAGGCTTCAGCCACGTTGTCCCACCTTCTTCAATCCTCGGGTTGCGGTTAACGCGCCTTATCTTACGTCACGCCGCCACGCTTACCCGCGAGCGGTAAGACGCACCGGTAGCGATGCCCAGCCGCCCACCGGATGGATCTCGCGCTCCCCCTCGCCCGCGTGCGAAAGCTCCACGGCTGCGCACAACTCTTCGGTGAATGCCTGCAGTTCGATCATCGACAGTTCTTTGCCGGGGCACGCGTGCGGGCCGGCGCCCCACACCAGGTTCTGCGCGGCGTTCGCGTCCGAGTCGAAGCCGTCGACATCGGCGAAGGTGTCCGGGTCGCGGTTGGCGGCCGTCCAGTGGATGCGCACTTTCTGCCCCTCCGGCAGCTCGACATCGCCGAGGGAGACCGGGCACGTGGTGACGCGACGGTTGCTCACGAACGGGGAATCCGCGCGCAGGATCTCGTCGGCGATCGCCGTGAATTCGGCACGGGAGACACCCTGCCCCAAACGGTCCTTCAGCTCTGGGTGCTCGATCAGCGCCTCGATAATGACGCCAATGCAGTACGCCATAGAGCTCAGATCGCCGGCAGTCCAGTTACGCAGCACGGAGACAATCTCTTCGAATTCCAGCGGGCGACCGAGGCTCTCGTCGCGCACGAGGCGTGACGTGACCGAATCATCGGGGTTCTCAAGCAACGGCGCGACGACGGAGCGGATGATGTCGTCGAAACGCTCCGCGACCGCGGCAGTGCGCTCAAGCTGTCCGGAACGCGTCGCCGCGTTATTGTCCGCGACCCACGCGACGAGTTCGTCGTTGATGTCTTCCGGCCAGCCCAGCCATGCCGTCATCGCGCGCACCGCGTACTGCGCGCCGATGTCGCCGACCGCATCGACGGTCTCTTTCGCAGCCGCGTCGCGGATGATCTCGCGGGCTAACTCACGGAAGTCCGGCTCGAGATGCTCGACTGCCGGCGCGTCGAGGTATTGCTCGATCATCGCGCGGACCTTGGTGTGCTCCTCACCGTCAAGGCCGTTGGGCAACTGCATGAACCGCGACACTGCGGAGGAATAGCGCTGCGGGTCTTCGGCCACCTCGCGGGCGAGGTCGTGTCCGGCGACGACGACCTCGTCGCCGTCCTTTGCCACCTTCGTGCCTTCGCGGAGAAGATTGTCGCCGTACGCCCGGGGTTCAGTCCCTGCAAGCGCGGTTTCTAGCAGTTCATCGGTATGCAATTTCTGCCTCCTATCGAAAGCGCGTTCAGTCCATCACCCGATGGTACGCCCGCGCCCGGTACCCCTCATTGCTATAAATAGGGCCATGTCCTACCTGATCCGCGTCGTCCTCCCCGACACCCCCGGCAGTCTCGGCGAGCTCGCCGAGGCCTTCGGCATGCTCGACGCGAATATCAAGTCCGTCGACATCGTTGAATCGACCTTCGCCGACGAAAAGGCCGTGGTCACTGACGATATCGTGGTCGAGCTGCCCACCGGAACCATGGTCGATTCACTCATCACCGCCGCCGCGTCCGTCGACGGCGTCGAGGTCGATTCGATCCGCCCGTTCACCGGCCGCGTCGACCGCCGCGAGCAAGTGCAGATGCTCGCCCGCGTCGCCAACCAGGTACGCGACCTCCCCGCCGCAATGCAGGAGCTCGTCTCCGTCATGCCCCTTGCCTTGACTTCCTCGTGGGCCATCGTCTTGCGCGACACAGGTGATAGCAGCGAGCGCGTCGCCGCGTCCCAGGCAGCACCGGGAGACGACGGTTCAGCGCCCGTGCTTATCGACGTCTCCGAGGCCCGCATCCTCCGCGACGACACCGACACGTGGGTACCCGAATCCTGGTGGATGCTCGATTCCACCTTGGCCGTCACTCCCCTGGCCACGACCGGCCTATACATGGTGGTCGGCCGCACCGGAGGCCCCGACTTCCTCGCCTCCGAGGTCACACACATCGGCGACCTCGGCGCTATTGTCGGTGCTCTCGTCCGGTAGAAGACGCGTAAGCTACCGCATCCATCTGCAATTTTCGCCCGCGGTGATCGGCCGTTCATGCTTACTATGAACAGGGAAACTCTCTCCCCCAAACACACCTCACACCATGGAGTCGAAAATGCGCACCAGCTTCGCCACCCTTGTCATCGTCGCTGCTCCCCTCCTCACACTGACCGGCTGCTCGTTCACGCAGTCCATTGACCAGTCGGAGGTCGAGACCCAGATTTCCGATAGCCTCGAGGAGCAAGTCGGCCAGCGCCCTGATTCCGTCGAGTGCCCGGGCGATCTCGATGGCGAGGTTGGCGCCACGATGCGCTGTACGCTGACCGCCGGAGACACGAAGATCGGTGTCGACGTCGAAGTCACCAGCGTCGAGGGCAACAAGGCGGAATTCGACATCAAGGTCGACGACCAGCCGATGCAGTAGCAGCCCGGCGCGTTCTAGTCTGCTTTCCGGTCTCCAGCAGCTGCTCGAACTGGGCTTCGCCCAGAATCGTGATGCCCAAGTCCCGGGCCTTCTGCTCCTTCGAGCCGGCGTTCTCACCGACAACGACATAGTCGGTCTTCTTGGACACAGACCCCGACGCCTTACCTCCGCGCGTGAGGATCGCCTCCTTGGCGGTCACGCCAGCAGCGGCCCACTTATCGACGATCTCCACGTGCCAGCCCACCTCGAACCAGTCCTTGAAGGATTCGGCGATGATGGTGCCCACGCCGTCACTCCCCTGGACATGACCGGCCTATACATGGTGGTCGGCCGCACCGGAGGCCCCGACTTCCTTACCTCCAAGGCCACCCACACCGGCGACCTCGGCGCCATTGTCGGCGCGTTGGTGCGTTAGGCCCGCTCCCAGGAGCCACCACCCCACACAAGCGATTTCAAAGCGCGCTCCGGCGCGCTTTTTCATTGCTGCAACACCGAGCAGCTCAAGAATCCTCGACAGTTATAAAAGTATTTTATATTATTGGAACTGTGGACCAGCAGACTTCTACATTTTCTCAAACTTATTCCAGTGTTTTGGAACGGCTCGGGGCTCTCGAGGGGCGCGTCGCGGCCTTGGAATCCCAAGCATCATCGTCCGGCAGCACCTCCCCGCTCACCCGCGCCACCGGCGACTACTGGGTCGTCGACGGAGTAGAGGCATCCCGGCCGCAAGCTGGAGCGCAGGCTGGAACAGATAACGGGCCAGATAGTGGCGCGCTCGTCTTCGGAGGTTCCGTCCGTATCAACGGCCGCGAATACGCGTACCAGTGGCAGCGCGAAACTGATTATCTGCTGGACCACGAATGGGACGAGTACACCGAGCGAATCGCCGCTATCGCGCACCCTATCCGCGGAGCGATCCTCCGCCGGCTCCTCACGAAACCTGCCACAGTCGCGGAACTCGTGGAGGAAGCAATAGTTTCTTCCACCGGCACCGGCTACCACCACTTGGGGGCCCTGCAGGACGCGGGGTGGGTCGCCAAGCTCAACGGCCACTTCGAGGTGCGCCCCGCCCGCGTCGTCCCACTGTTGACCATCATCGCAGCAGGAGAAGATCACTGATGACTACTAAGCAAAACAACCGCAACCACCAAAGGCATTTCGGTCCCGCAGCGCTTGTCGTCGCCGGGGTCGCCGCTCTCGCGACACTTTCATTGCTCATCGCTTTCGGGCCCCGCCCCATCGCGTTGGCAACGCAGCATACCGGCGAGGAAGAAACCTCCACGCTGTTGGAATCAGGCGCCGATCCAGGCTCCAACGAGCTCGCCGCTTTCATCAGCGAAGACGGGGAGGTCCGCTTCGGCGGGCTGGGTGCAGACGAGAACACTGAGTTTGAAATCGGCTCTCTCACCAAGACGTTCAACGGCGAACTCGCCCGCCAGCAGATCGAGGCTGGCACCCTGCGCCTCGACACTCAAGTCCAAGACATTATTGACGCCGCCGGCACGCCCATCGCTGATGTCACCGTCGAAGAGCTTCTCAACCACACATCCGGATTGTCGCGGCTCGAAAGTCTCGGTCTCCCGCAGTTCCTCTCCATGATGGTGCGCGACGGCGGGAACCCGTACCGCGGAGATACCCCAGAGGATATTTTCACTGCTGCCACTAATCCGAAGTTGAAACTAAAGGGCCGCGGCGAGGAGAACTACTCCAATTTCGGCCATGCACTGCTCGGTCAGTTGCTCGCCAAGAACGCAGGTATGAGCTACGACGAGCTCCTTCGCACGAAGATCCTCGAACCCGCCGGCATGACTTCGACGTTCCTCGCCTTGCCCGGAACCGCCGACGGTCATCCGCAGGGACTTACTTTGGCCGGCCGTCCCGCGGAACGGTGGGAAATGAATGGCTGGGCGCCCGCTGGCGCGATTCGCTCCACTGCCAAGGACATCGCGAAGTACGTCGACTGGATCTCCGCGCACGGTGGCCCGGATCTCGGCTGGGCTGAGTTGGAGGACGACGGAACGGCATACACCTTCCACAACGGCGGCACCGGGGGCTACAGCACGATGCTCGTCTGGGACCCGGCGAATCCCCGGCGCGCCGCCTTCGTGGCCAATTCCAGCGAAGCGAGCGTCGATGACCTCGGCATTACTCTGTTGAAAGGAACCCAGCGATGATCAATTTGCTACTCACGATCGCTATTCTCGCGCTCGCAACGTTCACTGCGGTGCGCGGAGTGCGCTCCCCCATTGTCGGGCTTATCGACGCCGTCTTCACCGTCCTCATCGTCTTCCTCCTGGCCCGCGGAATGAGCTGGAATACCGACTTGCCCGTATTTGTGTGGTGGTTGCTCGCTCTCTGGGGCGCAGCCCTCGTCGGGTTCCAGGCTGCCCGTGTGGCGGCACGCCCACAGAGCACCGGTGAGCGCCGCACCGGCTAAACGCGATTGCCCACTACACCACGCCGGTCTCCAGCAGCTGCTCGAACTGGGCTTCGTCCAAAATCGTGATGCCCAAGTCCCGGGCCTTCTGCTCCTTCGAGCCGGCGTTCTCACCGACAACGACGTAGTCGGTCTTCTTAGACACGGACCCCGACGCCTTACCTCCGCGCGTGAGGATCGCCTCCTTGGCAGCATCGCGCGAGTAGTTCTCTAAGGTGCCGGTGACCACGACGGTCAGGCCCTCAAGCGTTTGGGGTGCGGCGTCTTCGACGTCGTCTTCCATGGTCACGCCAGCAGCGGCCCACTTATCGACGATCTCTACGTGCCAGTCCACCTCGAACCAGTCCTTGAAGGATTCGGCGATGATGGTTCCCACGCCGTCAGTCTCCGCGAGCTCCTCCACCGAGGCCGCGCGCAGCGCGTCCATGGATTTATAGCGCGCCGCCAGTGCACGTGCTGCCGTCGGGCCGACGTGGCGGATCGACAGCGCCACGAGCACCCGCCACAAGTCCGTGGTCTTGCGCTCCTGCAGGTTTTTCAAAAGCTTCTTGCCCGACGCATTGATCTGCCCGTCTTTCCGCGTGTACGTAGACGACTTTTCTACGTCGTCGGAGGACAGCGAGAAAAGGGTGGATTCGTCGATAAGCACGCCCGATGCGATGAGGTCGTGTGCGCCCTTCTCGCCGAGCGCCTCGATATCGAACGCCCCGCGCGAGGCGATGTACTCCAGGCGTGCGCCGAGCTGCGCCGGGCACGAGCGGGTATTCGGGCAGCGCCAGTCCGCGTCGCCCTCTTTCGCGGGCGCGAGCTCCGTGCCGCACGCCGGGCAGTCCTTCGGGAAGACGAATTCTCGTTCGGTGCCGTCGCGCAGATCCGCAACGGGGCCGAGCACCTCCGGAATGATCTCGCCGGCTTTGCGCACCACGACCGTGTCGCCAATGAGCACGCCTTTGCGCTTGACCTCCGTCTGGTTGTGCAGCGTGGCCATCGACACGGTCGAGCCTGAGACGAACACCGGCTCCATGACCGCATACGGCGTCGCGCGGCCCGTGCGCCCGATGGAGACCTCGATATCCAGCAGCTTCGTGGTCACCTCCTCCGGCGGGTACTTATACGCGATCGCCCAACGCGGCGCGCGCGAGGTGAAACCGAGCTGACGCTGCGACGCGATGTCGTCGACCTTGATCACCACGCCGTCCATCTCATGGATCGCGTCGTGGCGGTGGTCTGCCCAGTAGCTCACTGCGTCCTGGACGTCCTGGGCGGTCTCCGCGCGCTTGGTGTACTCGCTGACCGGCAGCCCCCACGACGCGAGCTTCTCGTACGCGTCATGCTGCGTGGCGAATTCAACGCCCTCGCGCGCGCCGATACCGTGGCAGATCATGCGTAGCTTGCGCTTGCGCACCGCCTCTGGATCCTTCTGCCGCAGGCCTCCTGCAGCCGTGTTGCGCGGGTTCGCGAAAGGCTTGCCGCCTTCCTTTTGCCGCAGCTCGTTGAGCTCTGGGAAATCCTCCGGGCGGATGAACACCTCGCCCCGAACCTCCACCAGCGCCGGCACATCGCCCGTCAGCTCATGCGGGATGTCCTCGATGACCTTCGCGTTGGCGGTAATGTCCTCGCCGACCCGGCCGTCGCCACGCGTAGCCGCACGCACGAGCGTGCCGTTCTCGTAGACCAAGTCGATCGACAGCCCGTCGATTTTCAGCTCCGTCAAGTACGGCCCCGGCGTCTTCGCCAGCCAATCCGCGAGCTCCTCGGCTGAGAACACATTGTCCAAGCTCGTCATCGGCTCGAGGTGCTCGACGTCCGCGAACGCCGTATTCGCCGTCGGCGCGCCGACCTCCTTCGTCGGTGAATCCGGAACGGCCAGCTCCGGGTGCTCCTCCTCGAGTTTTTGCAGCGCACGGAACATCTCGTCGAATTCCGCGTCAGTGATCACCGGGTCGCCGTTGTAATACAGATCCCGGTGGTGGCGGACCTCCTTCGCCAGGTCAGTCCATTCGCGGAGGAGGTCCTTGTCCACGGTGCCGTCGTTCGCAGGGGCGTTGTTCTCAGTCACAGGGTTCCAGTTTAGAGCCGTGCCCATTAGATTGGGTGGTGCTGTTGCAAAGTTGGGGCAGTAGGAAGAGCGACGTGAAATAATCACAGCCATGGGTATCTTCTCCGGTCGTCATTTCCCCCGTGACATCATTCTGTGGGCAGTGCGGTGGTACTGCCGCTACGGGGTGAGCTACCGCGATCTGGAGGAAATGATGACCGAGCGGGGCGTGCCGGTCG